>HF993319.1:0-16239 GCA_000433875.1 Firmicutes bacterium CAG:884
GAATTATTTAATAAAGAGAATTAAAAATAGTTGGCTAGTACAGACTTATTATTTTGATTAGTTTTGTATTGGCTTTTTTATTTGAGTCATTATAATAAATAATAATTATTAATAAATTAATAAAAGTTTAATTATTCATTAAATATGTTATAATTATATAAGAGGAGTAAGTATGAGCAAATATATATTTAAATATGTTAATGAAGATGAATTTAATAGATGTGAAAAAGCCATTAAAAAATATGATAGTTTGGTTTATAAGAAATTATTATTTTCTTATTATCCTAATTTAAAAGAAGGAAATTTTTCAGGTGATTTAATTAGTCAAACTGATAATGTTTTAACATATTCTCTTGAAATACCATGTACTTCACAAGTACAAGAAAAATTATATGGTAATTATAAATTAATATATTCTGTATATGAAAATGAAAAAACAGTACTTTTAGAATCACTTGAACCAAAAAGATTGTTGAAGCAAAGTTATAATGATGGTCTTACTTCATATAAAGGTGTAATGGTTTCCAAAAAAAGGCCACAAAAAGATATGTTTAAAATAGATTTAATAACTATGTTAGATGAGCATAATTTTAATAATAGAAAAGATAAACCATCTGTAGAATTAAATAATGAACCAAAAAGTGCTTTTGAATCGTTAGATGAAAATAAGAAAATCGAAAAACCAAAAGATTTTGTTAAAAGTTTATTGTATATATATGCAGTTATTATAATTATTATGTGTATTATAACAATATGTGTTTATGTGCTATTATAAGGAGTTGTTATGGAAAAAATATATTATTTATTTAGTAGAATTAATAAAGAAACAGGATTTACATTAGAACAAGAAAAATATATATTAAAAGATGTTAAAAATAATTCTAATATAACATTTGTATCTGCCTTGAAAAATGAACCAGAACACTTAAAAGAAAGTATTGAAAATAAATTAAACAATTTTAAAAATATTAAAATAGCATTTAATAATATTTATGTAATAGATGAAAACACAAATAAGAAAGAAGCTAAAGAATATATAAATAAAGCTGATATAGTCTTTTTACTTGGTGGATGCCCTTACATTCAAATGGAAATAATAAATAAAAACGAAATAAAAGAATTAATAAAACAAAAAGAACTAATTATTGGTGTAAGTGCTGGGGCAATGAATCAAGCTAAAAGAGTAATTTATAGAGATGAATTTGAAAATAATAGAATATATGATTATGAAGGATTGGATCTTGTAAAAATAAATGTATACCCACATTTTGATTCTAAAAATCAAGAATTATTAGATGAAATAGATGAAGTAAGTAAGATGGTAGATTTAATATTAATACCTGATGAATCTTTAATAAGAATAGAAAATAGTAAGGTAGAGTACATTGGCACACATTATAAAGCAAAGAAGGGAATTATTGAAAAATAATTCTTTTTAATTTAGCATTAATATTATTTTGACTTAATAATTAAAAAAATATATAATATACACCATAAAAAGAGGAACAATTATGAAAACAATGGACATAGTAAATAAGTTAAGAGAAGAAAAAGATGAAATAAAAATAAATGAAATCATTAAGAAAATAAAAAAAGAAGAACAAATTGCAAGTGTTTTAAGTACTCTTCAACTAGATGATAGATTAGCAATCAAAATAATTAATCAAGCAATAAATGAAAAAAATGTTTGGAAAATAGTTAGAGAATTAAGAGGAAGAGATTCTGTAATTGAAATGATAGAAAACTATAAAAAAGATGATATAAATGAAGCCGTAAGAAAATTAAGTAAACGAGCTATATATAAAGAAATACGAGGTGTTTGCAATAAAAAAACAATAAGTTTTTTAATTGAACAACGAAAAGAAGATGTAAAAAAAGTATTAAAATTTGTTATTTTAGAACCAGAGTTTTTACTAAGAAATGCTAGTACAGATGAATTTGCGCATATAATTTGGGAAGTAAAAGAAAAACAAATAACAAGAAATTTAAAAAGATTAAGTAAAGAATATATGTTTTCATTTTTATCAAGTAAATATATAAAAACTAGTTTAAAATATGAAATTGTAAAAAGAAGAAGAAAACAGTTTGAAAAAGCCTTAAATAAAGAAAGTACTAGCGATTTACTTTTTTTCTATTTAAAGAATGTGTCATATATTCCTGCTAAAATTAGAGAAGAAATAGTTAATTTAAGAAAAGAAGATATTATAAAATATGTACAAGATACTAATGATGATTTTTCTGAAATAATGGATGATATATCGTATGGTGACCAATGTATAGAAGTTAAAAAACTATTAATTGATACATTTATAAACAAAGATAATTTATATGAAGCTTTAGAAAAAGTTAAAGGCGATTATGCTACAAAAGAGTTGATAAAATTATATAATGATGAAATAGTTAAACTTGTATATATGCTAGAGTTAGATACTATACCAGAGTTATCTAATATAAAAGTCGCGCATTCTATTCAATATTTATTGTATTCATATTGTAAAGATCTTATTGAAAAAAGAATTAATGAATTATCATATGAAGAAAAATATCGTATTTTAATAGGTAATAGAACGCTTTATACAGTTGTAAAAATAATACTTAAATCCCTTGGTTTTAAAGATGTAAATACAATATGCTTTTTAATTAAAGGTAGTAATGGTCAAAAAGTGCTAGATAATTATGAAAGTGTAAAAAATAAAATAATTGAAAGTAAAATTGATTATAAAGTCTTTTGTGAATATGGTATAGGAACAAGGAAATATTATAATTGGTTTGATAAAATAATGGAAATTGATGATATTGATGAATTTAATAAAATAAGAACATATCTATTAGAAAATTATTATATTAATGATAAAGAAAATAAGGTATATGAAATAAAGGAATATCTTGAATTAGTAACATCATATCAAAGATTATATCCATTATTAAAGGAATTAGAACAAAATAATATAGATTTAACAAAGACTGATAAGTTGACACTAAAATTATTACTAGAGAATGATGCACTTGATGATATACCATCTAGTTATGAGAAATTAAAAAAATATAGAGAGAAAGAGTATGAATTAGATAAGAATATACTAAAAGAAATAATTGATCCGGCACAAGAGTATTCTAAGATTGATCGAATTCTTGAAAAAACAATTAATCCAAAACAAAACAAGGTAAGTATCGAAACCTTAAAATTGTTACTTAAAGATAATTGTAAATCAAAAATTGTACTTGAAAAAACAAAAGAATTGATGGTTTATACATCGTTTTTAGAAAAGATTGAAGTATGTTCTTATAAAACAAAATTGGATGTTTTAAAAATAATATATGAATCTTATGATAAAATGAATTATGTTCAGAATATTTATATGAATTATGGGGAAAAGATAAGAAATTTATATGAACTTGAAATGAATGTTAATTTAACAAATGTAAGTAAATTATTAGAAGATGGTAAGTCACGAATTGATTTATCAAATAAAAACTATATATTATGTGCTCATGTAGTAAGTACAAAAGAAAAAGATGAAAATTTGGTAAATGGAATTGCAACGGGTAAAACAAACTTTATATCTATGAGTCCAATTAGTTATAAAGGTCAAAAATATTATTATGATTTGCACTATTTAAGTGTTGTATTACTATATGATTATATTCCAAAAGGAGCATTTATTTGTAGTTCTCTTTCGAATATGGGAACTAATTCTCTTGTTGAAAATAATTCGTTGGAATTTAAAACAAAGATTGATAGTCAAAGGGGAATTTTGGAAACGAGTTCTGTGACTTTAAACAATGCGGAAATACTTCTTTATAGAGAAGGAATAAGACCTTGTGGAATAAGGCTAGAAAAGGGAAAAACTCCTAATATTAGAGAAGAAGAGATGCATAAAAAGTATCATCTTCCATATATTATTACACAACCTAAGAATCAAAGTATTGAAAATCCAAAAATGGTATTTGAACCAAATGATATAGATTGTGAATTGGAAGATACAAAGATAATAAGTGATTTAATTGATATAATGAATACAAATAAAGAAACGAAAGAAAATGAAATATATACTGGTAGAGAACTGGCCATTTTTACAGATGTTCATTCAATGTTTGAGCCTTTACTAGCAATTTTAGAGGATATTAGAAAAAGGAATATTACCGAAATATATTCTTTGGGTGATAATGTTGGGTTAGGACCTAATCCTTGTGAGGTAATGGATTTATTAGATGAATATAATGTTAAATCTGTTGCTGGTAATAGTGAGTATTATAATACTCTTGGTATTAAACCTTTTCCATATTTTAATGCGGAAAAGAAAGCTAATCAGGAATGGACTAGTGAGAGACTTGGTTCTAAGGGTATAGATAAATTAAAAGTATATCCTGCTTCAATTGATTTACTTGTTGGTGATAAAAAAATTGCTTTGTGTCATTTTATAAATGATGTTAGATGGGATTTTGTTAATCATAGTACTTGGTCTTATCAAGAAAACTTCATAAAGGGAGTAAATGTTAAACAGTTTGAATATACAAATTCATTACATTCACGAGAGTATATTAATAAAATGTTAAAAGAAAAAGAGTATGATAGAGAATTTTTGAATGGTTTTATTTCATCTTGCAGGGAACCGTTATTTAATGGTAAAATGGCTCGTGAATATACAAATATATTTCAAGGACATGTTCATTTTCGGATGAATGATAAACTTAATAATACTAATATTTATACTTTAAGAGCAGCTGGTATGGGCTGGAAGGGCGAAGGAAGAGAAAAGGCTGAATATTATATTTTAAAAGAAAGAAAAGATGGCTCCTTTGATGTTAAAACTATTAATGTTGATTATAATAAAAATAGTTTAATATGTAATATAAAGTCAAGCTCTATTCCATATAAAGATAAGATATTGTCTTTTTTGAAATAACTATATATTTAATATATGGTTTTTTCATTTACAAATAAGTGATTTTTTGCTAAAATATAGTATATGGAAAAGGAAGAAATAATAGAAAAATTAAATGAAATAAGAAAAACAAGAATAATTGATATTTATGCTGAAGAGGAATTCTTTGGGAAAGGACTTATAGTAAATAAAGAGGGAGATGTATATATTTATACTTGGCGTCTTGCTTTATCTATTGAAGAAAATAAAGCAAAAGAATTATATGAGTTAGAAGAATACAAGCTTGACATAAATAGAATTAAACTTAATTTTAAGTTTGATCAAAATAAGAATGATAGATGTATAAATATAATAGATTTAGATAATTTGAAAATAGAAAACAATGATCTTAATTATTATAATAAAGTAATGAAAGAAGTGACAAAATGCCTATAATAAAAGTAATGAGTGAAATACTTGCTAATAAGATTGCTGCTGGAGAGGTTGTTGAAAGGTGTTCATCAGTTGTTAAAGAATTAGTTGAAAATAGTATTGATGCTGGTTCTACAGAAATTAAAGTAGATCTTTTAGATAGTGGTATTACAGAAATAAAGGTAACTGATAATGGAGTTGGAATGGATGAAGCGGATGCTAAAACAGCTTTTCAAAGGCATGCAACAAGTAAATTATTAGATGAAAATGATTTATATCGAATTAATACTCTTGGGTTTAGAGGAGAAGCTTTACCTTCAATAGCGTCTGTTTCAAAGGTTGAACTTGTTACATCAAAAGGTTTACTTGGTACAAGAGTTAAAATAAATGGTGGTAATTTTGAGTCCATTGAAAGAGCGGAAGCAAGAAGGGGAACAAGTATAGCTGTTAGAAACTTATTTTATAATACGCCTGCAAGATTAAAACATTTGAGTTCAATGCAAGCTGAATTAATGACTGTTGCAGATTATGTAGATAAAATAGCTCTTTCTCATCCTAATATAAGGTTTGTTTTAACAAATAATGGCTCAACAATGTTAAATACTGATGGTAAGGGTGATTTATTAAAAACTATTAATAGTGTTTTTGGTATTAATGTTGCTCGTAATATGATAAAAATTGAAACTGAAGATAGGGATTATAAAGTTATGGGTTATATAAGTAAACCGGAAATTAATAGAACGACTAAAAATCATATGATAACACTTGTAAATGGAAGAGTTGTTAGAAATTCAAGTATAAATCGTGCTATAAATGATTCTTATCATACTTATAAGCCAGATAATAGATATCCGATAGTTGTAATTAATATTGAAGTTGATCCTTCACAAATTGATGTTAATATTCATCCGACAAAGATGGATATAAAGTTTTCCAAATTAGAAGAATTACAAAATTTATTAATGAAAGAAATTAAAAAGAATTTAGATGTAAGAACTTTGATTCCTAAAGTTGAAGAGGCTATTGTTGTAAATAATTTTACTGATTATGAAGAGGAAAAACCTATAAAACAAGAAGAAAAACCTATTTTTGTTAAACAGGAATTAGAGATACATGAGAATGAAGTTAAATATGAAACAAAAAGAGAAGAAAATAGATACCCGGATATGACATTTGTTGGAATAGCGCATGGAACATATATAATCATGCAAAATGATACGGGTATGTATATAATTGATCAGCATGCTGCTAAGGAAAGAATAAATTATGAAAAGTTTAAGGAAGAGTTAGGTCATCCTTCACAGAATAAGATACCGCTTCTTTTTCCAATAACTTTAGAGTATACAACTAGTGAGTTTATGAAGTTACGGGAAAAGATGGATGTTCTTAATAATATTGGGCTTTTAATAGAGGAATTTGGAATTAATTCAATAATTGTAAAGGCTCATCCGGTATGGTTTCCAAAGGGATTTGAGAATCAATATATAAATAAAGTTATTGAAACGGTACTTAATTATAATGAACCATTTGATTTAGTTAAGTTTAATGAAAAAGTAGCGATCAATTTAAGTTGTAAAATGGCTATAAAAGCTAATGAATATATAAGTCCGGAAGAAGCTATTGCTTTAATTAAGAATCTTCAAAAGTGTGAACAACCTTTTAATTGTCCACACGGAAGACCTACGACATTGATATATACAGTATCTGAATTAGAGCATTTATTTAAAAGAAGTGGCTTCGATACTAAGAAATAAGAAAGGAAACAATATGATAACAGAAGAAAATGTTTTAAAAGTTGCGTCACTTGCTGAACTTGAGATAAGTGAGTTAGAAACAAAAAAATATACTAAAGAATTAAGTGATATATTAACAGAGATTGAAAAAATATTGGATGCTAAAATTGAAAATGAAAATATTTTAATCGCACCAACAGAAGAGAAAAAGATTGATGATTTTGAGAGTACGATAACTGAAGAAAGTTTAAGTAAAGAAGAAATAATGAAAAATGCTAAAAATCATGATAGATCATACATAATAGTTAAGAGGGTTGTAAATGAGTAATTATATGGATTTAAGTGTAACTGAGTTACATGATTTATTAAAAAGTAAAAAAATAAAGCCAATTGATTTAGTTAATGAGGCTTTAGAAAAGATTGAAAATTATAAATTAAATGATTTTATAACAATAAATGAAAAGGCAAGAAAAGAGGCTTTAGAATTAGAAAATACAGAGGTTGATAATTTATTTTGGGGTATTCCTATTGCTATTAAAGATAATATTGTTACAAAAGATTTAAGGACTACTTGTGCGTCTAAAATGCTTGATGATTTTAATCCAATATATGATGCTGAAGTAATTAAAAAAATTAAAGAAAAACATATGATAATAATTGGTAAAACCAATATGGATGAATTTGCGATGGGTTCAACTGGGGAAACATCTTATTATGGACCAACACTTAATCCTTGGAATAAGAAAAAGGTCCCAGGGGGATCTAGTAGTGGATCGGCTGCTACTATTTCAAGTCGTGAGGTAGCGCTTGCACTTGGTTCTGATACTGGTGGTTCTATAAGACAACCCGCTTCATTTCAAGGTGTTGTTGGTATGAAACCTACATATGGTAGAGTTTCGAGAAATGGTTTAGTTGCTTTTGCTTCTAGCTTAGATCAAATTGGTCCAATAACTAAAAATGTTTTAGATAATGCTTTACTATTGGAATTAATATCTGGTTATGATGAAAATGATATGACAAGTATTGATGCTTCGAAAGACTTTACTAGTTTAATTAATAAACCACTTAAAAGTTATAAAATTGCTGTTCCAACATTTTATATGAATGATCAAATAAATGAAGAAATTAAAGATAAAGTAAATAATGTAATTAGTTTATTAAGAGAAAATGGTTGTACGGTAGATTTTGTTGATGTTCCATATTTAGAATATAGCGTTCCTTTATATCAAGTAATTGCACTTGGTGAGGCAAGTAGTAATTTAGCGCGTTTTGATGGTATTAAGTATGGTTTAAATATTCCTGCTAATACAACTAGTGAATCTATTAAAAAAACAAGAACAGCTGGTTTTGGGGAAGAAGTAAAAAGAAGAATTATGATTGGAACATATGTTTTGAGTGGTAAAAATGCTGATAAGTATTATGTAAAAGCTTTAAGGTTGCGAGAAGCTTTAAGAGAGGCTGTAAATAAAGTGTTTGAAAATTATGATTTAATAATTGGTCCAACAAATACAGGTGTTGCTTATGATTTGGGTATAAAACAAGATGATGCTTTAAAGAGTTTTACAGATGATATTCTAACAAATCCAATCAATATGACGGGTTTACCTGCTTTATCACTTCCTATTGGTTTAACTAATGATCGTTTACCGGTTGGTCTTCATATAATAGGTAAATATTTAGATGAAAAAAATATATATGCTTTAGCAGCATTTATTGAAAAAGAATTAGATTTAAAATTGAAACCGGAGGTGAAATAATGTTAAAGCCTACAATTGGAATAGAAGTACATGCAGAATTGAAAAGCAAAAACAAAGTTTTTTCTAAAACGATAAATGCTTATTCTAATAATGCAAATACAAATGTAAATATAGTTGATTTGGGTTATCCGGGAACATTACCAACTTTGAATAAAGAGGTTGTGGAAATGGCTTTAAAGGCAGCACTTGCTTTAAATTGTAAAATTAATAAAAGAATGCATTTCGATAGAAAAAATTATTTTTATCCGGATTTACCAAAGGGTTACCAAATAACACAACAAGCAACCCCAATTGGATATGATGGATATCTTGAGATTGAAGTTGATGGTGTAAGTAAGAGAATTGGTATTGAAAGAATCCATATTGAAGAAGATACTTGTAAGAGTATGCATGTTGGGGAAAATACTTTGCTTAACTATAATAGAGCAGGGGTACCTTTAATTGAAATTGTTACAAAACCTGATATAAAATCTTCTAAAGAAGCAACTACTTATGTAGAAGAATTGAGAAAGACATTATTATATTTAGGCATAAGTGATGTTAAGATTGAAGAAGGAAGTATGAGGTGTGATACTAATATTTCTTTAGCTGAAGAATCTTCTTCTAAATTAGGTACAAAAATTGAAATTAAAAATATTGGTTCAATTAGTAATGTTGGAATAAGTCTTGAGTATGAAATTAAAAGACAAAAGGAATTGATTGATGCTGGTGTTCAACTTAGAGAAGAAACTAGAAGGTTTGATGATAAAACTAATTCTACTGTTTTGTTAAGACAAAAGGAAACAGGAAATGATTATAGATATTTTCCGGAGCCTAATTTACCTTATTTTGAAATAAATGAAAAATTGATTGAAGAAGTTCAAAACAATTTGCCTGTTTTACCTAAGGAACTTAAAAAAGAATATGAAAGTATAGGAATAAGTTCTAATAATATAAATACTTTGATTTTAAATTATGATTTAAATCAATTATTTGTGGAACTTAAAAATAAAGTAAATCCTATAATATGCGCGAATTTATTAACTGGTGATATATTAAGTTATTTAAATAAAACATATAAGAATATAAATGATATTGATAAGAATAGTATTATTGATTTAGTTAATGTTTTGGATCAAAATAAGATATCTATTAAACAAGCTAAAGAAATAATGGATGATGTATTAGATGGAAATGAAAGTGTTTCTGAAATTATTAAAAATAAAGGTTTAGAACAGATAAGTGATTTGTCTCAGTTAAAAGAAATTGTTACGAAAGTTTTAAATGAAAATGAAAAATCTGTAAATGATTATTTGAGTGGACAAGATCGAGCATTTAAATATTTAATGGGTCAAATTATGAAAGAAACAAAGGGAAATGCTAATCCTTCATTAGTAAACCAAATGTTAACACAAGAATTAAATGATAAAAAAAACTAAATTTATAGTATAATTAGTATGAATGGAGATGAATAATATGAAATTCATAAATAAGCATAAAGTAGGAATAATAGCAGGAATTGTTATAATTATAATTGGAGTATTAACTTACTTTGCATTAAAATCTATGTTTATAATTGGAAATGATAAAGGTAAATATGGAAATAGATTAGATGGTATTGAAAATGTCCAAATAGCAGATGAAGAGGTATCCAAACTTGTAAAAGAAATGGAAGAAATAAAAGATATAAAGAGTGTTAAATATAACTTACAGGGTAGATTAATATATATTATAATGGAAGTCGCGAATGATACAGCACTTGAGGTATCTAAGGGGTATGCTAATAAAACATTGTCATATTTTACGGCTGAACAAAAAGAATATTACGATATTCAGGTATTAATTAAGAGTGATTCAGAAGAAAGTGAAGTTTATCCGATAATAGGCGCTAAGCATAAGACTAGTACAGCGTTTATTTGGACAGAAAATAAGAAGAAGGAGACTAAGTAATGAATAAGAAAAAAGTAATAATTGTAACTCTTATTGTAACAGTTTTTCTTGCTATTACTGGTTCTCTTTGGTATTATTTAACAAAAGAGGATAATAAAACATCATTAACATTGATTGAAAAGCAATGGATCGAAAAGAATAAGAATCGAATTTATGATTTTGGTTTACCAATTAACATCCCAATGTTTACAAGTAATGGTAGTGGAATAATATTTGACTTTTTGAAGGATTTGGAGACTAATACTGGTTTAGTTATAAATAGAGTATCATATGAAAAGGGAAGTACCATTCCTGAATATGCTATGAGAATAAAAAAATCTTTAGATAAAAACGATATTTTGATTTATAAAGATACTTATGCTATCGTAACTAAAAATAGTGTTAAATATAATAGTTTATCAGAAATTAAAGATTTAAATATTAAGGTTTTAAAGGGGGAAGATGAAGCATTAGCATTTTATTTGAGTGATAATGAAAACCTTAAGATAACTGTTTTTGATAGTTCTACTGATTTATTAAGTAATGTTACTACTGATAAAGATGCTATAATTGTTCCAAAAACGGAATATTTAAAACAAATAATTGAAAATAATAATCTGAATATTGCTTATAATTTAAATGATTTGCCAATTTATTATACAATTACTCTTGGTTCAAATGATAAGTTAAATACTATTTTAACAAAGTTTTATAACAAATGGAAAACAGGAGGGTATGATAAATCATATAACAATAATTTTGCTTCTACTTATTTTCAAGCTTCCGCTGTATCGGCACTTGAAGAACAACAATTTAGAAGTAAAATATATAAATATGGTTATATTATAAATACTCCTTTTGATACAATTATTAATAATAAATTAGAGGGTATTAATACTGATATAATTGATTCGTTTTCTCATTTATCGGGTATAACTATTGAGAGTACTATGTATGGCTCATATGAGGAATTAGTAAAGGCATTTGAAAATAATGAGATTGATTTCTTTATGAATGGCAGTAATAGAAAATTAAATGAGGATGTATATGATACAATATCGGTTTATGATGAAAAAATTGTTATTGTATCACATAATGATAACGATTCAATAATTGATTCTGTTAATTCACTTAAGGGCAAAAAGGTAAATGCTATAAAAGATTCTAAGATAATGACTTATTTAGAAGAGCGTGGGGTTGAGGTAATAGAGAGTAGTAATTCATCTAGTATGATGAATAAGCTTGATAAGAATTCTATAATTGCACTTGATAAAACATCATATAATTTTTATAGACAAAAGGATTTAAAGGATTATAAGATTGATTATGAGTTTCCTTTGAAAAAAGAATATGGTTTTACTTTTAAGAAGAATGATGAAAATAAAGTGTTTATGAACTTTTTTAACTTTTATTTATCTTATATAAATGAAAAGGTTACGATAAATAATACATTGTATAAATTGACTAATATTAAAGAAAATTCTAATTTGCTAGGGGAGTTAATTGGTGTATCAGTAATATCTGGTTTATTAATATTATCTTTACTTACTCTTAAGAATATAAGTAAGAGAACTAAGAATAAGTTTAAGAAACATTTAACAAAAGAAGAAAAGTTAAAATATATTGATATGTTAACTTCACTTAAGAATAGGAATTACTTAAATGATAATATTAATGTTTGGGATGAGAGTGAAATATATCCACAAGCTGTTATTGTAGTTGATTTAAATGATATTTCATATATTAATGATAATTATGGTCATGCTGAAGGTGATGAAGTTATTAAAGAAGCTGCTAATATATTGATTAAGAATCAGTTGCCGAATACGGAAATTATAAGAACAAATGGTAATGAGTTTTTGGTATATTTAGTTGGTTATGATGAAAGACAAGTAGTTGCGCATTTAAAGAAATTAAATAAAGAGTTAAGAGATTTAAAACATGGATATGGATCTGCTAGTGGTCATAGTATGATTCTTGATGGTATTAAGACAATTGATGATGCTATAAATGAGGCAACAATTGAGATGAGGAATAATAAGGAAGAAGCAACCAAATGAAGATGATTAAAAATGGAATTAAAAAAATCTATGAAATAACGCAGAAGCCGGCGATGTTAATACTTCCGGGTCAGGTTGCTTTTTCCCTTTTTTTATCAATTTTTCCAATTATTACATTAATAGGTTTTGTTGCATCTAAATTTAATGTTTCTTTGACAAACTTGGTTGAATTCTTTGGTGGTGTATTACCAGAGGGGTTATCAGAGTTTTTACTTATTCACGGAACTGCTAATATGGGAAATATTATTGTTTTTACAGTAATTGGTTTCTTTGTTGCTTCTAATGGTCCTTGGTCACTTTTAGTTGCAATTAATACAATATATGAGGTTCCACAGGATAATGAGATCAAAAGAAGAATAAAGGCTATAATAATGACAATAATACTAGTTTTTATGTTTATTATTGTTTCGGTTATATTAGCGTTTGGAAATCAGATTTTACATTTTTTGATGAATATTGAAAAGATAAGCGTGATTTCAAAAACAATTTATGATTTATTTGCATCTTTAAAATGGCCAATAATGGCGCTTTTTATATTTTTCTCTTTAAAGATAATATTTACAATGTTAACGCCTGCTCATGTTAATAGCAAGAGTACTAATTTAGGTTCATTTTTTACGACAATTGTATGGATGATAATAACTGCTATATATAGTTATTATACTATTAATATTGCTGATTATAGTGTTTTCTATGGTAGTATATCATCGATTATAATGTTTATGGTTTGGATTTATATGTTATCATATGTTCTTGTAATTGGGATAAGTATTAATTCAGCTGTTTATATGCATAATAAACAAAAGCAAGAGTTATTAGAAAAGAAAGTATAGAAATATACTTTTTTTTAATAATATGGTATAATGTGGGTGAGGTATTTTTATGAAAAAGGGAAATAAGTTAATTATAATTTATGTTTTATTGAATTTGATTACTAGTACATTATTAAGGTTTTTAACGATAAAAAATTATTTTAATTTAAAGCCTTTAATTGCTGATTTAGGCGTATTAATAATAATTGGTTCTTTTTCTTATTTGTTTAAGGATAAAAAAAAATATTACTATTTGCTTACAATGACTATAATTGGTTCTTTTATTTGTTGTGCGAATAGTTTATATTATAATAATTATTTATCTTTTGCTTCAATTTCTTTAATTGGTTCAATTACTTTTTTAAAGGATGTTGGTAATGCTGTTGTTGATAATATACTTGAAGTAAAGGATTTGATTTTTTTACTGCAAATACCTATTTTTGTTATATTAAATAAACTTATAAAAGAAGAAAATACTTTTAAGTTTAAATATATATTTGCAACTGGTTTTATTTTGCTTTGTTTACTTGCGCCGTTTTATAGGGGTAAGGATTATGCGAGAATATGGAAAAATTGGAATAGAGAATATGTTGTAATGCAGTTTGGTATTTATGTTTATCAGATTGATGATTTTGTTGTTAGTTTAAAGCCTTCACTTGTTAATTTGTTTGGTTCCGATAGTGCTTCTAAGGTTTTTAGGGATTATTATAGTAAACCTAAAGATAATGTTACTAATGAATATACTGGTATATTTAAAGATAAGAATGTTTTAGTTATTCATGCTGAGAGTTTTCAAAGTTTTGTTATTAATAAGAAAATAAATGGTAAGGAGATTACTCCTAATATTAATAAGCTAATTAATAAGAGTTTATATTTCAATAACTTTTATGCTCTTGATAGTGTTGGTACTTCAAGTGATACAGAGTTTACTTTTTCTACTTCGTTGCTTCCAACAAACAATGGTACGGTATTTTTAAATTATTGGAACAGAAAGTATGAAACGATTGAAAAAATGTTTTTGGATGATGGTTATTATACTTTTTCGATGCATGGTAATAATGGTACTTTTTGGAATAGAAATATAATGTATAATACTTTAGGTTATCAAAGGTTTTATAATTATGATAAAGATTATGAGTTAGATGATATTATTGGTTTGGGGTTATCTGACAAGTCATTTTTTAGGCAATCAATTCCTAAAATTAAAGAGATTGATAAGAAATATTATGGTACTTTAATTATGTTATCGAATCATACTCCTTTTACGAGTGAAGGAAAAGATATTTCTGATTTTGATGTTACTTCTTCTCATTATGATTATAAGTTAAATAGGTATGTTAAAGATGTTTATTTAGAGGGTTCTATACTTGGTAGTTATATTAAGTCGGTTCATTATGCTGATGAAGCTTTGGGTCAGTTTATAAATGATTTAGAGAAGAATAATATGCTTGATAATACTGTTTTAATTATATATGGTGATCATGATGCGAAGATAAAAAAGAGTCAGTTTGAGTATTTTTATAATTATAACACAAAAACTGGTAAGGTTATAGATAAGATTGATGAGAATTATAAGAGTATTGATGATATAGATTATGAGTTACTTAGAAAGGTTCCGTTTATTATTTATTCTAAGGATATTCAGCCTAAAGTAGTTGATGAGGTTATGTCAATGTTAGATTGTTTTCCAACGCTTGCTAATATGTTTGGTTATGAAACAAAGTATACTTTAGGTAATGATATATTTAGTGTTAAGGATAATATTGTTGTTTTTCCTAATGGTAATTGGTTAACTAATAAGATGTATTATGATACTAAGAGAGAGTCTTTTAAGGCTTTGGAGGATAATTTGGTTGTTAAAAATGAGTATATTGAAAAAAATAGTTTGATTGCTCAGGAGAAGATAAATATTTCTAATTATATTGTTATGTATGATTTGATTAGGAAAAATGAAGAGGTTAAGGTAAGTTTGAAGGAAAAATAGGTACTCATATTCGGGTACTTTTTTTTTAAAGTGATTGCTTTTTAGATGTTGATGTGTTACAATTAAATAGTAGAAAATGTTAATAAACAATATAAAAATAGAAAGAATGTTGATAAAATGGTTGACCTAATACATACATACTAGTATTACTAAAAAAAATAAAAAATAAATATTTTGTTGATAAAATATATGGAGCAGAATTCTATAGGATAATTATAGATAGTGGACCATTTTTTGTGGTATATAAAAATACATTAAGGAGGATAGGGTATGAAAAATAAAAGATTAATTGGATTAAGTTTAACATTATTTGGTTTAGTTTTAATGTACGTGGGAACATATGCTTATTATATGAGAGTAGTAAATGGTACAATAACAGGTAAAACAGGTGCTTTTACATTTGATGTATTACATAATAATGAGACATTTACTAGTATAGATTTGTATGATACTATTACTGGTACACCAAGTGTTGAATCAAGTGATAAAGTAATAGTACCTGGTGATAAGGGATCATTTGTTTTAACGGCAACAGGCGTAGGATCGTCATCTGATATAGAATATACAATAATGTTTAATGGAAGTAGCACGCCATCAAATATGAAGTTTTATTTGGATGAAGCAAAGACAAAAGTATTAGATATAGAAACAAATAAGATATATGGTTATTTAGATAAGAATGGAAGTA
>HF993319.1:16360-35252 GCA_000433875.1 Firmicutes bacterium CAG:884
AGTATAGATGTAAAAGTAGAGGGAAAACAAAGTAAGGATGGAATGCTTGTGTATGGAGTTAAGAGAAATACTTCAGCAACAAGTACAGCTTGGGAAAGAGTAGGAGATAGTATAGGACTAGAAGCAAATGCGGTATTACCTGCAAGTTCAACTACTGTAGCAGACACAGGTGTAGTAAATGATTTTGATAATATATATCCTTGGAGTGAGATAAAAAGTTATAATTATAATGCAAATACTAGAAAAGTAACAGCTTGGTATGGAGATGCTAACTTTAAGTTTGATGGAAGTAATGGGGAAGTATTAACATATATACCAGGATTTTATTATAAAAGAGAAGTAGTAGATGGAGTAGAATATCAATATATATCAAAGTATGAACAAGAAGGGTATTCATATAGTGAACCATTTAGTGTTGGAAGATATAAGATAAGTGGAGGGGAAGATGCTCATCATACATCTACTGGTGGTGGAAGTAGTACTTCAAATAAAAATAGTAATGGTTATATTGAATTGATGATGACTGATCAAGGAAGTTCTGGTGGAACTATAGGAAATGTTTTTACTGGTAAATCTATAAGTGGCGCTTACCCAAGTGCTTATGAAAATTTACCAACATTTAGAGAAAGTGCATCGAAATTAGGAACTGATTTTTCGATTCTTGATTATCATTATTATGTACTTCAGATGTTATATTTAGTAGAATATGCAGATTATGATAGTCAAGCAAAATTAGGAAAAGGTGTGACAGAAAATGATGGTGCTATAATAATGGGAGGAACAGATTCACTAGGAATGAAGTCTGGCTGTTTAGTAAATGATGGTGCTCATAGTGTTATATATAGAGGAATAGAAGATATATATGGAAATACTTCTGATTTTCTAGATGGAATAAATATAAAGAATTATCAAGCATATATAAATTATGATTTTACAACATACAAATCTTATGTATTCGATGGTAATTATAAAGCGTTAGGATATGTTAATAAATCATTTGGAGACAATGGGGGATCTGGCTGGATAACTAAGCTAGGTTATGATAGTAATAATCCATTAATAGGATTACCAACAGAAATAGATACAACCAATACTGATCAATATACTCCTTCAGGAATTAAAGATACATATGTTGCAACGCTTGGAGATAAAATCCTTGTGGTCGGTGGTGCTTATAATTATAGTAATAATGCCGGTCTTTGGCTCTTTGGTGCTAGTGTTGACTCGGACTATGCTTATAAGCTTGTCGGTTCGCGGCTTATAAGACACCAGACTAGCGGAGGACGGGAGGTCAACCTCCAGAATTAATCATCTAGTATTAATGAGTGATGATAATCGAAGATAATTGTCTTAAATGGTGCCTAAAATTATATAAAAATTAATGGGGATTTGATGTGTTTTGTTGCCGATAGTTGATTGTTTCTTGTGGTCGGTGGGACTTATAATAATAGTAATAATGCTGGCCTTTGGTTATCTAATACTAATAATGGCTCGGATAATGATAATAATAATTTCGGCTTTCGCAAACTTATAAGATTATAATAAAGTATAAATATACTTGCTCATCATTTTCCTTAGAGCTTGCTAAAAATAAAGTCGATCTGGATTGGTTTAGTAAGAAAGATGAAAAAAAGTAGACTTATAAGCATATTGCTTATGAATAACTAGAGGTAAGTATGAAAAGATATAATCATATATTTGAAAGAATAATTAATATTGATAATATAATTAAAACTATAAATAGAGCATCTAAAAGTAAAAGAGGAAGAAAAAAAGTAGAAAGAATACTAGATTCTTCTTTTTTTAATGCTATGTAAATAAGAAAAATGTTAGTTAATAAATTGTATGTACCAAATAAAAGTAAAGAAACTATTATAATAGATGGAATAAGTAGAAAGGTAAGAGTAATTCGTAAACCAATGTTTTATCCTGATCAAATAATTCACTTGAGTATTATTCTAATATTAGAAGAATACTTTATGAAAGGAATGTACTATTATTCTTGTGTATCTATAAAAGAAAGAGGAGTCTAAGTATTTAAAAAAAATACTAAAATGTGAAAAAAATACTAAATATTGTTTAAAATTAGACATCAAAAAATATTATCCTAGTATAGATAAAGAAATACTTAAAAGTAAGTTTAAAAAAATATTTAAAGATTAATGTTTATTATAATTACTATATTAAATATATAAAGCCATATGTTGATATAGAAGTATGAAAAAAAATAATAAGTTTATATGATAAAAATAGTGTCTAATTTTTCTCTGAAAGTTAATAAAATTATTAATTTTAGGTTTACAAGTTAAAAATTATTTGCTATAATCTTAATCGAGTATTTAATTACTCCTTGCTTTGTATATGTGCAAAGCCTATGACCATAAGGAGGTGAAAAAGATGAAAAAATATGAAGTTATGTTTATTGTTAAACCTACACTTGCAGAAGAAGATGTTAACAAAGTTGTTGAAAAATACAAAAAAGTATTAACTGATAATAAAGCATCTATTACAGGTGAGACTGATATGGGACAAAGAGAACTAGCGTATGAAATTAAAAAATTTAAATCAGGACATTATTTTGTTTTCAATTTTGAAACAGAAAATGAAAATGCTGTAAATGAATTTAATAGACTTGCTACTATCGATGCTGATATTGTTCGTCATTTAATTACTAAAGTAGGAGAATAATTATGAATAAAGCATTATTAGTTGGTCGTATTACGACTAAACCAGAACTTAGAACTACTAGTTCTGGAATACCTTTTACACGTTTTAGTGTAGCAATTAATCGTCCTTTTACAAATAATGGCGAAAGAACTGCAGATTTTATTAACATATTAGTTTGGAGAAAACAAGCTGAAAATGTATGTAATTTCTTAGATAAAGGCAGTCAAGTAGCAATAGAAGGAAGAATACAAACCGGAAGTTATACTGATAAAGATGGAAATAATCGTACTTCATTTGAAGTTGTTGCTGACAATGTTCAATTTTTGGATTCTAAATCACAAAGAAGTAATGAAAGTCAAATACCTATAAGTGATGGTGTTGATATCGTAAATGATACTTATAGTGAGTTTGGTGAAAGTGTTTCAATCGATGATAATTTCCTAGAATAGGAGAATATATATGGCTGAATTTTTTAGAAAAAAGAAAAAAGTATGTCAAATGTGTGCTGGTAAAACAGTTGATTATAAAGATGTTGATGTAATTAGAAGATATGTAAGTGCTGATAAGGGTAAGATTTTACCTCGTCGTATTACAGGAGCATGCGCTAAACATCAAAGATTTATAGCTGGTGAAGTTAAAAAAGCACGTTTTATGGCTTTAATACCATTCGTAAAATAAAGAACTTAGGTTCTTTTTTCTTTTATTTTTATTAATATTTTGTTATAATGTAAAGGGGTAGTTATATGAAATATATAGAAGTTCGTAACTTAAAATATAAAAATGATTTAAATGGTATTTCTTTTTGTTTAAATGAAAAATGGAATTCTTTTTATGGTGAAGATCATAATATTATTTCTATATTAATGGGAAAAAAAGAATACGATGGTTATATAAATATAGATGGAAATTTTTTAAGTAAAAATAGTATTTCTAATTTAAGCAAAAAAATGTATTTAGTTTCTAAAAAAAATATATTTGCCGGCAATAATTTATATGAAGAACTACTTATGAGTGGTAATGATAAAAATTTAATAGATAACTATATAATTAATTTTGGTTTAAGTAATTATAAGTATATGAATATAAATAATATTCCTTTTGATAAAAAAATTGTTGTTTCTATATTATTTGGAGTTTTAAAAAAAATAAAATTTATTTTTTTAGATAATGTTTTATGTTTTTTAAGTAGTAGTGATAGAGATAGTATTTATTCATTTTTAATAAAAAATAACATAATTGTTTTAAACTTTACAAAGAATCCTGAAGAATTAATATATTCATCAAAAGTAATAAAAATACCTTCTTTTATAATGTGTGATACAAAAGATATAAATGATATAAAAATAATTGATTTATGTGAAAGATTAATTGATTATGGTATATTAGATGAAAAATATATGCAAATAGAAGAGGTAGTCAGTAATTTATGATAAGTAATTATAATTTTGAAGGAATAATTAATGGATTTATTTTAGATGAAACTTTGATCGATTGTAACAATGTTATATGTGATGTAAATAGTCAAATACTTACAATTTCTAAAAAAATGTATAATAAACTAGGATATGATAAAAGTATAAAAGAACTAGATGAATATGAAAGATTTGAATTACTTTTAAATGCTTATTTGCTTTCTAAACCAGGATATATTGTTTTTAAGAATATGTTTTGTGATTTTTCTTTTGAAAATATAAAAAAACTAAAATTATTATTTAGAGATTTGAAAAAAAGGAAAGTATGTAAGTTTATAATTTGTACAAAGAATTTGGATCTTATTATGGATTTATGTGATTATGTTGTAACTGATGATAAATGTGGTAAACCAGTTGATGTTTTTAAAAATAAAAAAGGTGATTTACCTTTTTGTTCAAAGTTTGTCCGTGAGCTTGAAGAAATAAAGGGTAAAAAATTTGGGATTTATCACAATAATATTTCTGATTTAGCGAAGGATGTGTATAGATATGTACGATAATATTGTCGTTAAGGTTCCAACATACTTTAAAATTATTTCAATGATTATATTTTGTTTTACAGTTTTGATTTGTAATCATTATCTTGGAATTATATTACTTTTTGGCATTCTATTATTTGTCACGATTCGTAGTAATGTTAATTATAATATTTATTTTATTTCCATAATTTTTATACTATTTTTGTTTCTATTTTGTTTCTCTTTACATTTACACTATATTTATATTTTTAAAGTTTTACTTATTGTATATTATTTTAGATATTTAATGGAAGTTAATAATTATTATGAACTTGATAGTTCTTTGGTAAGGATTTTTAAATATAAATTATTTAAATTAATAAATAGATATAATTTGTTTAAAGGAAAAGTTAAGTTTTTTATTAAAACTAATAAATCTATATATGGTAAAAGTAAAATAATAAATTCTATTTATTTGGGATACAAAGAAAGTAAAAATAATAATCATAATGATTATGTTTTAATTAAAGAAAGAAAAACATTATATAGTTATTTATTTGTTATTATGCATTTTGTTACATTTATATTTGTGTTTTTGTTGGAGGTTTATAGATGAGATATTTTATGAGATTTAGTTATAATGGTTCTAAGTTTAATGGTTTTCAAAAACAAGTTGATAAAAGAACTGTTCAAGGTGATTTAGAAAGTGTTTTAAGTAAAATATTTAATGAAAATATAAGAGTTGTTGCTTCTGGAAGAACAGATGCTGGTGTTCACGCTTATAATCAATGTTTGCATTTTGATAGCTCTAAAGAAGTTGATTTTGATAAGTTAAAATTTTCACTTAATAGTTTACTTCATAATATATATGTTAAAGAATTATATAGTGTGCCTGATGATTTTCACGCAAGGTATGATTGCACTAAAAAAGAATATATTTATAAAATAAATGTTGGTGAATTTGATCCTATATATGAAGAATATATATATCAGTATAATAAAAGTTTAGATATTGAAAAAATGAAAGATGCTTGTATGTATTTGATTGGCGAACATGATTTTAGATCTTTTACTTCTTTAGATTATGAAAAGAATTGTGTTAGAACTATATATAGTATTGACATAAGTATAGAAAATGATATTATTTATATTGATTTTGTTGGAAATGGTTTTTTAAAATATATGGTTAGAAATATGGTTGGTTTATTAATTGAAGTAGGTAGTAATAATAGAAATGTAGAAGATGTAAAAAAAATACTTGATTCAATGGATCGAAAGGAAGCAGGAATATGCGCACCTAGTATGGGATTATATCTTGCAAATGTATATTATTGTTAAATTATTAAAAAAAAACTTGGAATTAACTTGACAAAGGTTGGGGATTTTACTATAATCTAATCTGGTACATTGAAATCCCATTGTACTAGATCTTGGGACAATCTAGTCAAATATAAGAAAGGGAAGAAATTATGAAAAATAGTTATATGCAAAGAGCAGAAGATGTAAAACGTGATTGGTACGTTATAGACGCTACTGATGTTAACTTAGGTAGACTTGCTACTAAAGTTGCTCATGTTTTACGTGGTAAGCATAAACCAACTTATACACCACATATTGATTGTGGAGATTGTGTAATCGTTGTTAATGCTTCAAAAGTTAATCTAACAGGAGATAAGTTAGATAGTAAAATGTATTATAACCACAGTGGTTATACAGGTGGTCTTCGTGAGAGAACTGCTAGAGTAATGAAAGAACAATACCCAGTAGAAATGGTTGAAAGGGCTGTTAAAGGTATGCTTCCAAAAGGACGTTTAGGACGTCAAATGTATACAAAATTATTTGTATATGAGGGAGAAAATCATCCACATATGGCTCAAAAACCAATCAAAATGGAAGTTAAATAGGAGGAAATATGGCTGATAGATTATTTATTGGAACAGGTCGCAGAAAGTCTTCTGTAGCACAAGTTAGAATGGTACCTGGTACAGGTAAAATTACTGTTAATGGTCGTGACGTTCATGAATTCTTTCCATATGAAACTAACGTTATGGATTTAAAACAACCACTTGTTGCAACTAACAATGAAGAAACTTTTGATATTGATGTAGTTGTTAAAGGTGGCGGATTTACAGGTCAAACTGGCGCTATTCGTTTAGGTATTACTCGTGCTTTACTTGAATATGATAAGGCTAATGAAGGTAATGAAAATAGTTATCGTAAACTTTTAAAGGTTGCTGGATTTGTTACTCGTGATTCTCGTAAGAAAGAACGTAAAAAACCAGGACTTAAAGCTGCTCGTCGTGCACCACAATTCTCTAAGAGATAATTTTATAGAATTGTTAAACTCAATAATTTTAAATTATTGGGTTTTTTGTTAGACTTTTCATATTATTTTTGATAAAATTATTATGAAAAGAGGTTGTACTATGATTTTAGAGGGTAATGTTATAAGTATTGATAAGTGTTTTGGTAAAGTTTTAGTTGGTTCACGTGAATACTTTTTTCCTTTAGAAATTGTTTATGGTGATAAGATAGAAGTTGGAGATCGTGTTAAGATTAGAATTGATAATGATTTTCCAAGTATTGTTACAAAATACGAAATTATTGAGTTGGAGGAATTTTTAGATGTTGATTAATAGAGATTTTAAAGATTATGAATGTATAGATGCTGGTAATGGTGAAAAAATTGAAAGATTTGGTAAAATTATTTTAAGAAGACCTGATCCTCAAGCTATGTGGAATTCTAATTTGGATGAATATAAAAAATTAGATGGTTTTTATCATAGAAGTGATAAAGGTGGGGGGTATTGGGAATATTTTACAAAGTTTCCACCTTATTTTACGATTAATTATAAAGATTTGACTTTTAAAGTTGGTCCAACTAATTTTAAACATATGGGTATTTTTCCAGAACAAGCTGTTAATTGGGATTATATGATGGATAAGATTAGAAATAGTGGTAGAAAAATTAAGGTTTTGAATCTTTTTGCATATACTGGTTGTGCGACTATGGCTTGTAGTAAGGCAGGCGCGGATGTTGTACATGTTGATGCTTCTAAGGGTATGATTGAATGGGCTAAAGAAAATATGAGATTATCGCATTTAGAAAATAATAGCATTCGTTTTATATGCGATGATTGTTTAAAGTTTGTTCAAAGAGAGTTTAGAAGGGGCAATAAATATGATGCTATTATAATGGATCCCCCTAGTTATGGTAAGGGACCAAATGGTGAAGTTTGGAAGTTTGAAGATTCTTTATATGTTTTGATTGAAGCTTGTAATAAGATATTAAGTGATAAACCTTTATTTTTCCTTATTAATTCTTATACAACAGGTGTTTCTAGTACGGTTCTTGCTAATATTTTAAAAACTACTATTAAATTAGATGGTAAGATTAGTTGTGGGGAAGTTGGTATACCTATTACAAAAAGAGATTTAATTTTACCTTGTGGTATATATGGAAGATGGGAAGAAAATGATTAATGTTTTATATGAAGATAATCATATAATTGTTGTTATGAAACCGGCTAATGTTCCTGTTTGTGAGGATAGTTCTGGTGATTTAGATTTACTTAGTATGGTTAAACATTATTTAGAAGAAAAGTATAATAAAAATAATGCTTTTGTTGGGCTTGTTCATAGGCTTGATCGACCTGTTGGAGGTGTTATGGTTTTTGCGAAAACTTCTAAAGCTGCTAGTAGATTGAGTGATCAAATTAGAAAAGGTGAAATGAAAAAGAAGTATTATGCTGTTGTTATGGGAAAGACTTTAGAAAGGGGTATTTTTGTTGATAAGTTAGAAAAAGACAGCAAGAAAAATATTTCTTTTGTTTCGGATAATGGTAAAGAATCTATTCTGGAATATGAAAGAATAAAAACTAATGGGGAAATGTCACTCGTTTCTATTGATTTGAAAACTGGTAGAAGTCATCAGATAAGGGTTCAGTTTTCACATCATGGTTTTCCTTTGTATGGTGATCAAAAATATAATAAAAAAGCTAAGATGCATACGCAAATAGCTTTGTTTGCTTATAGTTTATCTTTTCTTCATCCTACTTTGAAAAAAGAGTTAGTTTTTTCAGTTGATATTCCTAAAATATATCCTTATAATTTTTAACTAAACATTAGGTCTAGTATTGTCATTATTAGAAATCCAATCATAAAGACAATAGACATAATGTCTTTTTTTTGTGATCTTTGGCTTTCAGGTATTAGTTCACTTATGCTTACAAATATCATTGCACTTGCTGCAAACATTAACATATATGGTAAAAGTATTTGGGTTTTAGTTACTAGATATGCTCCTAAACAAGCGAATATTGGTTCTACGATAGCGCTTAAACTGCCATATATAAATGCTTTGGTTTTGGTATATCCTTCTTTTAATAGTGGTAATGATATAGCGGCTCCTTCAGGAAAGTTTTGAAGACCAATTCCTAAGGCGACTGCAAAGGCTGCACCAATATTTGTTTTGGCAAGAGTTCCAAAGGCAACACCTATTGCAAGTCCTTCTGGTATATTGTGTAGAGTTATGGAAAATAGTAGTAAAAGTGATTTTTTGTTTTCTAGTTTAGAACATAATTTTTCTAGTATAAATAATAGAATTGTACCACCTATAAAACCTATTACTGTTGGTAATAAAATGTTTGTATTTTGAGTTTCGATTGCTGGTAATATGAGTGAGAAAAATGAAGCGGCAATCATTATTCCTGATGAAAATGATAGCATTGCTTCGTGAATTATTTTGTTTGTTTTTTTGAAGAAAAAAACTATACTTGATCCTAACGCTGTTATTAGAAATGTTATTGTTCCTGCTAACAGAGCTAGTAATATTGGGTTAAGATTATTAAACATTGTACCTCCTATAGATAGGTTATTCTATAAAGTGAGAAATGTTAATGATAAATATATAATATTATAATAATTGAAAGAACGAAAAATGAAATGTATATTGTGACATTATATTTGATTGATGAACAACATTATTTAGCAAATGTTTTAAAAGAATACGAAAAACATAAAAAACTCCTTAAAATTAAAGGAGTTTAAGTATTTTTTTTACCGGATAACACAACTTATAAAAGTTATGTTTCCAGGACTTATATAACACTTGGTCATTGAGTAATTAAATTGTAGCATCTATACTATATATATATGTTTTTGTATGTAAATTATTTTTTTCATACCTTGATATTATTATAAAAAAATGATATATTAATGTAGGAGTATGATAATATGGTAGAAGATATTAAAAGGGCTATTGATAATAATGATATTAACAAACTGTATGCTTGTGGCTTTTTTGTGAATTCTACTATTAAAGAATATATTTTACTTAATAAAAAAAGAATTATTAATGATATTTTAAATCTTAAATTATGGTTAGATGATGAAGTAATTGTTACATATTTTGATGATAATGATTTTGTTAAAGCGTCAATTATGGCTTCTAATGTAGATGTGGCTAGATTATTTAATAATGAAGAAATTAATAATTTTTTGATTAATAATATGAATCATATTGTTAAATTTATGAATGAAAAATTGTATACATTATCAAATAAAACTCCGAAATCCTTATTAAACAATTTAAATTTTATTAAACTATGTTTAGATAATGGTTTTATTAATATACTTGATTTTGTTTCTGATAATAATTACTATTTAAAAAATAAGGAACGTATAGATAAAGTTTGTTATGATAAAATTATTTTGGGAATTATTAAAATTGATGAGTTTAGTTCAAAAAGGCTTTTAACAAATCAAGACTTTTTAATTGCATCGATACTTGGTAATAATTATAATGTTTTATTATTTAGCAAATCACCTTATTTAGATAAATATATAGAAAATAATTATAAAAAACTTTATAAAAAAATAGAAGGATTTATAAGAAGTAATGATTATTTTTTGAAAAAAGAAGTTAATATACAATTGCCTTTCTTTTTAGGAATAATTAAAAAACAGATTAATGATGAAATTAATAATAAAAGATTTGATGTATCTTTACTTAAAATGTTAGATAATGATGAGTTTTATAATTTTGTTTCTTATTTAGATGATAATACAAAAAAAGATTTTTTTGGTAAAAAGATATATCAACTATATCAATTTTATGGAAATACTTTATTTAGAATTGGTTATGAAAAAATTAATTCAATAGGTATGTTTTCAATTACCTTATTTGAAAGATTTGTTAAAATATTTTGCTTTGATGATAATATAAAAATGGAAAATGTTAGATCACTATATTTTAATATTTTATATGAAGAATTTGATAGAAAAAGTAAGTTTAAAAATAATTCTGCTATAATATTTGAAAATTCTATTGATACTAATGGAATAATAAATGATAAATTAAATGAAAAAATCGAAGAATTAAAAAATATTTTGGGTTCATCTTATTATGATTATTTGGTTAATTTAATAAATAATAATTATAATTTAGATGTTAATAAACCTTTTAATGAAATAGTAAATGATGTATTTGATGCTTATAGAAGAGCTAGTATATCTTTAGATGATAATAAAAAGAATAGATTAAATATAATAATTGATGGTTTATGTAAAGCTGCTTATAAAAGAGAATTTGATTTATTTGCATCTTCAAAAATGGATTTTAGTGATGGATATCCATTTCTTGTTGAACCAAGTGATATTTATGTGAAAAGATTTTATAAAGAAAAGAAGTTAGAAATTATTAAAGATAGTTTCTTAAATGATGAGAATAAATTTAATGAATTATGTTCAAATATATATGATGAGAGTATTCCTTATGATAATTATGTTGAAGAAGTAAGAAAATATTTAAAAACGGGTAGATATGCAATATATGATATTAACAAAAATGTTGATAACTATTTAAGTAAGTTTGTTGATGATTTAAATGTTGATGGTATTTGTGTTGAATACTTTAATTTACCTTTAACAGATGAATATTTGAAAGCATATTTTAATAAAAATACTATTTTAAATATACTTAAAGATATTAATATAAATAAATTATTGATTATGTTAAATGATGATAATTATGATAGTTTTAAAGATGTTTTTTATGATAAACAGATTTTATATATGTTAGATGTATTTAGTACAATTCATTCGTTTTATAATATTTCTAATATTGTATCTTTGATTGATAATTTTTGTTTGGTTGATAAAGAAAACATATATGAAATGTTTAAGTGTTCTAATAGTTATGTTAGAGTTCCTTCGATATTCAGAACAATCTTTGATAATAGTTGTGATTATATAAAAAATGATTCTAAAGTGATAAAGGAACTTTTAAAAAGAGGGTATAAAACTTTGCTTAAAAGAAGTTTACCAATTCCTAATATTTCTAAAAAGTATGTTGTTAATAATCATGAGATAAGTGTAATGATAGGAGGATATGATTTTAAGGATGTTTATTTACCAATAATGGTAAATTCAAGTGTTTTTGTTAATTCTAAATATGATGATTTGCACAAATATATTTTTAGTAATGAAAATGGTTTTATTATTAAGTTTTATGATAATAAAATTATTGGTATTGTATTTGGTATTAGATATGGCAATACTTTGTTTTTATCGAACCTAGCAAGTGTAGTTCATATGAGTTATATTATGGAGCCTCTTAAAAAGTTTGCGCTTTCTATTATAGATGAGTGCAAAAAAAATAATGATAATTTAGGTCATATATATTTAGCAAATATGGGTAGTGATGATAAAACTTATACTTTAATTAATGGTCTTGTTTCTGTGCAAACAGATTATAATAAAAATGGTCTTGCTTTGTATGATAATATGTCTAAAATCAATGCAAAAGCTTTGATGAAATATCCTATTACTACTTATTTATTAGAATGTGAACAAGCAAAGATAAGAGGAAATCAAATTAAGATTCTTGATTTATTCGGAAATGATGAAGAGGGATTAATTAATGATTTTGAGTATGAAAATATTAAATATGCTGGAAGATCTTGGTATAAAAATGAAGATGCTTTTGTTGTTGGTAAGATTGATAATAGTATTTTAAAAGAATTGTCTAGTATAAAAGAAAGGAATATAAACTAATGGATTTTAAAGAGGAAAAATTACCGATTTATAATGATACTTTAGTATTTAATGATTTAATGAATAGGGGTTTTTATAATGTTTTAAATTACTCTGATTTAAGTGATGATTATATTTTAGATAATATCAATTTTATTATTAAAATAATAAGAAATGGTCAGTATATTTTATCCTCTAATTCTCCTAAAAATATAAAAAACAATTATTTGTTTTATATTGCTTCTTTTGATGCTGGTAATATTAATCCTTTATTCTTTTATAGGGGGAATATTAAAGATTTAGATGATTATTTTAAAAAAAATCCTAGTTTAATGGAAAATATTATAGATATTTATAATAATAAGTTTAAATTGAAGAAAATAATTGATTTTAATAGTTATATTAGTGTTTTATATTTTGGTTTACTTAATAAAAAAATAGTTGATGGTTTAATTGATATAAGAAATTGTACTTGTTTAGATAAAATAATTCCATATTTAAATGGTGAATCAATTAAAAAAATGTATGGACAAAATGTATTTGATTTTACTAGTAGATATGGTTATCATATTATATTGAATGGCAAATATAAGTATATAAGTAAATTATCTAGTTTACAACTTAATAAGTTTTATAGTGTTTTTGAATTAAGAAATGGTCATGTGCAAAACCTGACTAATTTATATAATGCTTTAGTAGAGTATAATTTTGTTTATAAAGCTAGTGATGATATATTAAATGGTCAATCTTTTAGTTTGATAAAAAAAGATAATATTGATTATGTTTATGCACTTGTTTTTGAGATTTCTAAATATTTAAGTAAAGATGATAAAGAAAAAATTATATCAGAATATGGCTCTGATATATATAAGTTATTTGATAAATACATGAATTTGTATGGATCTAATAATTATAAAGAATTTAATAAATATAGTTCAATTATAAGAAATATATGTAGTCTTGGTTATAATAGAAAAAGGGAAGAATTTATTTTATCAAAAAATAATTTAGAAAATGGATTTCCTTTTGATATTGAATTAAGTCCTAAAATGAGAAGAATAATTAATAAGAAAAAATTAATGCAAAAAACTTGTTTAGATATTGCTTATGATATGAAAAAACTAAATAAATTAAAAGAATATTTAGTTAATAAAGGCTATATAAATAATGATTTTGATACTAATATTTTATTCGCTCTTTTAACTGATGGTGTTAAAAGTGTTAAATTAATTGAATTTGATATTGATATTAATTATTTAATGGGAAAGATATTAAATTATGTTAGTTTATCTATTGATAATGCTTTAATTGATGATTCTGTACCATTTGAAGAATATAAAAATTTACCTTTAAATGATGATTGCTTTGTTGTAAAATCAGATATAAAAGAAATTGTTAATAAAATTGATTTAGAGAATTTTTTTGAAAATGTTATTAATAATGAGGAAAAATATGATTTGTTTAAAAAATATATTGATAAATATGATATTCTTTATTTTGTTGATGCATTAAAATTAACTGATGTATCCTATTCAGGTAATATGAGTTATAGTATAGGAAATATTATTAGTTTGATTGATAATTTTGCTGATGTTTCAAATAATTTGCACAAAAATGTTTATGGTAATTTGTTTGATATGTTAAAGAATGCTTTTTTAATTTCAAATCCATTATATAAGTATGAAAGAATATTTGGTAAAGCAAATAAATGGATTATTAATGATCCATCTCCGCATTCTAGTTTAATAAGTCCTAAAGAGAAAATTGATGAATGTATTGATATTTATAAAAATATGCTTGCTAGAGAGTTTGTAAGCGTTCCTGTCTATGAAATGAAATGTGATGGGTTAACTATAACAAACAATAACTTTTATGATGAAAATATTTTAGTTACTGGTGAAAAATTGGGCTCTTGTTTAAGAGCAGGTGGATCACTTGATGATTTATTTAAGTATACTTTACTTTCACCGAATGGTTTTAATATAGTTATTAAAGATACTGAATTAATAAGTAGAATTGCTGGTGTATGTTTAGGAAATACAATATTTTTAAATGAATTAAGAGAGGATGTTAATTCTAAATATGATAACGAATATTTGTTTAAAATTTTAAAAAAATATATTTTATCTTTAGTTAAAGAATCTTATAAAAATGGTCATATAATTGAACAGGTTTTTATACCTTGGGGAATGCAAGGAACAAGAAATATTAAAGATAATATTGTTAAAAGTGATATGTTTTTAGATTTAAAAATTGGCAAATATGGTTTTAAGATGGATTATGAAGATAGTGCGATTTTATTATATGGAGATAGTATTAAATCAATAAAAACAAATTATTCTTATTATAATATACCAAGGTTTAAAACTTTAAGTGGCGAGGAAAGTATTAAAAGAATAAATATGCTAAGATGTTTATATAATAATGAATGGGATTATATTCCTAAATTTGATTATTCTGTTTGTTCCAATAACTGGTATGTTTATGTTATAAATGGTAAGGTTTCTTCTTATATATATGGTAATAATAATGAAGAATATGAAAATACAAAAGGACTAATAAGTATTAAAAAAAGTATTTGACTATTTTAAGAAGCGTGCTATAATATTATCAAAGCGATGAACGAGATTTTATAATACTATTGTTTAAAGAGAGTTTACTTATGGTGAGATGTAAACAACTTATGGTATTATATATGCTACTCGGGAGCTAAGTAATTAAAGTTACTTCGGTCAATTGATCGTTATGTTATTAAGTTAAATAAAGGATGGTACCGTCTATATAGACTCCTTGTACTATCCTTTTTTGTGGAGGTATTTATGAATTTAAAAGATATGTATATTAATTTTTTTGTTAGCAAAGGACATGTTCAAATTCCTAGTAGTCCAGTTGTTCCAGAAAATGATCCATCAGTATTATTTAATACTGCAGGTATGCAACCGCTTATTCCTTATTTAATGGGAGAAGCGCATCCTTGTGGAACAAGACTTTGTGATTATCAAAAATGTATTAGAACTAATGATTTAGATAATATTGGTGATACTTATCATCATACATTTTTTGAAATGCTTGGTAATTGGAGTTTAGGCGATTATTTTAAAAAGGAGGCTATAAGCTGGAGTTTTGAGTTTTTGACAAAGATTTTAAATATTCCTGTTAATAGACTTGCTGTTACAGTATTTGCTGGAAATGATGTAGTTCCTTTTGATGAAGAAACATATAATTTATGGAGATCTTTAGGAATTCCTGATGAAAGAATAGCGCGTACTAGTGATGATAATTTTTGGATTGCTGGAGAAACTGGTCCTTGTGGTCCAGATACAGAAATGTTTTACTTTAGATCTAATGATGAAATTCCAGAAAAGTTCGATCCAGAAGATGATAGATGGGTTGAAATATGGAATGATGTATTTATGCAATACTATAAAGATAAAAATGGCAACATAAGTGAACTTCCTAAGAAAAATGTTGATACTGGCATGGGACTTGAACGTGTTGTTGCTGTTCTTGAAGGCGTTAATGATAACTATAAATCTAGTGTATGGAAAGATGTAATTGAAGTTATTGAGAAGATTGCTGGCAAGAGTTACGAAGGTAATGAAAAAGCGATGAGAATTATAGCTGACCATATAAGAACTTCAGTATTTATAGCTGCTGATAAATCAGGAATAAAGCCAAGTAATACTGATCAAGGCTATATTCTTAGAAGATTAATTAGAAGAGCAATTAGATATGCTAAAACACTTGGTATTGATATTAATAGTAATTTTGAAGAAATAATTGCTTTAAAAATTATTGATAAATATGATAAATATTATAGTGAATTAATTCAAAATAAAGATGTTGTACTTGATGTTTTAAAGAATGAAAAGATTAAGTTTTGTAGAACTTTGGAAAAAGGTTTGAAAGAGTTTGAAAAAGTTGCAAGTAAGGGTGTTGATATTGATGGTATCACTGCTTTCCACTTATTTGATACATATGGATTTCCTCTTGAATTAACAGTTGAACTTGCTTTGGAAAAGGGTTTAAAAGTTGATGAAGAAGGATTCAAAAATAAGTTTAAGGAACATCAAGAATTATCGAGAACAGCTAGTAGTGGTAAATTTAAAGGTGGACTTGCTAGTGATGGTGAGATTGAAATTAAATATCATACTGCTACTCACTTACTAAATGCTGCTTTAAAAGTAGTTGTAAGTAAAGATTGTCATCAAAAAGGCTCTAATATAACTAGTGAAAGAATGCGTTTTGATTTTAGTTGCGATCATAAATTAACTGATGAAGAAAAAGAGAAAGTAGAAAACTTAGTTAATGAATGGATTAATGAAGGTCTTGATGTAACTGTTCGCGAAATGAAAAAAGAAGATGCTATAAAAAGTGGTGCTGAATGTATGTTTATTGAAAAATATCCTGATATTGTAACTGTTTATAATATTGGAAATGTATCAAGTGAATTATGTGGTGGTCCACATGTTAAAAATACAAAAGAATTAGGTCACTTTAGAATCTTAAAAGAAGAAGCAAGTAGTGCTGGTATAAGAAGAATTAAAGCTGTTTTAGAATAAAACAAATAACATATATTTTTAATAGAGGTGTTTCTTTTGAAAAAAATATATGTTTTTTTGTTTTGTTTATTTTTTTTATTTGTATTTTGTGTTAAATCAAAAAATAATTTACTTTCTGGGAAAATAATATATTTAGATGCTGGTCATGGTGGGATTGATGGTGGTTCAAAATATAAAGATATTAATGAAGATAGTATTAATTTATCAATTGTTTATACTTTAAAAGAAGAAATGGAAAAAGAAGGCGCAACTGTATATTTAACAAGATCAGGTGATTATGATTTAGCTAGTACAACCCATTATAGGAAAAGAAGTGATTTAGGTAATCGTGCTAGAATGATTAACAATTCTAATTGTGATTTATATTTATCAATTCATTTGAATTCTTCTTTGAATAGTACTTGGAATGGTGCTCAAGTATTTTATGATGACATTAATCCTAAAAATAAAGAACTTGCTAACTTGTTACAAACTGAACTTGGAAATAAAAAAGCTGTTTTAGCAAATGATTATTATATGTATAGTAGAATTAGGAAACCTGGTGTTTTATTGGAACTTGGTTTTATAAGTAATTATAATGATAGAAATAATTTACAAAATAAAGAGTATCAAATTCATATTTCTGCAAATATTATAAAAGGAATTGTAAAATTTTTTAGAAACAATTATTAATTATTGACTTTTATTTTTCTTTGGGGTAAAATTATATTGTATGGTAGAGGTGCATACAGTACGGGAGGTTATACAATGAAGAAAAAAAGTCTACTTATAGGTTTTATTGCTTTGGTTCTTATTTGTGGTATAACTTATGCTGCTTATGTTCAACAATCTGTTGCTAAAGGAACTTCTATTGTTGCTAAATGGCGATTTAAAGCTAATGGTGAAAAAAGTAATTTCAACATTGATTTAACAAGGTCAGCTTCTAAACTTTACAATGGTAAAATTGGTCCTGGTTCTTCTGGATCGTTTGACATTGATTTAGATGGGACAGGCAGTCAAGTTGATATTGATTATGTTATATCATTTAGTAATTTAGAAAATGTTCCTAAAAATATGGTTTTTTATGCAGATGCTAATAGGACAAAAAATGTTAATTTAGAGTCTTATAAAATTAATGGAACTATTACTTATGGCGCCAATATGAAGAAAAAATATACGATATATTGGAACTGGCCTACTAATGGTAGTGGTGATAATAGCGATGCAGGAAAAACAATGGTTTTTGATGTAATTGTTGATGCTGTACAAAAAACAAATTAAGGTGAAAAATTGAATATTTCAATTTTCATATATAAGATTATAGGAAGGAAGAAAAAAATGAAAAAAGATCAATTAAAGGTATTTATAGTTGCTTGTTTAGTTATTACTGTTTGTGCTTTCGGATATGTAACTTATGCGTTCTATCAATCACAATTTTCAGGTACTGCAGGTGCTACATTAGCAGCTAAGTGGGATTTTGATTTCCTAGGAAAAGATGCTGGAGAATTTCAATCTTTAAAAGGTGGTACTTATACAATTAATTTAGGTAATTCTTGTACTAATTGTGCAAACACTGGTACTGAAGAAGCTCCTGTTTATAAATTACAACCTGGTTCAAAAGGAAGATTCTCTGTAAAAGTTAATGCATCTACTAGTAAGGTAAAAACTACTGCAAAAGTTACTATGTATAGTCTTAGCATGGGTGGCAGCGATACTTTCC
>HF993319.1:35320-49957 GCA_000433875.1 Firmicutes bacterium CAG:884
AGAAAACTGAATTATCTTTAGATAGTTTAAAGACTGCAAATGGTGCTGTTGTTTTTGATAACACTACTACTCCTTGGGAAGCAGCTACTGCAGATAAGACTGCTGAAAAGGTAGTTGAATGGGAATGGCTTTATGCTTCTGGTAATGATAATGCATTCCAAGGCAAAGATGTTACATTTAGTTTAAAAGCTGTTGCTGAACAAGTTGCATAAAAAGTGAAATAATAATAATTATTATATTCATTAATTAATGAATCGAAGTTTCGTTTTGATACGAATATATTCATTAATTAATGAATCGAAGTTTCGTTTTGGTACGAAACTTTTTTTGTATAATTTATTAAGAATTATTATAAATTTATTATAATTATTGACTAATTTTGTGTTGGGTGTAAAATTATACTTGTATGATATTCTTTTTGCTTTTATTTTGTGATATAATTGATAATAGGAGGATGCTGATATGCAAAACAAGACATTTAAAACACTTGATGAGCAGATTGAAATAATGAAATCGAAGGGTTTGAATATTATAGATGTTGATAAAGCAAAAAATATATTATTTAGGGAAAACTATTTTTTTATAAATGGTTATAGACAATTACTTATGTATCCTGGCGAAAAAAAGTTTATAAAAGGTTCAACGTTTGATGAATTATATGGTATTTTTGTGTTTGATCGAAAAATACGAAATATTTTCTTTAAATATATTTTGATTATAGAAAATAATGTTAAATCAATAATGAGTTATTATTTATCTAAAAAATATGGTTATAAGGAAAAAGAATATTTAAAAGATGAAAATTTTATTGATGATCCTAGTCGTATTAAACAAGTACATGATGTTATCAGTAAAATGAAGAGGCAAATAAGAATTAATGGCTCTCAGCATCGTGCAACAGCCCATTATGTTTATAATTATGGTTATATTCCTTTATGGGTACTTGTTAAAGTTTTATCTTTTGGTATTGTTGCTGAATTGTATGGTATTTTGAAGGATGATGATAAGGCTTCTATCGCGAATGTTTATGAAGTTGATACGGAAACTTTTTTGATTTTCTTATCATTACTTGCCAATTTTAGAAATATATGTGCTCATGAAGATATATTCTTTGATCATCGTACTGGTAGAAAAATACCAGATAATAAGTTTCATAAATTACTTGACATTGATACTGATGAAGATGGGTATATTTTTGGAAAAAATGACTTATATGCTTTAGTATTAATAATGAAATATATGTTAAGTGAAACGGAATTTAGAGATTTAGTTCACGAAATTAATTATGAACTTGATGTTTTGAACGGGAAAGTAAATAGTGTGTCAATAGTTGAAGTTCTTAAAAAAATTGGTTTTCCAATTAATTGGACAGATATTTTGGATTTATAGGAGGAATTATGAAAAATAAAAATTTATATTTTATTGGAATTATGATTGCATTCTTTTTAGGTGTAGGTGGTACGATTTTGCTTTTGGATAATACTACTATTGGAAAAGAAAAGATTGTTGAAAAAACTGTTAAAACAGTAAGTGTCACGGAAGCAGATAGTTTAAAATCAGCAATAGAACTTGTTGATGATGCGGTTGTATATATTGCAACAACTACTAAATCAGGTAATGGTTCTGGTTCTGGCTTTGTATATAAAACTGATGATAAATATGGTTATATATTAACTAACTTTCACGTTATTGATAATTATCGCTCTGTAAAGGTTATTAATAACAATATGGGAGAATACGACGCTAAGGTTTTAGGATTTGATGAGAGTACTGATTTAGCAGTTTTAAGAATACCAAAGGAAGGTGTTTTGTTAGTTGCACAGATGGGGGAAAGTAGTAATGTTTCAAAAGGTGATACAGTATTTGCTGTTGGTTCTCCACAAGGTTTAACTTATATTAATAGTGTTACAAGAGGAATTATTTCGGGTTCAAATAGAACTGTTTCGGCAACAATTAATAATGTTGAATATTTAATGGATGTTCTTCAAACAGATACAGCTATAAATCCTGGTAATAGTGGTGGACCTTTATGTTCATCAGATGGTAAAGTTATTGGAATTAATTCTATGAAGCTTGTTGAAAGCAAGATAGAGGGTATGGGATTTGCAATTCCTATTGAAATTGCTTTATCATATGTTGACAGACTTGAAAAGGGTGAAATGATTTCTAGACCTTATTTAGGAATTGAAACACTTGATTTAGAATCATATACAAATAATAAGTTTTATTATTTCCAAAGAGGTTATAACTTTGATATTGATGATTCTATTGAAAAAGGTGTTGTTGTAGCAAGTGTTGAAGATGGTTCAGCAGCTTCTAAAGCTGGTCTTAAAAAAGGCGATGTTATTGTTAAAATAGATAATACATCTACTGATGATGCTACACATTTTAGATATTTATTATATAAATATAAAGTAGGAGATACTATTACTGTTAAAGTGCGCCGTGGAACTGGTGAAAAAGATATTAAAATTACTTTAACTAGCGCAAAGAAGGATTGATATTTCCTTCTTTTTTTGGTATTATATTAGTGGTGATAAAATGAAAAATTTTGTAAAAGCTATAGTTTGTACTTTGGTTATTGGACTTACCATATTTTATTTGTTTTTGCCACCTATTAATATTACATCTTTAGAGTTTTATTCATTTTTAATTTTTTTAATTCTTGTATATTTATGCTTTAGGTATGTTATATTTGATATAAGAAATATTGGAAATGGGATACGTGGTTTAGTAAAATATGGTGTATTTATTGTAATCCTTATTATTCTTCCATTTGTTGTTAATTTGTTTCTTTCGCCTTTATTTAATGCTAAGGGTTATAGTAATCGTATTGTTGTTAAAGAAGATGGTGATTTTAAGAATGATGTTGCGGAAGTTGATTTTAATCATATTCCTTTATTAGATAAAGATTCTTCACAAAAACTGGGAGATAGGGTAATGGGACAATTACCAGAATTGGTTTCGCAATTTTATGTTTCGGATTTATATACGCAAATAAATTATAATAATAAAATTGTTCGTGTTACACCACTTGAATATAATGGTTTTATTAAATATTTAGGTAATCGTAAAGATGGTGTTAAGGGATATATTGTTGTTGATTCTGGTAATGGAAATGCTGAGCTTGTTAAGTTAGATAAAGGAATGAAGTATATGCCTTCTGGTTATTTCTTTGAAAACTTATATAGAAAATTAAGATTTAAATATCCGACATTTGTTTTTGATGATGTTAATTTTGAGATTGATAATAATGGAAATCCTTACTGGATCGCGCCAGTTGTTAAGTATAAAGGCATTGGCTTACTTAAAGATATAAAGGGTGCGGTTATATTAAATGCTATTAGTGGTGAGAGTAAATATTATGATGTTTCAAGTATTCCTAGTTGGGTTGATCATATATATTCAGCTGATTTAATAATTGAACAGGTTGATGACTGGGGCACTTACAAAAATGGATTTTGGAATAGTGTTTTGAGTCAAAAGAATGTTGTTAATACTACTGATGGTTATAACTATTTGACAATTTCAGATGATGTTTACTTATATACAGGTATTACTTCAGTTGCGAATGATGAGGCTAATATAGGATTTATTTTATCTAATTTAAGAACAAAAGAAACAGTTTTCTATTCGGTTGCTGGTGCTGAAGAATACAGTGCGATGGGTAGTAGTGAAGGGCAAGTTCAACAAATGAAATATAAAGCTACTTTTCCGTTATTAATTAATTTAAATGGTCGTCCTACTTATTTGATTTCTCTTAAAGATAATGCAGGTCTTGTAAAAATGTATAGTTTTGTTGACGTTGCTGATTATCAAAAGGTTGTTGTTACAGATAGTTCTAAAGGAATTGAAGAGGCTGCTAGACAATATTTGAATGTAATTGGTATGAGTGCTGAGGATAGTAAGACTATTAAAATTAAATCTATAAAAGATGTTATGATTAATGGAACTACATATTATTATATCGTTTCTAGTGAAGGTGATAAATATCGAGTTTCTATTGATAAAAACGAGTTTGTTTTGCCGTTTTTGAATATTGGGGATAGTGTTGTTGTTTCATATAAAAATGGTGAAGTAAAAGAAATTATAAAATTGGAGGAAGAGTTATGAGTGTTTTGAAAAAAATACTTGGTGTATTTAAGATTATTTTAGTTGTTTTGATGATTATTTTCATAGTTTGCTTTTGTTCAATTGTTTATCAAAAGAAAGTTATGAAAGTCGGAATGCCAAATTTGTTTGGTTATACTGGAGGAGCGATTGTTTCTGGTAGTATGGAACCAAATATTCATGTTGGAGATTATGTTATTGTCGATGTTAATGGTGGATATAATAAAGGCGATGTTGTTATGTTTAAGAGAGGAAATGCTTATATAGCGCATCGTGTTATGGATGTATTTGATGATTATATTATTACCAAGGGTGATAATAACGAGACTGAGGATGTTGAGATTCCTAAAGATACTGTTGTTGGACCTGTAGTTAAAGTTATAAGAGGTTTAGGTTCATTTACTATGTTACTTGCTAAATATAAGTTTTTAGTATTAATAATAGTAGTTTTAGTTATTATTTTGTTATAAAAAAAGCACCGTTTTGGTGCTTTTATACTTCTTCTTCTCTTGTTTCAGTGATGTAATTATTTAGTGGATTATCTACATTGTAATCTTTGTATTTTTGTTCTAGATAATTAAAATAATTTTTCTTTATAGCTGTTGTTGACATTTGCAATCTTGATGTAACAATTCTGTTGATTTCTATTATTTGTTCATCAGTATATGTTGTTTCTTCATTTGCATATGTTATTTTATTATTGTTTGCATTGTAGTATGCTACTTCATTTTTCCAAGAACCGTTAGGAAAAATAACTAGACTTCTATAGTTTTCTCCTAGTAGATCTTCACCCATATATAATCTTGCATCGTAGTCTAAATCAAATAGATTAGCGATTGTTGGTAGTATATTTATATAGCTTGTATAATCTTCAAATACTTTTGGGGTTTCCTTAGCGTTGTATATAACAAATGGAGTTCTATCTATATCTACACCATCTGTATTATCAAGTACTTGACCTATTGATTTTGTATCAATTGCATATGGGTAGTGGTCACCAAATAATACGATTACTGTATCATTTAATTTACCATTTTTTTTAAGTTTTTCAAGTAGTGTTTGTAGAGCTAGGTCAACTTCAGTTAATTTTGATAAATATCTTTTTATATCTGTACTTACATCTAAATCTTTAAATTTGCTTAGATATTTGTCACCATATTCAGAAGATCTATTGTATGGTGCGTGACTTGTTACTGTTGTTAAGAAGGCAAAGAATTTTTCGTCTTTGTTTTCAGTAATTATTGGATAAGCGTTTTCAATTAGGTCAACATCTGATGGCCATTTTCCATATATTGGACTTGTTAAAATGTTTAGTTTATCTGGTCCATAATATGTGCTTCCTAGATTTTTGTGAATTATGCTTCTAGCATAATATTGGTCTGTGTAGTTGTGATATGATGAAACGTTATATCCTTTATTACTGAATAGATTAAATAAACTTTCGTAATAGGTGTTGTTTTTGTAATCACGGGCTACACATGTGTTATTTATACTATATAGTGATGTTAGAGCACTAAACTCATTATTACCGGTTGGGCAGGTATTTCTTGGTGAATAGTTGTTTTTCCAAGACCATCCTTCACTATATATCTTATAAAGTGTTGGGAAGTATTCTTCGTTGATTGCAATTTCGTTTGTTGATTCCAACATTAATATTATTAAGTTTTTATTTTTAAAATATCCTGTATAATCATTTTTTTGTTTTTGGTTCCTTGAAATGAAATATTTGTTTAAACTGTTGTTTATTGCACTTTTTTCATCATCGATTATTTGATTCCATATTGTGTCATCAAAGTGTTTTTCTGCTACTATTATTGTTTCTTTTGGTGGTTCGTATGATATTTCTACTTTATTTTGGAATAAACTTTTTATGTCTAGTAGGAAATATCCGTTTATTCCAAATTGGTTAACAGTTGTACTTGGATTTGATGGGTATTTAAATAATTCTTTGTTTGTAATTGTTTGGTATTTGTTTTGCATAAATTTAAGATTTATTGTTTCATAATACATTATTCCAAGTGTTACTAATAATAGTAGTGATATATATACTTCTTTATATATATTTTTGTTTGTTGTTTCTTCTTTTTTATTTTTCCTTAGTATACAATATACTATTAATGGAATGATTGGAAGAAGTATTGTGTAGTATACTGGTTTTAGACTTTTTATGAAGTCTAGAATGTATGATTTAACGGCTCCTAGTTGTCCACCTGTGTTAACACTCATATAGATTCCAAAGTAGGCTGTGAAACCTAATTGGGCTAGTGAATATATTGATGATACTAAACATAGTATAATTAAAATTGTGTTTTGCCATTTTTTGGTTTTTGCTATATAGGCAATGTTTGTAATTAGTATTCCTAATATTGCTGAGTATAAGATTATTCTTAGTATGCTATAATCAATTGTTAAGTTATTTATTAAAATTTTAAATATTATTTCTTCTATGATAAAAAAAAGTGTTACTACTAGTGATGTGATTGCTTTTTTCTTATTCATTGTTTATCACCTCTTTAAAATTTATACCATTTTTCGACATTTTTTTCAAGTGTTTAGGCATAATTTTAATAATTGTTAATAATTTCATTTTATTTTTTTTGTGAGTGTTCTGATGGATGGTGTTGTTTTGATGCCTTTTAGAAATAGGACTGGGTTTGAGAATAAAACTTTATATCCGTTATATTCTGTTAACATTTCTAGGTCGTTTTTATCGTTTCCTATTGTGTATATGTTTTTTGGCTCGATTTTTTCTTTTAGACTTATTAGTTTTATGCCATCTCTTTTATTTATTTGATTTTTGAATGAAACGTAGTTGAATAGGGATATTGATTCTAAGTATTCAATGTTTTTTTTCATTTCTCTTAGTTTGTGAAGATTTTTAAGATTTAATGCACATATTATTTCAATAACGCTTGATGTGTCGTTTGTTTCTAGGCCAAATTCATTTAAAAGAATTAATTTTTTTATGTATGATAATGATGAGAGATACTCTAGGGATTCTTCAAGGATGTTTTCAGGTATTGGATATTTATATACTAGTTCATCTTTGGCATTAAAGATCGTGCTACCATCATTACATATTAGATATTTGTAGGGAATGTTATATCTTGTTGTTTCACTTTTTATTGATGTAAAGTTTCTTCCTGTTGCTAGGGCGAATATATTTCCGTTTTTTGTGAATTTTTTAATTGCTTCTATGTTTGCTTTTATATTTTTATTGTTGTTTTCTTCTTTGAATGTTCCGTCGTAATCACTTACTAATAATTTCATGTTTATTCTCCTTTGCGTGCTCTATTATATCAAATATATTTTATTATTTCAAACTTAGAAAGGTGTTTTTATGATTTGTGAGATGTTTGTAAATTGTTTTGATTACATACAAGTTGTCAAGGTATAATAAAGTTTGTGATTTTTATGTTGTAATTTGAATTTAAATGTTATAATTAGTATAAATAAGTATATTTGAGGTGATTTTTGGATGTTTGTTTTGAATTTTATAAAAAAATTAATAACTTTTGAGGGAGAAAACACATTTAATGTTGGTGACATAATATGGGCTAAAAGATATAAAACACAATCTGAAAAAGAGCAAATTAAAGTTGGTCATCAGAGTAGTCCATATGTGGTAATTAAAAAGAAGGCTGGAAAAATATATGCTTTGCAATCAACAAGTAATCCTCATCTTGAAGTTCAATGGAAAATGGTATATTATCCGCTTGGAAGATTAAATTATAATTTGCAGAAAAATAGTTATCTTAATTGTTCGCGAGAATATGAAGTAGAGAAAGAACAAATTTTATCCAAAATTGGACATTTAACTGATTATGATATGAATCAAATAAGAAAATAAATATACATATTACAAAAAAGTGATTTTAGTGTGAAACCGAATATAGAAAAGAAGTATTTAAAATATAAGGTTGAAGCGGGAGATATAATTTTAAAGGGTGATAGGAGATATTATATATATTTTTTAGATAGAAAATATTTTTATTGTTATAGGTTAAGAGAGCGTATTAAAATTAATAAAAATATTTTAATAGATAATACATATTATAGTTTTGTATTTAAGAAAATAGAGAAAATTAAGAGAAATTGTAAGTATGATTTGGTCGATACATTTAATAGTGGAGAAATTGAAATTGTTAATAATTATATAAGAGATGAGATTCAAAAATTGAATGCCGAGCCTGATAATACTTCGATGATTGGTGCTTTGATTAAATATGATGATAAAATGTATTATATATATGAAGAAAATGAAACAATTGCATTTGTATATAGAGTATATCCATATGGGGATAAAATTGAAGATTTTGCATGTGTTCGGGTAAAAAATGGCTTATATAAAACAAAATTTGAATTTTTAGAAATATCAAAAGAAAATTTTGTTAAGGGAAGATATAAAAAAAGAAGACGTGCAAGTGATGATGAAATTGTGAAAAATGAAGAAATCTTTCATTTGTCAAAAAGAGAGAGAAAATTGGAAAATAAGAAATTATTTGATTCAGCTCAGTTATCTAGGCAAAGAGATATTTCGTATTTTGTTCCTATGACGATAATTCAAAATGTTAATAATAAAAAATATTATTTGATAATTAGTAGGAATGATAATGTTATTGAAATTGTAAATATAAATGAAATTAGTGATATGTATTTTTTTGAATTAGAGGAGAACAATTGTCCGTTCAAATATTATAGAGTTCTTTCTAAACAGGAATATGATATTTATTTAAAGAAAGTTAATGAATTGAAAGATATGGTTGCAATGTTTTAATAATTTTATAATGGGAGAGCTAAAATGAAGAGGAATACTTTTATATTTTTTGCATTTATAATGTGCATTTTAATAGGAACGTTAGTTTCTTATACATATAGCAGGGAAACTGTTCCAGTTTTAGGGGAATACTATGAACTTGCTAATATACCAGAATATTCTGGGAAGGATTATGTATATATTAATAATAATGAACCAATATTTAATAGCAAGTATATAAATACTAACTCATTTGAGTCATATAGTGAGCTAGATTATTTAGGAAGAAGTGGTGTTGCTTTTGCGAATGTAGGTATTGAGTTAATGCCGACTGAGAAAAGAGGAAGTATCGGTATGATTAAACCGAGCGGGTGGAATCAAAAAAAATATGATATAGTTGATGGAAAATATTTATATAATAGGTGTCATTTGATTGGGTATCAATTAACTGGTGAGAATGCTAATGAGAAAAATTTAATTACTTGTACAAGACAAACAAATGTTGGTGCGATGCTGGATTTTGAAAATAAGGTCACTAATTATATAAAGGAAACAAAAAATCATGTTTTATATAGGTCAACTCCAATATTTGAGGGCAATAATCTTTTAGCAAGTGGGATACATTTGGAGGGATTATCTGTTGAAGATAATGGTGAAGGTATTAAGTTTAATGTTTATATATATAATGTTCAAGATGGGATAAAGATTAATTATGCAAATGGGGATAATTATTTAGAGAATTAGGATTAGAAGTTAGTATTATTTTAATAATGATGTAAAAATTTGAAGTTATTTAAATATATATTAATGCAATAGAAAAAATGTGATACAATTAATGCGAAAGGAACTAATTATTAAAATAGATAAGTGATAAATAATATGGAAAAAATAAAGTGTAAAAAATGTGGTGATGAAATTAAAAAAATTCATTAATTTGTCATAAATGTAAGAAATTAAACTTTAAATCAGATGGGATGTTTGTTATTATTGCAACTGGTGTTATAGTAATTTTATTGGTTATTAGTAGTTTTGATAACAATAAAAATTCTTCTTATAATGATTATAACCCAGCCAATTTTGGTCATATGAGTGAAACAGGCATTGGAAAAAGCTAAAGATTATTTGGCTACAATGGCATTTCCTTATAGTGGATTAAAGGCACAACTAGAATTTGACAAATTTACATCTTCTCAAGCAACTTATGCAGTTAATAGTTGTGGTGCAAATTGGAATGAACAAGCCGTAAAGAAGGCTAAAGAATATTTGAGTGTAATGTCTTTTTCTAGAGATAGATTAATTGAACAACTTAAATTTGTTGGCTTTACTCAGTCACAAGCTGAGTATGGTGTATTGCAAGCCGGAATGTAAAATACTTTATTACAAACTAATAAAAAGTATAAATAAGAAATGGTATTGTTGATTTAAATCTAATAAAATAATATGAGATATTAGTTTAACATTTTTTCTATAATAACATATTTTATTTTAGGAGGATATGTATGAATAATTATAGAATTGTAATAGATCCTGGTCATGGTGGGGAAGATCCGGGTGCTAGTGGTAATGGAATTATAGAAAAGAATTTAACTTTAGAGATTTCTAAGTATATGTATGATAGATTTAAAGAACTTGGTATACCAGTTTATATAACAAGAACAACGGACGAAACGATATCGCCAACTGAAAGAGTTAAAAGAATACTTAATGCATATGGAAATAATAAAAATGTTATTGTTGTATCTAATCACATAAATGCAGGAGGTGCAGAGTTTATTTACCACTACAAATAAATGATTGAGTATTAGGATATATGTTATAAGAAATACGACTCATATGTAATTGTTAATAATATAATAAAAATTACTATATGAATTCTGTATATTCTTTTTTTGTGTTATAATAATATCTAAAATTAACTTTTTGTCAGTATTGGGTGGTGATTTTTGTGAATTACAAAGATTTTAAAATCTTAAATGATTTAAAAACATATTTTAATGAGAATTGTAAAGAATTAGTATTTGCAAATGAAATGCTTTTAGAAAATGATAATAGAGCTAAAATGTATTATGTCAATGCAGATGCAATTACAGAAAAAAATAATTATAAAAGAATATTTCAAGAATATTTATTATTGTATGCTAGGAGCTATGAAAAATTGAGATATTTTAAACATCAAAGTGATGATTTGTCAGTAGATTTAATTAATTATGGAAAAGACATTTGGAATAATGATGGATTGATAATAACAGGGGATATTAACTCGTCTGGTATATTTGGAGAGTTATTTAATGATTTTTATTTAAACATAGTAAAAAAAGAGAATATTTTACTGACTTATTCTAGCAAAAGAGGATTTGCAGAAAAAAATATTAAGGGTGTAGATGTTGTAGGGTGTATTTGTGAAAATAAAAAATTAACACTAATTTATTCTGAGAGTAAATTTGTACAAAGTGCATATGATGCACAAAGGTATTTAAGAGATGACATTAATGGGAAAGAGACAGAGACATCTCATATTACAAGTGAGTATATTAATAAATTTAGTAGTTTTTTATTAGATAAAAATCATTCGTTATATAATGATTCCACGGATAATATGGAGATAATAATAAATACCATAGATTTGATAAATGATAAAATTTATAATAAAGAGAAACCTATAGATATATTTAATGAACTAGAAGTAAAAATAAGATTTGTATTTTTTGCAGTGTATAATGATAATAAATTTACTGCAAAAGAAAGAGAAATTTATTTTAATAATATTCTTTCAGATTTTAATAATCAAATTATTAATACAGGATTAAAAAGATATGATGTAGAAATTGTTTTCATCCCTATAATTAATAAAAGTACGGAAATAAAGGAGTATATGTGTAAATGGGATTAACAAGAATAGATGTGTTAAAAAAAATAAATACTTATTCGATGACTAATAATAAAATGGGATTGATACAAATATTATGTGAAATAATTGAAAACAAAGAATTTTTATTAAATAATTTAGATATAGTACAAATTGCTATAGAAATTGGTGAACTTTATGGATATAATGAATATTTAAAAAAATATAAAGAAAAATTAGAAATAACTGATATAGATTCAACAAATTCAATTTTAAGAAAAACTATGTTTACTAGTTTATATGATAAAAACGTTGTATTTAATTCGGGGCAATTATCATTATTAGAAGAAATAAAAAACAATAAAAGAATATTTATTTCTGCGCCAACATCGTTTGGGAAAACAAGTCTTATTTTTGAACATATATATTTAAATTATAAAAGTTATGATAATATATGTATAATCGTTCCAACAAATTCTTTGGAGGAAGAATTATTCTACAAATTTCTATTGTTTAATAAGAAAACAAATAATAAATATAAAATATTGACTAGTCCTCATAAAAATAAAGGAAATTCTATATACATACTTACCCCAGAGAAATATTTGTTATTAAATGAAGGCGATGATATAAAATTCAATCTTATAGTTATAGATGAGTCTTATAAAATTGAAGATTCTGAAGATGAAATAAAATATAACAGTGATGATATTTTAAATACTCGTTCAAGCAAATATAGAATGGTTTTTGAATTGTGTGGAGCTTCGGACTCTAAATTAATTTTTCTTTCCCCTTATACTTATAATAAAAGTGAATCTATGCTAGAATTCTTTAACAAGTATAATGTTACTTTTGTTGATAGAACTTATAATTATGTAGGCCATCAAATTGAAGATGTTTCAACACAAACTAAAGCGCAAAAATTATTTAATACAACAAATATATCATATAAGTCTGATGCGGCTGGTATTATTAAAGCAGTGTCAATATTACCTTATTTAAATGATAGTACCATCATTTATATTATGTATCCTGCTGAATTAAAAAAAATATTACCTTTGATTAATAATGATATAACAGAATGTATAAATGCAAATGATAGATTTAAGAAATTTTATGAACATTTGGTAAATAATTATACTTTTGATAATAGTAATTGGTATGTACTAGAGGCTCTAAAAAAAGGGGTAGGATTGTATATTTCCCCAATTCCAAGATATATAAAAAGGGAAATGTTAAACTTATTTAATGATGGTTTTTTAAAAATTTTAGTAGTAACTACAGCATTTGCTGAAGGAGTAAATAGTTCTGCTAAAAATATTATAATAACAAACGAGATTGTTGGTGCTAATAAGAAAATGACTAATCTTGATATGTTAAATCTAAGTGGTAGAGCTGGTAGATTTGGTAAATATAGTAAAGGATATATTTACGCTGTTAAAAATACAATAAGTGAACGATTGAAAGAAGCAGAGAAAAATGGGGTAACTATTGCTAATTCAAATTATGAGTTTCCAAAAAACAACAATTTAAGAAGTGATTACGAAATAGATATAATTGATGAAAAATGGTTAACTAAAGAAGAAATTGACATAAAAAAAGAAACAGATAAAATAATGATTGAATATGGATTAACTGATGAAGATTTAAGAATTTCTCTCTGCACGTCAAGAAATACTAAATTAATTTTATATAAATATTTTTGTAAAACAAATAAAAAAGAGCAAAATGATGAAAGATATCAGGTCATAAAAAATTTGTTAGCTTCAGATAGAAATGATGTTATAAAATCTTTAGAATATGTTTTTAAAGAGATAAAGGCTGCTGGCATTAGTATATATTCTGATAAAGGAGATATACAAGCTTATAGCAAGAATGAAAAATTTCTGTGGGGTATATTTTATGCAATTCATTCTTCAGGAAATATCAAAGATATATTAAAAAAAAGAAAAGAATATATTTGGAACGAGTATAATAGTGTTATTTCGAAAGATATATATTTTTCATCTAAAAATATAGAAAAAATTTTAGAATTATATGGTAAGAAATGGATATCTGAATTTATTTCAGATGGTAAAATAGATGATTTTAAATTATATAATAATGCATTTAAATTTATTTCAAGTATTATAGAATATAGAATACCTTTTTACATTGGATTATATGTTTCAATTTTTAAATTATTTTCCAAAAAAAACACTTTAGATTATCTATTTGATTTTGATATAGTTGACATTTCTACCTCATTAGAAAATAAAAATGTAGATGAAAAATATAGTAATATGATAGAATACGGTTTGCCATTAGACATGGTTAAGAAAATAATTAATGATGAGATGTTGGATGATTTTGAAAATCTTATATTAAGTGATTACAAATCCATATATGAATAAAAGAGGAAACTTATGATACGAACCCCGTTTCTTGGACAAAATAGAAACGAGGTTTTTGTATGATTAAAATAAGTTATGAAGAAAAAAATAATTTATATCATGATAGAAAGAATGGCATGTCTTTTCCTTCTATAAAATCAAAATATGGTATTAATAAATCTGGAGTTGAATATCTAGTTAGATTAATTGATAAGCACGGATTTGATATTCTAAGAACTAATGAAAATAAACCTTATAGTTCTAATGAAAAAGAAAGAATTTTAAATCGAATTCTGATAGATAATGAGTCAATTTTATCAGTTTCAATAGATGAAGGATTGGCAGCAAAAGGAATGTTAAATAATTGGCTTAAAAAATATCGTGAAAACGGTTATAATATAGTTGAACGAAAGCGAGGTCGTCCGACTATGAAAAATGAATTTAAACCAAAGAAAAATGAAACTATAGAAGAAGAAAATGAAAGATCGAAAAAAGAAAGCATCGTAAAAGCTCGTGTTGAAGAAAAAGTAAATGTTGTAAGTGAACTTCGGCTA
>HF993320.1 GCA_000433875.1 Firmicutes bacterium CAG:884
ACTTCATATTTGATGGTAATTCCGTACTATTTAAAATAATATCATACCTTAATTTAACTTCTGATCCTTTACTACTTACTTTTATGATAAAGTCACCATAATCGCCAGGTACAATTACCCTACCTACTCCATTATGAACTTTAGCTGTATCATAAAGGTCAATATCAGAAAAAGTATTTTCATTATTATTTATTATCTTATAAACATTAAATGCAAATAATTTACTTCTAGTTGTAATGGTTCCTTTATAAGTGCTTGCATAATATGCAAAAACTCCTGATATAACTATCAAAAACGTTAAAACAATTAAACCAATATAATTTTTTTTACTCATAAAACTACTCCTTTCAAATCATTTTTAGTGCGATCAAGAGGACTAGTATTTATATATTTTACTACTCCTATAAAGTTATTAACAAAACACTCACTTTTATTTTTTTTTAGTAATACTAGTATGTATGTATTAGTCCAAACATTTTATCAACACTCCTTCTGTTATTTATTACTTTATCAACAATTATTGATATCTTTGTATCTCAATTATACTATATTTATTTTATTATTACAAGTACCAATGTTATACTAACTATTATTTAATTTTTCTAAAAATACCTTTAATTTTTGGGCGATTTCTTTTGGAAGTATCTCACTTAATTCATCAATACTTGCTTCACTCATTTTTTTAAGGGATTTATATTTTTTTAATAATTCATTTCTTCTTTTTTGACCGATTCCTTCTATTGAATCCAAGGTACTTGATAATAATCCTTTACTTCTTATTTGTTTATGATAATTTATTGTAAAATTATGGACTTCATCTTGCATTCTTTCTAGATATAGAAATAATAAACTATCTTGTTTAATATCTATTTCTTCTATTGGATCGAACGCTAATAATTTATTTGTTCGATGGTGATCATCTTTTTTAAGTCCTACTATAGGTATATTTAGATTAAGTGATGATATTACTTCACGTGCTACATTCATTTGTCCTATTCCACCATCGACAATTATTAGATCTGGAAGGGTATTTTGTTCAACTAATAATCTATAATATCTTCGATATATTACTTCTTTCATTGTTCCATAATCATCATTTACATCTAGAGTGATTTTAAACTTTCGATAATCCTTTTTACTTGGTTTTCCATTTACAAATACAACCATTCCTGATACATTGAATTGACCAAATAGATTACTATTATCAAATATTTCAATTCTTTCTAATTTATCTAGCTTTAATATTTCTTTTAGTTCGTTATTAGCGCCTTCGCTTCTTTCTTCATCTCTTTTTATTAATTCATATTTTTCATTTAAAGATATTTTGGCATTTTCATTTGCCATTTCTACTAATTTTTTCTTTATTCCTTTACTTGGTTTTTCAATATTAACATTTAGGTATGATTTTATACTTTCATCTACTACATCAGGGGTAATTATTAGATTTGGTTTTATAACTCCACTATCATAGAAAGTTGCTACATAGTTTGTTAATTGTTCACTTAAATCATCCAATAATGGAATGATGGTTTTATGTCTTTCTTGAATTTTGCAGCCTCTTATAAATAACACTTGAATTGCTAGATAACCTTTACTCTCATAATATCCGAATACATCAATATTTCTTTTATCGTTTATTTCTACTTTTTGTTTTGCTACGGTTATATTGATACTATCTAGTAAATCTTTTAATTCTTTGGCTTTTTCATAATGCATTAAGGAACTTTCTCTATACATTTCTTCTTCTATTTTTTGGGTTACTACTTTATAGTCACCATTAAAGAAACTTATTATTTCATTTATCATATTATCTATTTTTTCTTTTGGTATGTTAAATGCGCAGTAACCTAGGCATTCACCTATATGGTAGTACAGGCAAGGCTTTTTGGGATAGGTATTACATTTTCTTAATGGATATATTCTGTTTAACATATTTACAGTTTCTCTTGCTGCACTTACATTAGGATATGGTCCAAATAGTCTTCCTTTGTTCTTTTTACGGTTTATACTTCTTACTATCATTAATCTTGGTACTTTTTCATTGGTTATTTCTATATATGGATAACTTTTATCATCTCTTAATAAAATATTATATTTAGGGTCGTATTTTTTTATTAGGTTTATTTCAAGTATTAATGCTTCTTCATTACTTCCAACTACTATATATTCAAAATCAACTATTTCTTCTACTAGACGGGCTGTTTTTCCGGTATGTGTTCCGTGAAAGTATGAGCTTAATCTATTTTTTAAGTCTTTAGCTTTTCCGACATATATTATTGTTCCGTTTTTATCTTTCATTTGATATGATCCTGGTAAATGCGGAACGAGGGATAGTTTTTCTTTTATCATATTTTCTCACCTAAAATTATTATATCATTAAAAAACAGAACTATAAAGTCCTGTTTTCGCGATTTTTTAACATTTTAATTATTACGCCAAAGCCAAATAATATTGTTATGATATTTACTAATGATCCGAAGTATGGGATAAATGATAGGATTGTAAGTGCTAGGATTCCTAGTAATCCTTGAATATAGGTATTTGTTTCTTTCTTTATTAATTTAGTTGATATTACATTTCCTAGTACATATCCTGATACGATTGTTGTCATATACATCATTACAAAGTATAAAACTAACATTATTAGGCCAACACTTATTCCGATATTTGATATTAATAATAGAATTGCTGCAATTGGAAATATAAATAGTCCAATAAAGCCTGATCCAGCGGTTGCTAGATAATCTGTTACATTATTGTATACATATTTTGTTTGAATATGTTTTAATAATTTAGGGAAGAAGTATGCTATTATCATAAATGCAAATAGGCTTCTTAATAAGCTATAACCGATTTGGATTAATCTATCTTTTACAGATACTTTTACGATCTTTTGTTTCATTACTTCGGTTTCAATATTTTCTAAACCTTTTACATTTGCGTCTTCATAATATGAAACTTTTCCTTCTATTTTTGTACTTTTATTTTCTAGGGTTGTTCCATAGAATTTTATGTTTCCTTTAATTTCTGCACTTTCTGTTATTATTAATTTTTCAGCTGCTACATAAAGGTTTCCTTCAACAATTCCTGTTACTTTTACTTCACTTGCGGCTGCATAAGCGTCTCTTTTAACGTTTCCGTTTATTTCTAGTGATGATCCTGCTATAAATAAGTCTTTTGATGTTATTCCATTAAAGCGAACATTCATTCCGGCTAATGCGCCAAAAATTGAGTTTGTTTTTACATCTACTTCAGATCCAGCTACGAAACTTATACCGTCATAGTTGCCAGATGCTGTTACATTTTCACCTGCTTGGTATAGGTTTTCGTTTTTAAATTCATTTTCAGTTAATAATTGTTCTTCAGCATTAACAGAAAAAATACTAAAGATACTTATTACTAATGTTATAATTAATTTTTTCATTTTTACCTCCATAATAATTCTATCATTTTTAATTTTTATTGTCTATAAATTATTAAAATATTCAATTATTTTTGTACACTCTATTTTTGTTATTTCATTTGTTTTCGAGTCTTCAATTTCATATTCTAATCCATTAAACTTATTTGCAAGTACGATTATTTTTGGTGTTCCGATTGCATAAACATCATTTATACGTGCTCCAATATTTATATTTTCTCTGTCATCAATTATGGCATTTATATTATTTTCAAGTAATTCATTATATAGTTCAAATGCTTTTTCTTTGTTATTTTCATTATATATTATTTGAACTTTATAATGGGAAATATTATATGGTAAAACAAATCCTTTAAATTCATTATTTTTAATTATTGCATTATTCTCGATGATAAGTGCGATTATTCTACCTAAACCAATTCCATAACATCCCATATAATATGGTTTATTTTGTCCATTTTCATCTGTATAAAACAACTGCATTGATTCAGAGTATTTTGTTCCTAATTCAAAATTGTTTCCTAATTCTATTGCTTTTACTTCTTTCATTTTTGATAAATCAATTCCATTAATATATGATTCATCATTTAGTCCTAATACTTCTTTGTTTATTCCAATATTTTTTTCTTCGTCGTATAATATTACATCTTCACCTAAACTTGTTATTGCTTGAAACTCTTCTGATACTTTACCGCCCATTGTTCCACCATCACTTATAACGGATACAATATTAATTCCAAGTCTTTTAAAAATATTTTCATAAACATTGTGCATTTTATTAAAGTTTTCGTGCATTTCTTCTTTGGTTCTATCAAATGAATAGGCATCCATCATTACAAATGTTCTTGGCCTAAATAGATAACCGCGTGCTCTTATTTCTTTTCTAAACTTTTCGCCGATTTGGAAGTATGTTGTTGGTAAATTTTTGTATGATAACAATCTATTTGCTCCAAATATAGTTGCGCATTCTTCTGCTGTTGGTGCTAGGCCATATTCACCTAAATTATTTTTTATAGAAAACATAATATCGCTTTTGCCTGTATATATATCCCATCTATTTGATTGTTCCCATATTTTTTTTGGCTGTAATTTAGGAAACTCAACTTCAATACAATCAGCTTTTTCCAATTCTTCTATTATTACATTTTCAACTATTTTTTCTAGTTTTGTCCAGATATTGCCATAACCAAATATTCCGCTTTCAAATTGATATAATTCACCTATTTTCATTAATAGGTCTTCGCCGGAATAATTTTTATCAATTGCATTAAACTTTATTTTTTTAATATTTAGTCTACTTAGTTTCATAATTCCTCCTACATTTTTATTTAATATATCATATTATCTTTTATTTTACAATAATTCTTATTATAAAAATCTACATTAATTTTGAATATCATTTTAAATGTGATATAATGTTTTTGGTGATTTTATTGTTTACTATTATGAATAATAAAAATGAGTTTGTTATTAATAAATCAAAATTTATTACTTATATTTTTCATATAAATGATAAGTGTGATATTGATAATATTTTAAATGATATAAAACGCGAATATAATGATGCTTCTCATTATGTCTATGCTTATGTATTAAACAATATGAGTTATTCAACTGATGATAAAGAACCTAGCGGTACTGCTGGTAAACCTATTTTAAATATTTTGCTTAAAAATAATTTAAATTATGTTTTATGTGTTGTTATTAGATATTTTGGTGGTATTAAGTTAGGGGCTGGTCCTTTAACGAGAGCTTATAGTAGATGCGTGAGTGAGATTATAAAATTATCAGATATTGTTGAACTTGAAGATGGATATTTAATTGAGCTTATTACAGATTTAAAGGGCATTAATAATTTGCCTAAAATAAATATGAATATAGTAAACAAAGATTTTGGTAATCGTGTTATTTATACTATTAAAATAAATAAAGATAATTTAAATATACTTAAAAATAGTAATATTGGTGAAATAAAAATAATAAAAGAAATAGAGGTTAAAAAATGAAACAAAAAACTATAACATTAAAGGTATCAGAAAATACCAGAAAAGAAATGGAAGAATTTTTCCAAGATTTAAAGAGAGAAAAAACTCCTCCTTATGCTGTTTTTCAGGCTGATGATTGTGATACTGTTGTTACTTTATATGAGTCAGGGAAGGCTGTTTTTCAAGGTCATGATGCTGATTTATCTAGTCAGTTTTGGATTGAGAGGGAGAAACATTTAAATCCTTTAAAAAAGGTTGAAACTACTGATTCTAGTAATAATACTAAAGAGAAAAAGGAAATTATTAAGAATCCTAAATTGTATAATGCTACTACTATTGGTTCTGATGAGGTTGGAACTGGTGATTATTTTGGTCCAATTATTGTAACCGCTACATATGTAGAAAAAGAAAATGTTCCTTTTTTAGAGGAACTTGGTATTAGGGATTCGAAAAAGATGACGGATGAAAAAATATTAGAGGTTGTCCCTTTAATTATTAAAAAAATTCCTTATAATAGTATTATGTTAACAAATAAGGAATATAATTCTAATCATGACAAATATAATATGAATAAAGTAAAAGCTATTTTGCATAATAAAATGTTATATAAGACTAAGATGGAACATCCTAATTATGAATATATTGTTGTTGATCAGTTTGCTGAAAAGTACGTTTATTTTAATTATTTAAAAGAGTCTTCTAATGTTGTTAGAGATATTACTTTTTTGACTAAGGCAGAGGATCAAGTTTTATCAGTTGCTTGTGCTTCGGTTATTTCAAGATATTTGTTTTTAAAGGAATATGATAAATTATCTGGTGAACTTGGTTTTATATTACCTAAGGGTGCTGGTCCAATTGTTGATGAGATTGGCAAAAAAATTGTTCAAAAGTTTGGTAAAGAAAAACTTAATGAGGTAGCTAAATTAAGTTTTAAGAATACAGAAAAGATTTTAAATAAGTGAAAACTTATTTTTTTTCATATTTTGATATTTTGTTACTTAAATCTTTTATGGTTTTATTATAATTATTTATTTTCTAATTCTTCATTTTGTTTTTTTAATTTGTTTAATTCAATTTTGTTATTTTTTTAATCATTATAAATATATGATAGTTCATTTATTTTATTTGTATATGAAAAAAGTAGGACCTTTACCCCACTTTATGATACTATACATTTTTTAATTCTTCTATTTTTTCTTTTATATTGTTATTTGTTATATATGAACCAACAACACATATTGAAGCTCCAGCTTCTTTTATTTTATTTATATTTGTATTATTGATACCACCATCTACTGAAATAATTATATCTTTGTTTATTTTTCTTAATTCTTTTATTTTATCAATACTTGATTCAATAAAAGTTTGACCACCTTTTCCAGGATATACACTCATTACTAATATTAAATCAATATCATTTATAAATGGTTTTATTTCATTTATATCTGTATTTGGGTTAATAGCAAGACCAACTTTAATATTTTTGTTTTTTACATAATTTATTAATTCTTTGGTATTTCCTATTTCTAAATGAAATGTTATATATTCTGGATTTAATAATGAATAAAGTTCTGTATATAGTTTTACATCTTTAACCATTAAATGAACGTCTAATTTTTTAGTATTTTCATAAAAATAGTTTCTTAATGTATTAAAATCTAATGTTTCGTTTTCTGTAAACTTACCATCCATTATGTCTAAATGAATATAATCAACATTTGTTTTATTTAATTCATTTATTACTCTTTCTTTATCATTACTTGATAAGTATGAACATGATATTGTCATTCTTCACCTCTTACAAATTTTAAATAATTTTCATATCTACTTTTTAGAATATCACCATTTTGAACGTGCATTTTAATTGCGCAATGGTCTTCTTTAATATGTGTACAATCTCTAAACTCACATTCTCCTCTATATTTATCAAAATCTATAAAATTATCTTTGATTTCTATATTATTCATATTGAATGTAAGTGCGGAAAAACCTGGTGTATCAGCAACCATTCCATCTTCTAATTCGAGTAACTCTACGTGTCTTGTTGTATGTTTACCTCTTCCAAGGGCATATGATATTTCATCTGTTTTTAAGTTTAGATTAGGATTTATTTTATTTAGTAGAGTTGATTTACCTGCCCCGCTTTGACCTGTAAATACAGTTAATTTATTTTTAAATACCTTTTTTATTTTATCTACTTCAGTATTTAAATAAACGTCATAATATTTTTTATAATATTCAATATACTTATTTATTTCTTCTTTATTTGTTAACAAATCTAATTTACTAAAACATATTATTGGTTTTATTTTATTATATTCTAATATTACTAATAATTTATCTAATAAATTACTTGAAAAGTCTGGATCTTTTACACTTGTTATAATTATTACTTGGTCAATATTACTAACTGGTGGTCTTACTAATTCGTTTTTACGATGTAAGATTTCCATAATGTATTTTTTGTTTTTGTCAAACTTTACAAAATCACCTACTAGTGGTGTAAGGGAAAGAGACCTAAACTTGCCTCTTACCTTACATACTATTATTCCTTCATCATATTTTACTGTGTAATCATTACTTAATATTTTAATTATTCTTCCTATCATTCTTGCTCATCTACTTGTTCTTTGTTTTTGGCGACTGTTATTCCAAATGTAGCATTACCGGTTACAGGTGTTCCTGCATCTCTTGTTTGGTGAATTATTGTTCCTTCTGGATAGTTAGTGTTTTCATCATATTCAACTGATAATATTACATTGTATTTTTCACAGAATTCACGTACTGCTTTTTCGGTATATGTTCCATCAGTAAAGTCTGGATATAAGATTTTAATATCTGGTATATAAAGTGTTACTGTACTTCCTTCATTTACTTTTGTACCTACTTCTGGATTTTGTTTAATTATCAAGTCTTCTTTTGGATCAGTTTCTTCTACTTCTTCTTTTTCGATTATAACATTGATGCCATATGCTTCAAGAGCACCTTTTACTTCTAGATAATTCTTTCCTTTATAGTCTTCTAATGTTATTCCTTTAGCGCCTAATGATATATATATTTTTACATTTGTTCCTGTTTTTACAGTTCTACCTGCTAATGGGTTTGTTTTTACAACTAATCCTTCTTCTACTGCAGAACTGTTAACTTCAAGGATTTCATCTTCAACTATAAGTCCGATATTTTCAAGTTCTCTTATTGCTTCTTCAGTTGTTTTATTTGTTACATTTGGTACAATTATATCTTTTACTTTACTTTTTGAGAAGAAGATAACTGCTACTAATATACCGATAACTGCAAGAGCACATATACTAAGTAGTGATATTAATATTACTCTTGATACTTTTTTCTTTGGTTTTTCTTCTTTTTTTGGTTCATCAAATAGTGATATTTGTTCAATTGTTTCTTCTTTTTTCTTTTCTTCTTTTTTTTCTTCTTTTGGTTCCATATCTTTTGTTACCATCTTTTCTGGGTATTTATAAATATATTTACGATCATACTTGTGCTCTGGATCTAGACAATGGTCTAAATCATATAGCATTTGTGATACGTTTTCATATCTATTTTCTGGATTTTTAGCGCATGCTTTTAATATTATGTTTTCTACACTTTGTGGTATATCATCTCTATACATAGATATACTTGGTAATGGTTCTTTTAGTTGTTTGATTGCAATTTCAACGGCTGTTTCTCCTTTAAATGGTACTTTTCCTGTTAACATTTCAAACATCATTATACCTAGAGAATATATATCACTTCTTACTGTTGAGCCAGTTCCGTTTGCTTGTTCTGGTGGCAAATAATGAACTGATCCCATTACAGAGTTTGTTTGAGTTAATGATTCCGAATTACTTGCAACGGCAATTCCAAAGTCGGTTATTTTTACTAATCCATCATCTAAAACCATTATATTTTGTGGTTTAATGTCTCTATGAATTATACAACTTGCATGAGCGCATTCTAGTCCTGATGCTACTTGTTTTGTAATATCTAAGGCTTCGGCTAGAATCATTTTTCCTCTTTTTTTGATTAAGGTTTTTAAGGTTACACCATCAACATATTCCATAACTATAAAATAGTTTCCATTTTCTTCTCCCACATCATAAATCTCAACAATATTAGGGTGTGCGAGTGATGATGCAGAGATTGCTTCTCTTTTAAATCTTTTTACAAACTTTTCATCGTTTGATAGATCTCCTCTTAATATTTTTACGGCGACATTACGCTTTAGTATTGGATCATAGGCTAAATATACGTTAGCCATTCCGCCTTCGCCTATTAGTTTTATTATTTCGTATCTTCCATTTATTACTTGGCCACTACTTAACATTTTATCCCTCTTTCTTCTCTAAGTATGCAATTGAAATGTTATCTGTTCCACCTCTATTATTGCATTTTATAATTAGTTTTTTTACTTTATTTTCAACAGGTGTTTCTTCTAATAATACTTTTGTTATTTGATCATCTTTAAGCATATTTGTTAGGCCATCACTGCAAAGGAGTATTCCATCAACATCTGTTTCAACATCAAATATATCCATTTCTACACTCATATTTGTTCCAAGTGCGCGCATTAAAACGTTTCTTCTTGGGTGTTCTCTTGCTTCTTCTTCGGTTAATTCGCCTGATTTTACAAGTAGATTAACGAGTGTATGGTCAATTGTTATTTTGTGCAAATGATTATTTTTTAGGACATAACCACTACTATCACCGATATTTCCAAATAGTAAGAATTCTTTTGATACTAAGCTCATTACGATTGTTGTTCCCATTCCCATACTATCTGGGTTATCAATTGTATATTTGTATATTAGAACGTTTGATTCACTTATTACTGTTTTCATCCATTCTTTGGCTTCTTCTTTTGTTCCTAGGCTTTCTTTATCTGAAAAACTTTTTCCAACGTGTGATACGACTATACTTGATGCAATTTCACCAGATCTGTGTCCACCCATTCCGTCAGCTACTATCATTAATGATTCGCCATTTTTATTTGTTAGGATAACAACGCTATCTTCGTTATGGGTTCTTACTTTTCCTGGATCTGTTAAATAATAACTATTCATTTTTTCCCTCCTCGTAGTCGGATCTTAATTGGCCGCAGGCTGCTTTTACCTTACTTCCAAATTCTCTTCTTATTGTTGCGCATATTCCGTTTTTTAATAGATATTCGTGAAATGCTTTTATTTTTTCATCGCTTGATCTTTTATATTCGATATGACTTGTTTCATTGTATGGAATTAGGTTTACATAAGCATTCATACCTCTTAAGAGTTCAGTTAATTCTTTTGCTTCTTTTAAGCTATCATTTACGTTTTCTAATAAAATATATTCAAATGTTACTCTTCTATTTGTTTTATTTATGTATTCTTTGACTGATTTAATAACATCTTCTATTTTATATGCTTTGTTTATATTCATTATTTTGTTTCTTAATTCATTGTTTGGTGCGTGCAAACTGATTGCAAGATTTACTTGTTTTCCGTCTTTTATAAAGTCATATATTTTTGGTACTATTCCACAGGTAGATACTGTTATGTGTCTTGATCCTAATGCTAAACCAAATGGATTATTTATTATGTTTATGAAATCTATTACGTTTTCATAGTTATCAAATGGTTCACCTATTCCCATTAGTACTACTCTTGTTATTTTTACGTTTAATTCTTCTTCAATTAGTAATATTGGTTTTATCATTTCATATACCTCTAGATTACGAACTTTTTTTCTTCTTCCGCTTTCACAGAATGAGCAACCCATATTACATCCTACTTGTGTTGATAAACATATACTGTAGCCATAATCATGATGCATTACTACTGCTTCAACCATTTGATTGTCTTCTAGTTTAAATAGATATTTATAGACATCAGTATCTTCTAGTTTTGATACAATTTCAATTTTACCGAAAGAAAAATCTTTTTTTAATTCTTCTCTTAGTTCTTTTTTTATATTATCCATTTCATCAAATGATTTAACGCGTTTTTGATATAGCCATTCATAGATTTGTTTAGCTCTATATTTTTTATCGCCTTTATTTATAAAGTATTGTTCTAATTTTTCAAGTGTTAAATTATATATATTCATTTTGCACTTCCCCACATTAATTATAGCAAATTATAAAAAAAAACAAAAGATTTTTGTTTCCTTAATTCGACTTTTTTCTATTTTTTTCTTGTTGTAGACATTTTTTTATATTTTGTTTACATTTATTTACATTTATAGTTTAAAATATCTTTTGTTTAGATTAGTTTTAGAATAGACTTTATTACTTTTTAGGATCTGTTTAAATATTACAAAAGTTTGGTTGGAAAGAATTGTTGTTTTTTCTTGATATACTACTAATACTTGCAGTCAATTTTTTTGACCGCAAATTATAAAATTCATTTTTATTGAAGTATATCTTTCTGGAAACTCGCAAATAGTTTACTTACTGCTTAGTTTATTTTTTTCATATGTTTTAACAATCCTTTTAATATTTCTTCATCTTCAATTTTTGTTAATGCAAGACATTTCTTTCCTAAGTCTTTAGATGATGCTCCTGAATGGTATAATATTTTATTATCAATTATTATAAATCTATCACGATATATAAAATTATTTAATTTCACAACTTTTTTATTTTGAAGTCCCAATTTGGGACTTCAATTCATTAGGTTTTTTCTTGATAATTGAACTATATCTTCTTAAAACCGCATATATCATTTCAATGCCTGATAAATTATTTTTTTGTATAATTTAAACACTCATATGTACTATACGATAAAAGTTTAGGAATTACTTTTAATTTAGAAAAAAAATTTCACTTTCGTGAAACTTTATTTTTATAGGTAGCGTTAATAGGAAAATATATATTAATAAAAATGAAAATATAAGTACAAATTGCAAAGGAAAGGCAATAATTGTCATTATTTACTCAATATTTTTTGTAAGTGTTTAATATATTGAAAATATTATATAAATCCCACAGATTGAATAATTAATTAAATACCACCTTTGTTCGTAAATAACGCTAACATTTTTATATCTTATATATTTTAATTAAAATCATACTAAAACTAATGTTTTTTTATATACTCTTGTAATTTAATAATGATATAAGAAATAACTAGAGAAATTATGTAGCACATTATAAATGCAACAAAATTATTTATTGTACTCTTTTGCATAATAAGATTTAATACTAGAATATGAATAATATAAATTATGTCTGACATTTTTCTTAGCATTCTAGTTTTAATTTTAATTGATTCATTACTTATAGATAAAGAAATAATAAATATTAGAATCGCCGGGATATTATTAAATAGTGTTAAATCCGCAGTGATATCATTTGATAATTTATTTCTGATAAATGCCATTTCTATAAATGATAAAATAGCACTAAACGCAAAATATATGTATATTTTCTTGGTTAAATGACTATTTATTTTATCTAAATTTTTACTTATAAAAACACCAACTAGCAATGATGGTAAGGCAAAAAAGACAAAACTTCTTCCTCCTCCTATATAATTAATTATACCTGCTATCTTGTTAATTAATGTTACATTTAATATTTTATAATACTCATCAAACATTACGCCAAATAAAAATAAAACTATAATTGTCAAAATTACTTTTTTATTACTATATTTTAAATGTTTTCCAAATATATACATCGTTATTAATGCAAAAATTATTGAACTTAAATACCACAAATGGCCATAACCAAATATGAGTGTATATATAAATCCTAAAAAAGATGTATTTTTAAAAAATAATGGTATATATATAATACTTGAAATTACATATATTGATATAATTCTTTTTATATATGCTTTCTTTTTTTCATCATTCATTCGCTCATAAAAGAATCCTGATGAAATAAAGAAAAGTGGAACACTAAATCTAAAAAACCATTGTCCATAATAATAGTTTAAAAGCTCATTATTAAATAATGGAAGTGCATGAGAACCAACAATTAGAAAAGTCGCAACAAACTTGATAATATCAAGTGCTTTGTATTCATAACTAATATTATTTTTTTTGTTCATATTCCCTACCACCATCTTTATAAAATAATTATTCTTTGTGTTTGCTAATTCATTCTACTTGTCAAGTATATCAAATTTTTATACAAATGTCATCAAATTATTCATATACATTGTAAAAAGTTTCTCTTGGTAGTGAAACTTTATTTTTTATAATTCTTTTTCTAAAATATCAGCAATTCTTTTACAAGCATTTCCATCACCATAAGGATTAGAGGCAGTACTCATTTTCCTATATTCTTCTTCATCAGTCAATAACTTTTTAAACTCATTATAAATAGTTTTCTCATTAGTTCCAACCAATTTTAAAGTTCCAGCTTTTATTCCCTCAGGTCTTTCAGTTGTATCTCTCATAACCAAAACAGGTTTTCCAAGAGAAGGTGCTTCTTCTTGAATTCCACCACTATCAGTAAGAATCATATATGACCTTGCCATAAAATTATGAAAATCTATTACTTCTAATGGTTCAATAATTCTAATTCTATCATCATTGCCTAATATTTCATTAGCCGTCTCTCTAACAACAGGATTCATGTGTATTGGATAAATAACTTTTACATCAGGATGTTCATCAACAATTTTTCTTATTGCCCTAAACATATGTTTTAAAGGTTCACCTAAATTTTCTCTTCTATGAGCAGTTAATAAAACTAATTTACTTCCTTTTGCCCATTCCAATTCTGGATTCTTATAATCATCAGTTACAGTTGTTTTTAGAGCATCAATTGCCGTATTACCAGTAACATAAATGGTTTCAGACTTTTTACCCTCTTTTAACAAATTATTTTTACTTAATTCAGTAGGCGCGAAATTGTATTTTGCAATTATGCTTACAGCTTGTCTATTAAATTCCTCAGGATATGGTGAATATATATCATATGTTCTTAATCCAGCTTCAACATGTCCAACAGGTATTTGTAAATAGAAACAAGCAAGAGCAGTTACAAAAGTTGTTGATGTATCACCATGAACTAAAACTACATCAGGATTTTCTTTTTCTAATACTTCTTTTATTCTATTTAAGATATTTGTTGTTACATCAAACAAAGTTTGTCTATCTTTCATAATAGAAAGATCATAATCAGGTTTTACTTTAAAAGCATCTAATACTTGATCCAACATTTGACGATGTTGACCAGTTACACATACAACCGTTTCAATATTTTTTCTTGTTTTTAATTCTTTTACCAATGGACACATCTTAATTGCTTCTGGACGTGTACCAAAAACTAACATTACTTTTTTCATTTATTTTCTCCTCTATGTTTAACCTTATTAATTATTTTTTTTAGATTTTTTTCACCTAATATTCTTTTTAAGAACTGATATGTTTTAATTTTTAATTTATCTTTTTTTGGCATCCATGATCCAGAAAACCAATGAATTGTATAAGTATTTTTAGTCTTATTAAGTTTATGATCATCATGATTAACTGGACAAAAATAATCATTTGGATATAAAGCAAAACCATCAATAATTTGTTTTGTATTATTCATCTTTAAACCCTTTTTAACAAAATATTCAGTTATCGTTTCAGTATTTGTAGTAAGATCAAGACTACCATCTTCCAAAACAAAATGTTTATCATCATAATATTCTAGCAATTCCTTAATAACTTTATTATTTTTTGTACTCGCCATAATTCCAGTAGGAACATAATTTTCATTTTCAAATCCAGAAAAAGCATCATGAGATAAGAAACAATCTAAATTTTTTATAACTTCAACATCAGTATCCATATATATTCCACCATTATTATATAATACATATAATCTAACATAATCTGTTACAAATGCAAATTTTCTCTTTTCATATGCCTCTTTAGTATATGCACATTTATTAATATCAAAATTATCTTCATTAATCTCTATAATTTCATAATCTTTTAAATATTTCTTCCAACTATTTATACATTTTTGAGCCATTTTTGGTAGTGGCTTTCTACCAAACCAACAATAATAGATTTTCTTTGGTATCATATTCTCCCTGTTCCTTTCATTACATTTATTATTATTTTACATAAAGAATATTGTCTTCTTCTAAATAAATTTACAAATGTTCTTTTTAAAAACGATTGTTCTATTAAATACTTATTATTTATCCAATTACTATCAAGTTCATTCAATACTTTATTTACATCATCAAATCTTTTAACATAAATGTCTTTTCCATATTCAACTATTTCTGTTGAATATACGATAAGTAAATGCCTAATTGTAAGATAAATATATTGTTCTTTATTATCATAATAAATATTTTTTTCAGTTAAATATTTTTTTAAATCATCTAGTGCGACAAATTTATCATCTTTCTTTGTACTAAACTTTTTAGTTTTCATTATAGAATTATTTCTAGTTACATATGTATAAAGACAATCATCTAAATGTGCTATTTCATCGGTTAAAAGCATAACATATGGAATCAAAGCTAAATCTTCATAAATAATTCCTTCATGAAATTGTAATTTATTTTTATTCCAAAAATCTCTTTTAAACAATTTAGTGCATGCAGACGTATTTATAAATAGTCTTCTATCTTTATCATAATTATTTATATTTTCAATTATACTTGTTTTTTTATCATCAAGCTCTTTATAATAATTAAATAAAATAACATCACTAGCATTTTTATCAATTACATCAATTAACTTTTTTATTGCACCATCTTCAATATAATCATCACCATCAATAAACCATATATATTCACCATTTGCATGTTTTATACCCTCATTACGTGCAGATGACAAACCTCCATTTGCTTTATTAATTATGGTTACATTAGGAAAAGATTTAATTTTATCAATACTATGATCAGGTGTTCCATCATTTACTGCAATTATTTCAATATCATCAGTATATTGATTTTCAATACTCATTATACACTTTTCAATATAATTTTCCACATTATAAATTGGAATTATACAACTTATCTTCTTCATTTAAAACTCCTCAATTAAAATATATATACTAACATTAAACATATAACAGCACTCACATAGAAAAATATCTTTTTCTTTCCTTCAAATGTATTTACTATTCCAGGAATTGCTAACATAAGTGAAGGCATAAAATATTGCTGAAATCTACATGCTAAAGCACTTTTAGTTGCAAGTAAAGATGTTATTACTAATAACATAATATAATTATAATCTACTTTATAATTCTGAACATTTTCTTTATATTTTTTTCTTTGCAAATACATCATTATAAAACAAAATGAAGAAATTATAAAAACAGTATAATTAGCATACAATGCTCCATCTTTTGTATTTAAATATTTTAACAAATATGTTTTATCAATAAGTGAAATTAAATAAACATCCAATTTAAATGAAAGACTTATATATATCAAAAATGTCAATAAAAATTCAAGTATTATCTTCTTTTTTAAATCAATATTAAGATTTACTACTGGATACACAATTAATAGTCCAATCGCACTATTATGAAAGAGACTTGCTATTAATATCATAATAAAATATTTCTTAAAATCTTTCTTTATTATTTGTTCAAAAGCAATTAGAAAAATTGAACCAGCAACCCACTGTCTAATCGCACTCATACTCAAATCATATATTCCAAATGATAAAAATACAAATATTGCAAAAGTATATCTATTATCATTAGTTATTTTTATCGAAAAATAATAAACACTAAAAATTAATAATACACATTCCAAAAAAACAGCAACTTCATAATTATTAAAGAATATTTTAACTAAGAACAAAAATAAATTAAATAAAAAGTTATTAATAGTTAAAAGACTATTTACACTCAAATCATTATACCATGTATGATAACTAATATAATCATTTCCAACAACTGCTCCTGGAATATATACTCTAAATGCAGAATACAATATTAGAACAATTGCAGAAAAATAAAGTAATTTTTTATTCTTATATTCTCTTGAAAGAAATAGTAAAAAAGCTATTATCGCTATCATTAAATATCTCATTTTCTTTTCTTCTCCTTAAAAGCAAAAACATAACTTTTTAAAAGATCTCTAAACTCTTTAAAAACAATCATAAAAATTATAGTTATAAATATTACAATTATCATACTATTTATAATCGCACTTAAAGCAAATGATAAAATAGTAATATTAAATACAAATCTATTTCTTAATACTTCATATGCAATCATTATACCAATTGTAATTAAAAACACAAATGAATATTGAAATAAATACTTTTTATATCCTTGATTAAATATATTTGTATATATATACTTTGGTAATACTACTATTGATACAATACCTGATATAGCAGTTGCAAGTATTACACCAAACATACCAAAAGGTTTTACAAGTATTATTGATAATACAAGATTAATAATTGCTTCTGCTGCAACAATCCATTTTGTTTCCTTGTATTTGCCCATTGTTTCATAAGCTAAAATCAATGATCTTGAAGCAACGGTTTGAAATAAAGTTATACAAAGTATTACCTTACTAAACTTCCCCATAATATATTTATTGCCAATCCATATCGTAATAAAATCATCATATTCTATGCATAGAATTACTGTTATTACAGCTGATAAATATAAAAATGTAATATTGATTTTATCAAACACTTCACTTTTTTTCTTTTCATTTTCCTTATAAAATACATTCCCTGCACTAGAAGATATTGAAGTACTTAATAAATAAACAATTTGTGACAAACACTTAATTATATAATTATACGAAGAGTAAATTGTTACAACTAAAGGACTTTGAGTTATACTTAAAATAATTATATCAGTGTTCATTTTTATTGTTCCAGATATTTTATGCCAAAACATATAGCCAACATCACAGAAACGATCTTTTGGCTTAATCTTAACCTTTTTAAGCCAAGGATATTCCTTAAATACTGTTCGATTACAGCATATATAGGCTAGCGTTCTTATCATTGTTGTAAAAATCAAAATAATAGCATAATCTACCTTTTTAGATAATAAATACATTTCAATAGCCATTTCAACTACTTGATATATATTTAATATTATATTGATTTTATATAATTTTTGATCAGCTTGTATAACAAATCTTGGTGATATAAACAAGTACTCAATTATACTACGTGTTAAATAAAGAATAAATACAAACTGTAAATATCTACTAGATAATGAATTATTTACAAAGAATTTTATAAAAAATGATAAGGAAAAACCAATTAAAAATATTATTAAACTAACATAATTCATTGTCTTTTTAGATTTTGAATATGTATAATTTATTTCATCTTTGTCTTTATCAATAAATAACTTATAATACTTTTGTACAATTAAACATCCTATTCCACCATCAATTAATGATAAATAGGAAAATATTTGATTGAACACTTGATTTGTTGAATATATTTCTTCACCAAGTGAATGTAAAAACAAACGTACTCTAAATATACTCATAAGTGTTATTATAAAATATGGTATTATACTTGTTAATATATTTTTTATTGAATTTTTCTTTCTCATTATATCACCTACATATTTTTCATATAATCATCAAACATTTTGTTCCAATTATATTTTTCGCTGTACAATTCATAGCCTTTTTCACTCATTTTCTTGTAATCTTCTTTTGTAATTTTTTTTATAATTTTAATAAATTCTTTTGCATCGTATTTAATCGCAAAACCTATTTTTTCTTTTTTTACAAGTTCATCTATGCCTGTATTTTCGCATACGATTATTGGCTTACCTAAAGCCATTGCTTCATATACTTTATTAGGTGCAGAATATTTATGATTTGGTACCTCTGGGTTATATGTTGCAAACAAAATATCACACTTATTTTCTAAATCTAAGACATCATCATATTTCAATTGACCATAAAAGAAAATGTTTGAATATTGATTTGATAATCCTTTTATATACTCTTCATATTTTCCAAAGCCACCAATATGTAATTCAATATTACTATTTTTAGAAATTTCTTCACAAACTTCTTTTAATAATCTGTCATCTTGTAATATTCCAACATAGCATACCTTTATTTTGTTTGGGGTATATGAGTTTTGACATTTTATTTTCTTAATTTCAGGGGTATTATGAATAACATAAATTTTTTTGGGGTTTGCTTTTTCAATTTGTTTTTTTCTTTGTTCTGTACATATTATTACTGCATCTGCATTATTAAGAATTTTAATATCTTTTTTCTCGATAAAGTCTTTAAGAAAACTCAAATTATGGCAATCAACATAGTAATCATATACATCATATACTAATTTTTTGTTATATTTCTTTGAAATTTTATACCCAATGTATGCAGTATCAAAATCACAAGCATGAATTATATCATAATTATTGCGTTCTTTTTTTAAATTGTTATACAACCATATTTCAAATCCTAATAATTTGAAAATGTTTTTCATTCCACTACCATATTTTGACTGCTTGTTGTAAAATTTATATTTTCCATCTAGCTTTTGTATATTGATATTTTGACGATTCCATCCAAATGCTATTACATCATTGTTATATTTCTTATAACTTTCAATTTCCTTTGTTGCACGTGAATCGTTTACAATAGAAGTGCTTCTTAAATATGCTATTCTATTTTTTTTCATATATTTTCACATAACTTTCCATTACATTTTCAAGCAAATATTTTTCAACCATTTTTTTGCTATTTTTCCCCATTTTTTTTGCTAACTCTTTATTGATATATATTTCATTAACCTTTTTAGCAAATTCTTCATTATTATCAACATCTACAACATAACCATTTTTGTTGTTTTCAACAAGATCCGCATTACCTCTACAATTTGTTACAACAAGTGGCATACTATTATACATTGCTTCCATTACATTAACTGGCAATCCTTCTTGTTTTGATGATGATAGAGCTAAATTGCTTATTTTTAACAATTTAGCAATATCCCTTCGGAAGCCCAATAAATGGACTTGTTTAGTTAGCCCTAATTCTTCAACTAACTTGTTGCATCTGCCATCAATCAAATCCTTGCCCGGTAATAATAGATGCATATCTTTATGTTTTTTTAATTCCTTTTCAAGGGTTTTAACTAACCATTCCTGTCTTTTACGATCTGATATTTCCGCTGCATAAATCATAATGTAATCTTTTTCTTTTATTCCAAGTTGTTTTCTTAACAATCTTTTTTCTTCTTTGGTAATATTCACATCCATATTTTCTTTAATAAGTCCTATGCCTTCAACAAATTCAGTGTCACAATAAAAATCTTTTTTTGCTTTATTATAATCATATTTATTTATTGTAATTATTGTATCAGTATACCTTGATAAATATTTTTCGGCATTATAAAATAATAGCCAATATTTTAATGGCGCTCCTTCATAAAAATGAAATCCGTGGGCCATATAAATTACACGTGCTTTTGTTTTTGCATTTTTGGCTGCTAATCTTGTAATTGCACCACCAAATGGAGTATGGCAAAAGATAATGTCATAATCACCATCTTTAATTATTTTTTTCATCTGTTTATATGAATTTATATTATCAGTTATGTTAAAGCTTCTAGCAAAGCATACATCATATTTTTTATCTACATAAGGTATTTCGACATTTTCGTTTCTAGATGCTGTATGTACTATATATCCATTATCGTGAAAGTATTTTAACTGTGGAATTAAAAACTTTATATAAAAATAATCAACGTTTGCTGCAAATAATATTTTTTTTTGTTTCATAAAACCTCCTGCTATTTAGTGAATTCTTTTATTTTATTTCTCGCGTTTTTAACTGACTCATCATTTTGTTTCATAACATACAATTCTAAATTAGGATATGTATATGTATCATATGTATAGAAATCAGAGCCTATTAAGTTTTGTGTTTCTATTGTCCAACCCTTCATATTATTTAATTGTTTTTTAACCAGTTTAGCTATGCTCTTATTGTCCAAATTAGTATTAAAATTATCACTTATACTATCTAATATTTTAGTATAATTTGTAATCAATGTTGTTGATGATGTCATTTTCTTTATAACTGCTGTTAATATTTTTTGTTGGTTTTTAACTCTTTGAACATCACCATTTGAAAAAGCATGTCTTTCTCTTGCATACATTAAAGCAAAATAGCCATTTAGATGTATATTTCCTTTGTTGTAGCACAATCCATCACATCCATATGCACAAAAGTATGATTCATTATATATATCTACTCCACCTATAGCATCAATTACTTTCTCAACTGTTGAAAAGTTTACTTTCGCATAATAGTTAACTTCTATATCAAGTAACTCTTCTACAGCTTTAACAGATGTTTCAATACCATAGTAGCCAGCATGTGTTAATTTATCTTTTGCACCTTTTCCTGGTAATTCAACATAATAATCTCTTGGAATTGATGTTAATAAAATTCTATTATTAACAGGATCAATAGTTGCTACCATATTTACATCAGTATTTGTAACATATCCTATAGAACCATAAGCATCCCCGCCAGCAATATATAAATTAAATGGTGTATTAGTTACATCAACATATTTTACAATATCTATTGTTTCAACTAATATTTGAACTGTATCTAACTCTTTTACCTTTATTCCTAAATATGCTAGATCTGTTTTAATCAAGCTATAAACTGATTCATTAACTAATATAGCAGATACTTCTTTATCATTTAATCCATTTAATAAATCTTCTATATTCTCATATCCTTTTTTATCATAAGTTATTTTTTTGTCTAACATTTTAAATGCTTTTCCATTATTTTCTTTAGCGGATGCTGAATTATAATAACCTATTTTTTTATTTAATAATTCATTTATATCTTTTGTTCTATCATCTTCTAATACAAGTACATAAAAGGTTTCTTTTTGAACTATGGAATTATCAATTTTATCTAGAAAATCAATTAATTTATCTACATAAACAACTCCTGAATAAAATAGAATTCCCGACATTAATAACAATATTATTGTACTTGTTATTTTAAGTGATATTTTTACTTTTTTAGGAATTATTAATAATAGTAATAATACATATATTACGCCTATTATTACTCCTAACATAATTAAATACTTATTTGGTAACATATTTAAATTAATTAAATACACAAAAAAAACTATTGTCAATATAATTGAAATAATTGATAAAAAAATACATATATTTCTCGTTTGCTTTCTGCTTTTTTTCATTATACATCTTCCTTTACTACTTACTTACATTATTATAGCATATTATTGTTTATAATAAAAGAAAAAACATAGCAACTTTACTATGTTTTACTTTAAAATCCTTTATACATACATAGAATGAAGAATATTATTCCTAGAACGAAAGTTAATCTACTTATAAATAGTTCTCCTCCGCGCTCTTTTCTATTTGCGAATAAATTTTCATTGCCACCTGTAAATGCTCCTGCTGCTGATTCTGCTTTTCCACTTTGAAGTAATACGATGGCTATTAATAGTATGCATACTATAATTAATATAACTTTATACATTTTTCCTCCATTACTACCATAAATTATAGTATATAATTTATTTAAAGTCAATTTTTTCAATATGTTTTAGAAAAATATTTCTAAAATTGATTATTTTTTATTATCAAACTTGATTTATTTTTAAAGTTTAATGTTTTTATAAATAGTTCATAGTCTTTTAGATTTAATTTTTCAATTATATTATATCTATCTTCATATTTTCCATATTTAATTATTGACGCTGTTATATTATCATTCATTGCATAGATATTTTCACTTGTATATATTAAATTACTTTTTAAAACTTTTTTATATCTATAAAAACTATTTTCTTCTATTTCTTTATTTAATACTTCTTTTTCTATATTTTCAAGTAATTCATTATAATTTTTACTTTCACCAAATATAGTTAGTACTAGATGGTTATCAATAATATCATAGTCAAATCCACAGGATTCTGCCATTATTCCTTGATTTTTCATTTTTTCATTAAAGATTGATGAACCACCAAATTTACTGTTTAAATAAATACTTGCATATGTCATTATATCTATTTTATTTAGGTTTAATTCATCAATATTTATTTTGTAGCTCATACTTACTTTTGGTACTGATACATCCATAATAATAGTACTTGATTCTCTTTCAACTTTATCTGGTTCATCATATTTGATTTTTTGTACGTTTATTTTCGATGTATTATCTTTTCTATATTTTTTGACTATTTCAAATACTTTTTTGTAATCAACCTTACCAGTTACTACAAGGATCATATTAGAGTTTTGGTAAAAACTATTATATACTTTATATAAGTCTTCTTTTGTCACACTTGCTATACTTTCTTTGGTTCCGATAACTGAGTTTTTTATTGGATGATTTATAAATACATTATTCATTATTTCTTCATACATTCTTCTATATGGATCATCTCTTACCATTTTTATTTCTTCGCCAATAATTCCTTGTTCTTTTTCAATATTTTCATCTGTAAAATATGGTTTGTTTGTATATTCTAGTAAAAATTTAAGGTTTTCTTCAAAGTTATCACTTCCAGAAAAGAGATAGCTTGTTTTAAAATATGATGTTGATGCATTAGCATCTGCACCTTTTTCAGCATAGAAATTAAAGGGATCAGTTCCGTTTTCACTTTCAAACATTTTGTGTTCTAAAAAGTGTGCGACTCCTTGTGGCGTGATTATTTCTTTACCATCTAAGATAAATTTGTTATCAATTGAGCCATATTTTGTTGTTAATACTGCATAGTTGCCTTCACCTTTATTGTTTGGTACAACATAAACTTCTAGATTATTTATTTTATCATAATACATTTCTAAATCTAGATGTGAGAGATTAATTTTTTTCATCTAATACCCCCTTTATTAAATATACTGAATCGGGTTTTATTTTTTTTGCTAATTCGATTATTTCTTCTTTCGTTACTTTATCAATTTTTTTAATTCTTTCTTCTAATGTATCATATTTTAAATATTCAACGCTTGCCATACTACTTACAAGGCTTATTTCTGAATCATATAGTTCTTTTATACTGCTTTTAAATGTTGTTTTAGCATTTTCTATTTCTTGTTCAGTAAATTCACCATTTTTCATACTTTCAATTTGTTTTAATACTTCTTTTAGGGTTTTGTTATAGTTTTTCTTATCTATTCCTGCATATACAAACATACTATTAGTAACGGGCGCGATGGTACTTGCTATACTATAACATAGCGATGATTTTTCTCTTACGTTTTGGAATAGTTTACTATCTGGCGATCCACCTAGAATAAAAGAATAAATACTTGCGACATATTGCATTTCATAGGCATCCATTGGTTCTATTTTACATCCAAGAGCGAATGTTGATTGTCTTACTTTTTTTGTTTCAATAACTTTTTTGAGATTTGTTCTATATTTTTTGTGTTCAATTATATGATTTAATACTTTTTCTTTAGTTTCTTTAAAATATTTATTTATTATATCTATATTATTATATTCACCTATTACATATATATCTACGGTATCGTTTTTTAAAACGTTTAAGTAATATTCATACAAATTATTTCCGTCTATTTTTTCTAAATCTTCGATATAACCATCTTGATGATAAGAAAATGGTGATGACGGACTCATTATTTCTCTTATGCGATTTCTTGCGTAGCGTTTCGGGCTATCATAAATATCTTCTATATATTTTCTTATATAGTTTTTACTTATATTTAATGTTTGTTCATCAAATGATTTATTGTTTACATTTGGGTTGAAGATCATTTCCATTAAGAATGCTATTACTTTTTCTAGATTTCCTTCTTCTGTATATTTGTCGCTTAGTGTTGTTATACTAAAGCTCATTATTGAATAATTTCCAGATGAACATACATTATATCCATAATTTGCATTATATAATTCTTCACTTTCAATTACCATTTCCCTTTCGGTTTTATATTTTTTAGTGCCTCTATTTAACATATCTGCTAAAATATTTCTTTTTGTTATTTCATCTTTTTTTATTTTTCTTCTGAAGTCTACTCTTATATAAACTGTTTTGAATTTATCGGTTTTAATTTGGTGTAGTTTCATTTTTCCTCCTTTTTAAAAAGTCAGTATTGTTATACTGATTTTAATGCGATTTCCATCATTTCTTTAAAGTTCTTTTCTCTTGCTTCTGCATCTAATGATGCTCCGGTTATTAAGGAGTCAGATACTGTTAGTAAGGCAGTAGCCTTTTTATTTAAGGCTTTAGCGTTATGGAATAATGCAAATGTTTCCATTTCAACTGCTAAGCATTTTTTTTCTTTGTTTAATTTTTTTATATCTATGTTATTATAGAAGGCATCGCAAGAATGAACTCGTCCGACAATAATATTATGTCCAGTTTTTAATATTTTATCATTTAATTCACTTGATGAATATAAGATATTTTCATTATCACCGTTTTGAACTTGTCCATATGTTGATTCTGAGTAGCTTGATTCTACTAATATGATATCATAAATATTGATATTTTCATCATATGCTCCGCAAGATCCTATTCTTATTATATTTTCAACATCATAATATTTATATAACTCATATGAATAGATTCCCATACTTGGGTTACCCATTCCTGATGCCATTATGGTTACTTTTTTCCCTTCATAGAAGCCAGTGTATGCTAGTATTCCTCTTACATCACTTACTAATTCATAGTTTTCTAGATAGTTTTCAGCTATATATTTTGCTCTTTTAGGATCACCTGGCATTAATACTGTTTTAGCGATTTTTCCTTCTTTTGCATTTATGTGTGGTGTCATATTTTCTCCTTTATATATAGAATAAGTGGCTTATAAATAATAAAAGTGTTCCAAATATTATTCCAAGAACTGTTATATATGTATCTTTATATTTTAAAAGGTTTAAAAATAATTCCATTAGTGTTATATAGATGAACATACCTAAGTTAACTGTTCCGATAAATGTCATAATGCTTGTTGTTATATTAAAATAACTTGTTAATATCGTGCAAAAGATATTACCTATTATTACAGATAAGCTAATTATACTTATTGTTATTATTAGATTTTTTTTACTTAGTGATTTTGATAATAGACCTGATAATAAGATTCCAAATAAAAGATTACAAAATCCTAAACCAAATGATAGCATAAACGGATGCAATGTCATATTAATTTTCATTCCAACTATAATATTATAAACAATAATAGCTAGACTTGTTATTAATCCTACGTGTAAATAATGATTCTTTTTATTATCTTTTGTTAAAGTATGATCTGGTAAAAAGATATCACATATTTTCATTATGATTGTTCCTATTAAAATATAGCCTATCAATAGAACGATCTTGTTTGATCCTTTAAAGGCTTCGCCTATTCCTTTAGCAGCATCTGGCAACAATTCAACCATTATTAAAGATGCTCCTAGACCAAGTGTACTTGCCATCATAAACTGAAGGAATCTATCTGTTTTTCTAAAACCAAACGATATAAACATTCCTGCTAGTAAAAATAAACAAGCAATTATACTTGCTAGTATACTCATATTCCACCTCTTTTTATTTTATAAATATAATAATGCCAATTATTAGGGACATTATAGATAAGATTAATGTTGCAGCTGATGCACAGTCTTTGGCGATTTTTGCTAATGATTTTCTTTCTAATGTTACTAAATCAACATTTGCTTCAAGCGCGCTATTGATTAGTTCACATGCAAATACTAGTCCAAAACATAGTATTATTATGCACCATTCTATTTTAGTTACATCAAAGGTAAAACCTAATATAGTGGTTACTATAATTGCTAGTAAGATAATTATAAAATTATGTTCATATCTTATAGCATATATTATTCCACTCATAGCATTTAAAAAACTTTTTAAATACCTTTGTAAATGATTTCCTTTAATGCCACTTCTTTTTTCTTTATCTTGTAATTCCCATTTCATTTAAAATCTCCTCTTGAAGACCAAACATTATTTTTTCTTCTTCTTTTATCATATGATCATAACCTAATAAATGTAAGAGTCCGTGAACAATTAGAAAAGCCATTTCTCTTATTTCTGTATGACCGTATTCTTTAGCTTGTTCGTGAACTTTATCTAAGCAAATATAAATATCTCCTAGAACTCTTTCTTCATAAACGGTTACATCTTCTGTATCTTCTAGAGCGAATGATATTACATCTGTTGGTCTATCTACGTTTCTATATGTTTTATTGATTTCGTGAATTTCTTCTAAACCTACAAATATAATGTTTACTTCACTTTTTTCAGCTTCCATTTTCTTTAAAGTGTGTTTTACAACTTTTCTTACAAAACTTTTATCAATTTTTTCTTCTGTTTTATTAAATATTCCAATACTCATAACTAATCACATATTTATTATAATATACTATTTTAAATAAAACAACCTATACTCCAGAAATATTGATAATTTTTAGTAAATACATTATTAATAATATTACTATTAATATTACTATGATATTGTAGATTATAACATTTTGTAATACTTTTGGCATATGATCTTGAATAAAGTTGATTGTTACATATATAAAGTATCCTAATGTTCCACCGACAATATTTAACATTATGTCATCAACATCAAAGACACGGCCTATAAATAATTGGGTGCATTCAATTGCAACAGATACTATAAATGATATTAATAAGGCTGGTTTAACATTTCTTAGCTTTAGAATATAACCGGCAAAAAATCCTAGCGGTATAAACATAAACATATTTCCGATTATATTTTTATAGAAAGCATCACTTGATATATCGTATCTTAGTATTTCTTTAAAGGGTATAAAGTTATTTGCTGACCAAGATACATCTTTAAAAGTTACAACATAGAATAAACACAGTATGTAAACAACAAAGCCATATAGTAATATTTCTTTATATGGATAGAACTTTTTATGGTTTACTATTAGGTATGTTAATCTGAATGTTATTAAAATAACTGATATAATTACAATCATTGGCCATATTTGGACCATTACGTTTCTTACTATTTCTCTAACCATTTTCTTCAATCCTTTCATAAGCGGTAATGTTTTCATATACTGCATAAAATATTTCTAATTCTATTTTACTATCATTTAAAGAAACTTTCAAACATTTTTCATAAATTATGTGTTCTTCGTCATTTAGTTTACTTTTTATATTTTTTCTTCCGAGTTCGAGGGCTTTTTCAATTGCTTCATCATAATTATAGATATTATCTATTATTTCTACTTCATATATAGTATCTTTATATAATTTAAAAATATTACTTTTTATAATATTTTTTCTTTCAATTTTACCTTTTTTTCTAAATAGATTTATTTCTTTATTAAATAAGTAAAGAGTAAATCTTGTATATTTTTTTCCGGTTAGTTTTTCTTCATAATATGCTAAGGGATAACTTACTTTGGTTTTATACCAAACTTCGCCCATTACCTTTCCTTTGGCTTCTACAACTTCTTTTACTTCATCGTTCAAATTTATTTTACCACTTATTATTACTTCGCCTTTTTTAACGCTTTCGCCTTTTCTTTTTAGAATTATACCACTACTTGCTTCTATACTCATTATTATCGCGTCCTTTGCTGAAACAATGTTTGTTTTAGATTTTTCTTGTTCTTCATTTTGTTTTATTCTTTCTTCTAATTTAATTATACATTTTGTTCCTTTATTTTCTATTTCTAACCATTCAATATTATTTCTATATTTATCCATTATTTTTGTTTTTATTTTAGTTAATTCTTTATAATTTTTTTGTATTTTATATATAGATATTCCATTTTCTTTTAATTCTATTTTTAATTCTTCTTTTAATTTTTTATTATTTGTTATTATTTCTACTTTAAATATTATTTTACTTAATAAATAGATGGTAATTATACTTATTATAAGGGATATGATTAAAAAGATATTTTTTTTGATATTTTCTTCTATTTTTAAAATTCCGGTTTTATTTATTAGTTCTACTTCATAGATTGTTTTTAATTTTATTATTTTTTCATAATCTATTTTATTTATATATATATTTATTTCATTTTCATTTATTTTTTTTATTTTGTATAATTTTATTTTATTATCATACATTCTTTTTATAAATTTTGGGATATTTTTTCCTTTAATTTTTAATACTAGCAAGGTTTCACCTGAATTCTATTTTATCTATTTTACCGCTTATTAATATTTCATTATCTAATAATTTACAGATTGTTAGATCTAATCCTTTTATGCTAATACTTCCTTTTTTATGTTTTATTACTACATTATTATTATCAAACCCATATATTCCTGTATAGTTTACTATATTGATTCTGTCTTCAAATATATGAATGCAAAATTCGTTTTCCATTATATAGTCTTTTAGATTGGTATAGATACTTTTCATAGCATTCACCATTTAACTATATGATAAAAAAAAAGAAATATGTTAGGCTGCTTCGAGTACTTTAAGCTTGCCTTCATATTTCATATCGTAATCATCTAGGAAATCATAGAATGCGATTTCATCTAAGATATTTGTTTTTTTTACATCTAAGACAATATTTAAAATATTATATGTTTTTACAATATTATATAGTCTTTCTTTTAGTTTGAAAATATTTTTTTTATTTAAATTCCCTTCTACTAGTATATAGAGTGTTGCTCTATTATATATTATATCTACATTAAACATATCATCACCTTTTTAACTATAACACTTTATAATTCAAAAATTAAGCGATTCGACAAAACTAGTTATTTTTTGTGCTTTTATTTTTTAAATATCTATTTTTTTTTAGGGATGTGTGCTATAATTTAAGAAGGTGATAAGATGAAAACGTTAAGTATAATATGCGCGAAAGCTTTAATTTTTATTGGAAGTATATTTGGTCGTGGTAGTGCGACTCCTGGTCAGGTTGCTTTAAAGATTGATAAAAATATTTTGTCTAAGTTAAAAATGCCTAAAACAGTTATTTGTGTTACGGGTTCTAGTGGTAAGGGTTCTACTTGTAATTTGATTGTTGATATTGCTAGAAAACAAGGTAAAACAGTTGTTTTTAATAATAAGGGTTCTAATTTAGTTACAGGCATTTTAACAGCTTTACTTGATGCTTCTAATTTAAAAGGTGAATTAAAACAAGATATTCTTGTTACAGAGATTGATGAGAGATATACAAAGTTACTTTTTAAATATTTAAAACCCAATTATGTTGTTATTACTAATATTACGCGTGATCAACCCCCAAGACATGGTCATTTTGAGATTGTTTATGAAGAGATTAAAAAAGCAATTACCAAAGATATGCATTTGGTTTTGAATGCTGATGATCCTTTTGCTCAAAAGTTTATTTTGGATGGCAAGAATAAATATACGTTATTTGGTATTGGTTCAAATGATTATGTTTATTTAGATAACAAGTTTGAAAATTTAAATATTACACATTGTCCTAAATGTAATGGTAAATTATTATATAATTACTATCACTGTGAAACTTTGGGTGATTATAGTTGCGCGAATTGTGATTTCAAAAGGAAAAAACCGAATATGGAAGTTACAAAATTAGATTATGAAAAGAGTTTTGTTACTGTTAATAATGAATACAAATTTAATATTCCTTTCAATACTTTGTTTGAGGTATATAATTCACTTGCTGCTTTTACGGTTTGTTCTTTAATTAAACTTAATTTAGACGAGGCTTGTAATACTATTTCTAATATGGATCCTAATTTAAAGATCTTTAATAAGTATACTATTAATGATCGCATTGTTTATGTTTTAAATAATAAAGCAGAAAATGCTACAACATTCAATCAATCTTTACTTTTTGTTAAAAGGAATAAGGAGTTAAAGACTTTAATTATTGGTTGGAGAGAGATTAGTCGTAGATATAATTTTGATGATTTATCTTGGTTATATGATATTGAGTTTGAATTATTAAATAATGATGAAATTGATAAGATTGTTTGTATTGGTCCGCAAGCTTATGATATTGCTACAAGGTTAAAATATGCTGATATTGATGAGAGTCATATTGTTGTTATTCCTTTAATTGATGAGGCTTGTAAGTTTATTAAGGCTAAAACTAAGGGTAATATTTATGGTATTTTAAACTTTGATATGGTTGAACCTTTTAATACTAATATGAAGGGAGAAAATAATGGAAATTAATATATTACATTTATATTATGATTTACTTAATTTATATGGTGAAAATGGAAATATTAAGGCTTTAAAAAAACATCTCGAAGAGATGGGTGTTAGGGTTAATATTGAGTTTTTGACAATAAATGACGTTATTGATTTTAGTAGATATGATTTTGTTTATATAGGTGCTGGTACAGAAAAAAGCCAAAAATTGGTTCTTAAGCATTTACTCAAGTATAAAAAAGATATTAAGAATTATATTGAATCTAATAAGTTCTTTCTTGCAACTGGTAATTCATTAGAGTTATTTGGTAAGTTTATTAAAACTAAAGATACTACTTATAAGTGTTTAAATATATTTGATTATGAATCTTATGAAGAAGATTTTAGAATGGTTGATCAAGCTATATTTGATATGCCTCTTATAAATGAAAAAATAATTGGTTTTCAAAATCAAGGTTCTATTACTAGAGAGATTAAAAACCATTTATTTGAGGTAGTTCGTGGTGTTGGTAGTTATCCTAATTCTTCATATGAGGGTATTCATTATAAAAACTTCTTTGGTACGTATTTAATTGGTCCGTTACTTGTTAGAAATCCTAATTTGGTTTCTTATATGGTAAAGGAATTGATTAAATCAAAGGATAGTAGTTTTAAGTTTAATAAAATGAACTTATATTTCGAAACAAAAGCTTATAATACTTTTTTAGATTATCTACGAAATTTAGAAGACAAGTAATTGTCTTCTATTTCTATAATGTCTTCTAACATTTGTTTATCAGTTAGGGTTTCATTTAAGAAATCATAAAATATATAATTTGCATCATTCTGGTTTTCTAAAACATAGCAATTACTTTCTAAATCATAAATGTAATTCGCTGTTTTTTGATTTAGATATAGTTTTACTTTATATGGATTTTTGTTTTTTTTGATTAATTTTAATAAGTTGTAAAAACTTATTTTCTTTTTAATGTATATTTTCATAATTTATTCCTCTTTTATTTTATTATATCATACTTTGTTCGTATTTTGTTCGATTTTTTGTATATTATTCTTTTTAATGTAAAAATTATTGTAGGTGATTACAATGAATAATAGATTAGAAGACTTAAGAGAATTAAGCGATTTGACTAAAAAGGATATTTCTAAAATACTTGGCGTTAGTGATTCTATATATGCCAGATGGGAAAATGGTAAAGACTTTATTCCTACAAGAAGGCTTTACCAAATTGCAAAGTTTTATAATGTTAATATTGATTATATTTTAGGTCTTACAAATAAAAAATTAGAAATTAATTCTAGTAAAATTAGCATTGATGTCTCTTCCAAACGAATTCGTGAAATCAGACTTGATAGCAAGAAATCTCTTAGAGATTTTGCTGATGGTTTTAATACTTCTGGTTCTACTTGGTGTGCTTACGAGAATGGTAAGGTTCTAATTCTAGGGGCTTTTTTATTAGAACTATGCCAGAGGTATAATGTTTCCGCAGATTGGATTCTTGGAATAACTGATGAAAAATATCTTCTATAATCGTCAACTTTATTTTAATTAGATTATACTATTACACTTGATTTATTGCAAGTGTTTTTCTTCATTTTAATGACAAAAAGAGCCATTAGGCTCTTGAAACATATTTTCCATCTTTTGTTGAAATTAGTACAGTTTCTCCTTCTTCAATAAATAGAGGAACCCTGATAGTATGTCCTGTTTCTAATACAGCATCTTTTTGGGCATTGTTTGTTGTGTTGCCTTTTACTGCTGGTTCAGTTGATACTATTTTCATTGCTATTTTATCTGGTAAGATAAGTCCTAGTAATTCTCCTTCATAGAATGTTAGGTCAACTTCTAGTCCTTCTTTTAGGTAAATAGCATCTTCACCTACTTGTTCACTTGATAATTCTATTTGTTCAAATGTTTGCATATTCATAAAGTTATATTTATTGCCATCATTATACAAGAATTGCATAGGGTGTTTTTCAATCATAGCTTTTTCTAGTTTAATGCTAGAGTTAAATGTTTTTTCTATAATTGATCCTGTTCTTAAGTTTCTTAGTTTCGTTTTCATAAAGGCTGCGCCTTTTCCTGGTTTAACGTGTAAGAACTCGATTACAGAATATATATCTCCTTCAAATAAAACTGTCATTCCAACTTTAATATCATTTACGTTTATCATATGTCAACTCCCTTACTATTTGCTTTCTTTATGTAATGTATTTGCTCTACATTTGTTACAGAACTTATTTAATTCTAAACGGTCAGTAGTATTTTTTTTGTTTTTAGAAACACGATAGTTTTCTGATTTACAAACACTACATTTAAGAGTAACTAATTCTCTAGCTTCACCTTTTTTAGCCATAATTTTCCCTCCCTTTAAAAGCGTCTACCATATTATAGCATTATTAATTGAAAATATCAAATAAAAATTGATAAAATGGTTTAAAACATAAGAATTATAATAAATTTTTTAGATAAAATCAATATTTTTTTGTAATTTTCTTAAATCTTTTCTATTTTACATTATACCAATTGTTTCCGTAATCAACTTCAACTTTTAATGGAACTTCTAATTTACAGGTATTTTCCATCAATTCTGTTACTAATTTTGTTACTTCTTCTATTTCTTCATTTGGTACATTAAAGATTAATTCATCGTGTACTTGAATAATCATTTTTGTTTTAAGATTTCTTTTTGTTATTTCTTTATCGATTTCAATCATTGCTTTTTTAATTATATCAGCGCTTGTTCCTTGTATTGGAGTATTGAGTGCGATTCTTTCACCTTGTTGTCTTATTATATAATTAGTATTTTTTAATTCATTTATTGTTCTTATTCTTCCAAATAGTGTTTTAACATATCCTTTTTCATATGCTTCTTTTTTTATATTTTCCATATATTCTTTAATTCCTGGATATGTTTCTAGGTAATTTTCAATAAAAACTTTAGCTTCTTTGGCAGGTATTCCTATATTTTCACCTAGGCCATAGCTACTGATCCCATATATTATACCGAAGTTTACGGCTTTGGCGATTCTTCGCATATCTTTATTTACATCTTCTATATTTACTTTAAAGATATCCGCTGCTGTTTTGGTATGAATATCAACGCCATTTTTAAAGGCTTCAATCATTGAATTAATTGATGCTAGTGAGCTTAATATTCTTAGTTCAATTTGTGAGTAGTCACTGCTTAGAATTACAGAGTCAGGGCTTGGTAAGAAGGCTTTTCTTATCATTTTTCCATATTCATATCTTACTGGTATATTTTGAATATTTGGTTCAAGTGATGATAGTCTTCCGGTTCTAGCAGTTGTTTGGCTATAGATTGTATGAACTTTTCCATCTTCTTCGATTGTTCCGATTAATCCTTCTATATATGTTGAATATAGTTTTGCTAGCATTCTATATTCTATTATTTCTTCTATTACGGGATGCGTACCTTTTAGTTTCATTAATACTTCATTTGCTGTTGAATAGCCGTTTTGATTTTTTTTACCGTGAGTTAATCCTAGTTCATCAAATAATACTTCTCCTAATTGTTTTGGTGAGTTTATATTGAATTCATGACCTACTAAATTAAAGATATTTTTTGATACTAAATTCATTTTATTATTGATTTCCGTACCCATATTTTTTAATATTTCTTTGCTTACATAAATACCATTATATTCCATTCGGCCTAATACTTTAGATAACGGTAGTTCTATTTCTTCATATAAGTGCAGCAAGTCTTTATTTTTTAGTTCATTTAAAAACTTTTCTTTGGTTTCATATAGGAATTTAGCTTTTTGACAGGCTGCTTTTTGAATTAAATTAATATCTTCATTTTTGGTATATATTTCACTTGTTAAAGGAATATTGTAGCCAAATGCGTTTGCTAGTGGTGCGACGTCATCTTTTGTATTATATTCTAGCAGATATGATGCAAGCATTGTATCAAATGGATTATTTTCTAATTCAATATTTTCTTTTTTTAGGGAAACATATAGTCTTTTTAAATCATATGTTACATCTACTTTATTTAATATTTCTTTATTTTTCAACAATTTTTCATAAGAAATATAATAAGCATTTTTTCCATCATATATTCCAGCTCCCTCAGCTTTTGTTTTGAAATAATTAAAGTCATTTGTTTCCAAATATATTGAAATATTCTGATTTAATTCATTTATATTTTCTAATATTTTATAGTTAAATTCTTCTTCTTTTTTGGGTTCTTTTTTTAAAAGTGAATAGAACTCTAATTCATTATAAATTTTGTTTAATTCTTCAATATTTGGTCCTTCATAATAGGTGTCTTCAAGATTTATTTCAAGTGGTACTTCTTTATAAATTGTTGCTAGTTCATATGAAAAATAAGCATTTTCTTTATCTTGCATTAATTTTTCTTTAGTTTTTCCTTTTATATCTTCAATATTTTCATATATTCCGTCTAGTGTTTTATATTCCTGAAGTAGTTTTAAGGCACCTTTTTCCCCTATTCCTTTTACGCCTGGTATATTATCTGAGCTATCGCCCATTAAAGCTTTTAGATCAACTATATTAATTGGTTTAATTCCATAATCATTTTCAAATGTTTCTTCATTATATCTTATGGCTTCACCGCCTGATTTTAATAATTTCACATCGACATCTTCATTTATTAATTGTAAAAGGTCTTTATCCGAGCTAATGATTGTTCCTTTTATATTTTCATTATCGCAGTATGTTGAGAAGGTTCCTATTATATCATCTGCTTCATAGTTATCTATATCATACCATTTTAATCCCATTGCTGATATTACTTCTTTTGCGATTGGAAATTGTTTTTTTAATTCATCTGGTGTTTCAATTCTTCCGCCTTTATAGTTATCATATTTTTCGTGTCTAAATGTTTTTCCTCTATCAAATGCAACTATAACATAGTTTGGTTTTTCTTCATCTAGAATTTTATTTATCATATTTACTAAACCATATATAGCGTTTGTTGGAAAATTTTTTGAGTTTTTCATAAAATTACCGCTATAGGCTGTTGCATAGTATGATCTGAATAGTAAATTGTTTCCGTCTATCATTATTAATCGTTTCATTTTTTCATCTCCTTTTATATTTTATCATACTTTTCTTTATTTTTCTATTGTACTTTCTAATTTTAAATGATATAATTTATTTAAGGATGTGATTGTTTTGAAAGTTGTTAAAAAGATTTTTTCTATTTTAGTTACATTTGTTTTAGTACTTTGGGTAGCGCTTGCTGTTTTTGATTTTGTTAGATGTGGTCATAAGGATGAAAATGGTAATGTGCAAAAACCGCTTATTGTTATTAAGACTAATACTTACAATTACGATGATGGTAGTGCGACTGAATATATGAGTTTAGGCTACAAGTATGTTGAATATAATAGAAATTCTTTGAGAGCTTATGAGTTCGGACCTTTTTGGTTAAAGGTAAGATCTTAATAAGTTCTTTTACTTTCCTTGGTTTATGAAAAATGATTTAAGAGTTAAATATAAAAAAATTAGAAATAGTATTCATTCTGAAAATCTTGATAATTTAATTTATAATTATATTATTGGTTTAGATGAGTTTATTTATGCAAGAGATATTTTAATTTACTATTCTATTAATGATGAAATTGATACTTTAAAATTAATTAAATATTCTTTAGAGCATAAAAAAAGAGTTTTTATTCCTAGATGTGATGATGATATGGATTTTTATTTAGTTAAAAATCTTAATGATTTAGTTAATGGTAAGTTTAATATTATGGTTAGTAAATCAAGTGTCAATGATTATTGTAATAGTATTTGTATTACTCCTGGTATTTGTTTTGATAAAGCATTTTATAGAATTGGTTATGGTAAAGGTTATTATGATCGATTCTTTAATACTTATAATGGCGTGAAGATTGGTTTATGTTATGATGATTGTTTAATTGATGATACTTATCACGATTGTTATGATATACCAGTTGATATTATTGTTACTGATAAGGGTGTTAAAAGATATGAGAAAAGGAAATCGAATTGAATTGATTTCCTTTTTATATTTGTTTTCCTTTTACAACATTACGTCCAGATGAGACTGTTGCAAGCATATTATCTACCAATGTTTCTGTTTCAGCTGTATAATTAACTACTATTTTAGCATTTGAATCAGTTGCAGTATTATTGAATATATTTGTATAGTTTGTTACTTTATTTCCAGTTACATTGAACGTGAAGTTTAAATATCTACAAAGTCTAAACATTTCAAGCATATCAGTTACATTGTCTGTTACAAACTTATCTGATACTTTTATTTCTTTTAAATGCATATCACCTGATGCAGATGTTCCGCCAAACATTGCTCTCATATTGGTTACTTTCGATGTATCAAAGTTACTTAAATCTAGTGTTTCTAGTGCAGCACTTCCTTGAAATAGTGAACCCATATTTGTAACTTTGGATGTATCAAAATTACTTAGATTTATACTTTTTATGCTATAAAGTCTATTAAACATACTAGCCATATTTATTACGTTCGATGTATTAAAACTGCTTAGGTCTAAACTTGTCAAGATTGAACAAGAACCAAACATCCAACTCATATTTGTTACTTTTGATGTATCAAAATTACTTACATCAACCACTTCTAAGGCTTTGCATCCATAAAATAGCTGTGACATATTTGTTACGTTTACTGTATTAAAATTACTTACATCAACACTTTTCAACTTTGTTAAAACTGCAAACATCTCACCCATATTTGTTACTTTTGATGTATCAAAATTGTTGTTAAAATTAATAGTTTCAACATAGGATACATAACTTCCTGATTCTTCACCATATAGCGCAAATATTCCACTACTATCTTTTGGTGCATATATCTTTTCTTCACTTACTATATAGGCATCATATTTTGTTGTGTCTGCCACATTTTGAACGAGATAGTGATATACAGGATAAATACTTTCTGAATCAGTTATATCCCAGCAAAGATTTGCTTCCGTACAACTACTTGGTAAATTACTTAAATCATTACTAAAAGTTATATTTTTTATTTTTAGTCTATATTCATCTTTCCACATTCCAACCGTTGTTGTTTTATCAGAATTTTCTGTTATATCTCCGTTCATCATAATGGCATGACCTGGAGATTGTTTTCCAACTACTTTTACATCAACTAAGATATCTTTATTTTGATAATTTATATCATCTTGATTATTTTCACCGCTATCAAATAGCCACTCCCAGTATATTGTATATACTTTAGTCTTATCGGTATCATCACTATTAAAATAGCCCTTTAAACCCTTTGTTAAATCTAATTTATTTGTTTTTTGTTTATTTAAATAAAACTTCATATTAGTTGGTATATTAGTTCCTGTAAATGTTATTTCATATTCAACATCAGTTGAACTTCCATTTGCTGTTGCAGTTAATTCAAACTTACCGCTATCGACTGGTATAATATATTTATTTGTTAAACTTGGATTTTCAATTGTATCGTATAAATCTATATTTGTAAATGTTGTATTATTGTGTAATACATCAAATACAAATGTTCCGGCTTCAATTTTTATATTTCCTTTTATTGCAATCATATAATATGCATAGGTTCCTGCTCCTAATAAAACTATTCCAACCATTATAAGTGATAAAATTAATATTTTTCTTTTGTTTATTTTATTTCATCCTTTCTTTAATATCGTCATTATTACTATTTAATTCTATCATATTATTTAGTTTATTGCAATTGATTTAACATTCGTTTAAATAATTTATGAAAAAAAGTATACTTTTCATATACTTATTTTTCGATTACTTTTTCTAAGAATATTCTTTCTTTAAATGAGCCTCTTTTTTCTGATTTAGCGTTCATTAAAGAGATAACATTATCTAATGATTTATTTTCTAAGCTAGCAAGACTTTTTATTACTTCTAACATATCAGCTAGTTCTTCTACTCTATCACTTTCATTTGCTTCTAGAACTTCTTTATATTCTTCATATAATTTCTTTTCTAAAGCTTCTTTATATTCTGCATCATTTAATATTCTAATAATTGGTGTTTCATTTTTTTCTTCAATTATTTTAGGAATATTATCTCTTACTAATTTGTTATATATTCTTTCCATTATTTTCTCTTTGTTAATACTTTTCTATATTTATTGAATCTATTTAATTCAATTAAGGCATTTTCTTTGGAATCACTTGCGTGCATTACATTACAAGTTGTATCTTCTTTATTTCCATATAAATATCTTATTGTTCCTTTTTCGGCTTTATTTGGATTAGTTGCGCCCATTACTTTTCTTACTTTATTTATAGCATCTTCACCAAATACTGTCATTGATATTACTTTTCCTGACATCATAAATTCTTTTAGATGTGGAAAGAATGGTTTATCTACTAGATGAGCATAGTGTTCTTTGATAAAGTCTTCATTTAAATTAACAATATTTACATCAGTTATTGATAAATTGTTGTCTAGTAGCATTTCCATAATATTTTTAAATAATTTTTGTTTTACACCGTCTGGTTTAATCATTACAAATGTTGTTTCCATATTTCCTCCCTGTTTTAACATTTTTCTTTATATTCTAAACATACTTTATCTAACTCTTCTACTATTTCTAGAGTTTCTTCATATGTTTTGACTTTAATTCCGGATGCATAGGCGTGTCCGCCTCCACCAAAGCCTTGAGCTACTGTATTTATTATTGGTCCTCTTGATCTTATTGATACTCTTATATTATTGTTTAGAGTATCTACAGAAAATAGAACCCATACTAATATTTCATCTATATAATTAAAGTTATTTATCATATTTCCAGCTGTTGCAACATCAATATTATATTCGTGCATTTTATCTTCAGTTATTAATAGATGAGCGACTCCGTTTGGTGTTAGTTTTAAGTTTTGTGATATATATCCTTGGAATCTTAATTCTTTTAGTGGTCTCATATATATATTATTATATACTTTGTCTGTATCTATTTTGTTTTCTTTTAATAGTTTTGCGACTAATGAAAAGGTTTTCTCGGTTGTATATGAATATAAGAATCTATTAGTGTCTGTTACTAAACCTGTATATAATTTTTCAGCTATCTCATTTGTTATCTTAAATGGTGTATTGAATGCTAGTTCCATTACCATTTGTGATGCACTTGATGCTTTATCATCTATCCACTCTATTTCACAAAAGGTTTCCACATATGGATGGTGATCAATTTTTATTCTATAGGCAAAATCTTTATAAGCAGCGCCATCTATTCTTTTAGAGTCTGGTATATCCGTTACTATTAGTAAGGCTTTACTTACATCTTCTGGTAATTTATCTAATTGGCCCAAATATTTAAACTTATTTGCACTTGCTCCGACTGCATATACGTTTTTTTTAGGGAATTTATTTAATATAATATCTTTTAAAGCTAAACTACTTGCTAGAGCATCTGGATCTGGTCCGATGTGTCTTGCTATTACTATTGTATTATATTTTTTAATTGTTCTATATATTTTCTTATAAATATTATTCATACAACACCTATCTTTTCTTTGCATTAATATTATACTACATTTTTTTTAGAAAAAAAAGCACTTATGTGCTTTTATCCTATTACTTTATTAAATGTATCTTTTACAATCATTATTTCTTCGTTTGTTGGTAATACCATAACTGCTATTTTAGAATCACCATCAGAGATAATTCCTTCGTGTAATTCTTTGAATCCAGCAATTTTGTTATTTAATTCTTCATCTAATGTTATTCCTAGAACTTTTAGTCTGTCCATAACCATTTTACGCATTGTTGATCCGTTTTCTAATACACCGGCTGTAAATACGATTGTATCAACTTTTCCTTCTAATTCTAGATAGTAATCCATAATATATTTTGCGATTCTATTTGCATACATGTTAAGGGCTAGGATTGCATTTTCGTTTCCTTCTTCTGCTAGATGTTCTACATCACGACAATCAGCTGCTCCGCATACACCATAGAAACCGCTTTTCTTATTTAAGTCATCAGTTATTTCATCAATTGTTTCACCTGATTCTTGCATTACATATTTTAGAATTGATGGATCAATAGCGCCTGATCTTGTTCCCATCATTAAGCCATCAAGTGGTGTTAAGCCCATTGTTGTATCATAGCATTTTCCATCTTTAACGCACGCTATTGAGGCTCCGCTTCCTACGTGACAGATGATTAGGTTTACGTTTTCTTTTCCCAAACGTTTTTTCATTTCGCCTGTAATATATTTATGACTTGTTCCGTGAAAGCCATATTTTCTTACGCCATATTTTGTATACCATTCATATGGTACTGGGTATATAAAATTTTCTTTTGGCATTGTTTGATGGAATGCTGTATCAAATACGGCAACGTTTACAACTCCTGGTAAGGCTTTTCTCATTGCATTTATTCCAGCTAGATTTCCTGGATGATGCAAAGGTCCCAGTTTTGTTAAGTCTTCAATATCTTTAACTACTTCATCAGTTATTACTACAGAATCGGCATATTTTTCACCACCGTGCAATACTCTATGACCTACTCCTTTAATTTCGTCTAATGATTCAACTACTTTATTTTTAAATAGTTCTTCAATTAATACTTCTACTGCTTCTGTATGGTTTTTAAGATATTTTTCACTTCTTATTTTTTCTCCGTTAATTTTAACGTTCCAAAAGCAGTCTGGCATACCTATTTTTTCAATGTATCCACTTATTAAAACTTTTTCTTCTGGCATTTCATATAATTGAAATTTTAATGATGAACTACCAGCATTAACACATAATATTTTCATTCTTTTCACTCCTCGTTTATATAATACCACATTTTTTATAATTTTGCTCATAATTTGTTATTATTTTTAAAACTTCTTCTTTGGACGCTGCTTTACATATCATTTCTTTGACTTCTTTTGAGTTTTTTTCGCCTTTTAAATACCAAGCTATATGGCTTCTTATTTCTAAAAGAGCGGTTTTTTCATTTTTATATTTTATTAATAAATCTAAATGTTTTTTTATCATTTTGATTTTTTCGGAAAGGGGTATTTCTTTGGGTTCTTTATTTTTTTCTAAATAGTCAATTGTTTCTTTTATTATCCAAGGGTTACCTAATAGACTTCTTCCTATCATAATAGCATCGCAGTTTGTTTCTTCAAGCATTTTTTTGGCATCATAACAGCTTTTAATGTCACCATTTCCGATTACGGGTATGTTTACATTTTCTTTTACTTCTTTTATGATATTCCAATTTGCTTTTCCGGTATAACCTTGGGCTCTTGTTCTTGGGTGAATTGTGATAGCGTTTGCACCTGCTTTTTCGATTATTTTAGCGATTTCTACAGCATTTATGCTATTATCATCCCAACCACTTCTTATTTTTACAGTAACAGGAACATTGACAGCTTCTTTTACGGCTTTTACTATTTTCTCTACTTTTTCGGGATTTTTTAGTAAACCGCTTCCAGCTTCTGAATGGATCGCGACTTTTGGTACAGGGCATCCCATATTGATGTCAATTAGGTCTACTTTATGTTTCTCACATAATATTTGGGCTGCTTTAGCCATTGTTTGCGGGTTCGCGCCAAATATTTGAATTCCAACTTTCATTTTTAATTCATCTATTCCATTTAGCATATCTAATGTTTTTTTATTATTTCTTATTATTGCTTCTGTACTTATTAGTTCTGTTATAGCGAGATCGCAACCCATTTCTTCAATTATTTTCATATATGATGGGTTAGAGATTCCAGCCATTGGTGCCATTACGACTTGATTTTTTATTTCTACATTACCTATTTTCCACATAGTACACCTCTTTGTTTAATAATTATAATATATTTTTATGATTTAATCTAGTCCAAGTAAAGAAAAAAGAACTATTGTTCTTTTAACTTGATGTTGGTGCAGTTATAAGTTTACCTTTAACCCAATTATATTCAGGATGTTCTGATATTATTTGATCTAAATATGGTTCTGCGGCTGCTTCATAATTGATAGTTATTTTCCCTTGTGATGGTTTTACTGCTATGTTAAAACTAGGTATATATTTTTGAAGCTTGATATCATATACTGAATATGTACCAATATAATTTATTGTAGTTACTAGTCTATCTGATTTAGGTAGATACAAATCACTATTTATATAAAGGTTACTGATGTCTAAATCTCTCAAATTATTTAGATTATATATTATATAGGCATTTAATTTAGTGAGTGATCTCAAATTTAGATTTTCTAAAGATGAGCAATCTATTAGAATTCCTGTGTTGTCTCCTGAACCACTATATTTAAATTCTTTAAGTGAACTTAAATCTAAACTTATTAGGGATGAACAATCAGAAAACATATAGTCCATATTAGTAACACTTGAAGTGTTAAAGTTACTTAAATCCAAACTTGTTAAGGATGAACAATAAGAAAACATATTACTCATATTTGTTACTTTTGATGTGTTAAAACTGCTTAAATCTAAGCTTGTTAATGATGAACAATCAGAAAACATATAATTCATATTTGTTACATTAGATGTATTAAAACCACTTAAATCCAGAGTTGTTAATGATGAACAAGTAGAAAACATTTCACTCATATTTGTTACGTTTGTTGTATTAAAACTGTTTAAATCTAAGCTTGTTAAAGATGAACAAACATAAAACATATACCTCATATTTGTTACGTTTGTTGTATTAAAACTACTTAAATCAATGGTTGTTAAAGATGGGCAACGAGAAAATATACTTCGATTTCTTCTATATTCTTCAACAAAAATATTTGCTAAGTTTTCAGTATTAAAATTACTTAAATCAAGTGAAATAAAGCCACACATTGCAAACATCCCACCCATATCAATTACATTTTTAGTATTGAAAGTGCTTACATCGATGTTATCAAGAAGCGAATTATTATAAAACATATCTTGCATATTTGTTACTTTGGATGTATTAAAGTTATTATTGAAGTTAATGGTTTTTAAATTAGAAAAATCAGAAAATATTTTTAAACAATCAATAGGTGCAAATATTGGTGCATCGCTTACTATATATAAATTATATAAACTTTGTTCTGAATTGTTTGAATCTTTTAATCCGCTATCTATAAGATAAGCATATACTTTTTTCTTTTGAGTTGTACTTTCTGATATATCCCAACATAAGTTTTCTTCCGTACAACTACTTGGCAAATTACTCAAATCACTCCCAAAATTAATCGTTCTTATATATTGTTTATATGCTTCTTGCCAAAATGCTGATATAGGAATTATTTCATCACCTGTTTCTTCATTGTAAGTTGCATAACTTCCATTCTTCATATAAGCATATTCACTTATCTGAACTGCACTTACCCTAACATTTGCTTCTATATTATCTATATTTATAAATTTATTATCTTCTTCATCAC
>HF993321.1 GCA_000433875.1 Firmicutes bacterium CAG:884
AATAATGATAAGTTTACACTTAAAACAAATGCTTTAAGCAATATAAAAGAAACAAATGGTTATGGTAATAATGCACTTAATTATCCAGTTGGTTTAATGACAGCTGATGAAGTAGTACTAGCTGGTGGAAGGTATGATGTAATGAACTCAAAGTATTATTTATATAATGGGCATTATAATTGGACGTCCTCGCCGTCGTACTTCAGCGCAAATGAAGCGCGTTCGAATGTGTGGTCTTTGACTCCATCTGGGGCTCTTTACAATGCTTACCCGCCGTCGTGGCAAGGTGCCCGCCCAGTCATCAATCTCGCATCTGGGACTCTGATGACAGGAGGATCAGGAACAGAAAATGATCCGTATATAATAGAAATATAAATTTCAGTTCAAAATTAGGATTGTTTTTTGACCATAAATGTGCTATAGTAATATATAGAATAGTAGGTGATTGTATGGAAGTTATTAATTTTGATGAAAATACTTTAATTAATCAAAGTTTTAAAAGAAATATAAATCACCTTTATAGTTTGTTTTATGAAGATGAAAATGCATTTCAAGTAGTATCAATTGCTGAATACTATGAAGCAAATAAATCAATCTTAAAATCTTATAATAATGGATCACTTAGAGATAAAATAGAAATAGTACCATTTATATATAAGACTTGTATGTTACCAAACGAAGAAGAATATAATATCTTTAGAAGTGATTACTTTAAACAAATAATCTTATCATATTTATTTGGCCAAAATTTACCATTTTCTTCATATAAAATAAATAGAGTTAATAACAAATTACTTAAACCAAACGCAAACAATAATTATGAGAATATGGTAAGTAATAAAATGGAATTTAATGGAAGTATAATAACAAAAGAAGAATTAATAAAATTTTTGTTTCAATATTATATGAAAGATATCTTAAATATAACCAAAATGTTAAGTGATAATCAACCAGAATATTTTGGAAAAATAAAAGAAATAACTTATAGAAATATTCAACCAAATAATATAACAAGTTTTATGAATATAGTAGTTACTAATTATAAAAGAATAATTGAATTATATAAAATATATGATAGTGATGATATAAAAAAAAGAAATATTAAAGAAGAACTATTAAAAGAAAGAGAAGAATTAATAAAAAAAATAGAAAATATTGATGATAAAATAGATGGTGGTAATGAAAAAGGAAAAAGTTTGACATTTTCAAGTGGAAAAGCATCAGCGAAATTATTTATGGATAATGATGGATTTGTACAAAACCTTTTGTTTATATTTTTAGTCGGATTAACATCAGGATTATCATTCTTCTTTATTTCATCATTAGTTAAATTTATTTTAAATAGAATATAGAAAGTTTAAATACTTTCTTTTTTTGACAATTTTTTAACTTTTTAAATATTATAATTTAAATGGTGATAAAATGAAAAAGTTACTTCCGGTTTTATTAGGTCTTGTAGTAGGACTTGTATTTACAAAAATATTTTATGATTCATATAATGTTTCATATGCATTCAATGAAAATACTTTGGTATATGTTTTTCAACAAGGTGTTTATTCAAGTAAACAATCGGTAATAGAAAATGTTACCTTAAATTATTATATTTATGAAAAAAGTGGAGATATGTATTATGTATATGCTGGATTTACAACAAAATCAAAAAATGTTCAAAAATTAAAAGATTTTTTTGAAAAAAAGGGGTATAGTATATATGTGAAAGAAATAAACCTGCCTTCAAGTAATTTTACAGAAGTATTAAAACAATATGATTTATTGTTAGAAAGAACTGATGATGAAACTGCTATTGAAGCAATAAATGCTAGTATTTTGAGTGAATATGAGGAGGCATATGGTGAAAATTAAAAATATTCCAATAAATGATAGACCAAGGGAAAGATTATTTCATTTTGGAGGTTCTAGTTTAAATAATGAAGAATTATTATCAATTATTTTAGGAAGTGGAAATAAGAATAAAGGGGTTAAAGATATAGCAAGTTCTATTTTAAGTTCTGTTAAAGATATATGTGATTTAAAGAATTTAAATTATCAAGAACTAATTAAAATAAATGGAATAGGTAATGCTAAGGCTTGTATTTTGCTTGCTGTATTTGAATTATCAAAAAGAATGAATCAAAATATAGTAAGTTTAAATGGAATAGTATTTAATAGTCCAGATATTATTTTTGAGTATTTTAAAGATAAATTTAGTTTAGAAATGCAAGAAAACTTTTATTGTGTATATTTAGATAGTAAAAAAAGAATAATTTCTAGTAAATTATTATTTAAAGGAACAGTAGATCGAAGTTTGGTTCATCCAAGAGAAGTATTTAAAGAAGCATATTTATTGAGTGCATCTAGTATTATTTGTGTACATAATCATCCATCAGGAAATATAAATCCAAGTAGAGAAGATTGTTTTTTGACTAAAATGTTAAAAGAAGTAGGAGAGATTATGGGAATAGAAGTTAATGATCATATAATTGTCGGAAAGGATAACTATTATAGTTTTTTTGAAAATGGTGAAATATGAAAAAAGTAATTGTAATTATACTTTGTATTGTAGTAGGATGTACATTATTTTTTAAATTAGATGTTTTTAAAGATGCAAAAGTATTTGTTTTGAATAAAATAAATGTTGTTTTTAAAGGTGTTTATAAAGTTAAAAACTTGGGTCAAACAAAAGAACATTTGCTTAATATAATTGATGAATACGAAAGAAAATTGGATGAATATGTTGTTATGGCTTATAAATATGATTTACTTACTAAAGAAAATAATGAACTTAGATCACTTATGAATTTAAATGACGAGAGCTATTCAATTATTTATGCTGATATTATTGAAAAATCATTAGTATACGATTATGTTATAATTAATAAAGGAAAAAATAGTGGAATTAAAGAAGGTAGTGCGGTTATATGTTCTACCTCTTTTATTGGTATAGTTAAAGAGGTATCAAATAATTCTAGTACTATTAGTTTAATAAATGGTATGGAATATCCAGTTATGAATGCTAGTTCATTTGAAATGGGCGCGATTAAAGAATATAAAGATGGATATTATATGGTAAAAGATATTAAAGGTGATATTAATATAGGTGATGCAATTGTAACTGGTAAATATCAAATAGATATTCCAAGTGGATTACTTATTGGAACTGTTGAAGAAGTAAGTGATGATGAATTTGGATTATCAAAGATTTTAAAAGTAAAAAGTGGGTATGAATATAATAGTATTAATTCTGTTGGAGTTATGGTAAAGTGATACTTGATTTAATTTTAAACTATTTTGGTATTAGTAGTTTTATAATGCTTAGTTATATATTTATATTTAATAAATCTTATTTAAATATTATGATTATAGCTTTAATAATGGATTTATTTTACTTTAAATATTTTGTTATTTATTTGAGTTTATGTTATTTAATAGTTAAATTAATTTATAAATATATTAAAAGTAATATTATTTTGGATTTGATTTTTTTGTATTTTATAACTTTATTTTATTATTTAATTACTGTTAAAATAAGAGCTTTTAAATTAATTTTCTTATATTCTTTATTACCGTGTATATTTTATTTTGTTTATCATATAATGAAGTATGAAATGGATAAACAAAATATTAATAGCAGTAATTATTACATTGGTCGTTTTAATAGGTTTAAAAAAAAGTAAAACTTTTAGTTCGTTTTTTTATAGTAATGTGTATGAATCTAGTATGCCTTTTATTAAAATAAATAATTGGTATGAAAAGATATTTGGTTCTAGTTTACCTTTTAAAAATATTAATAAAGATTCTTTGGTTTTTAATGAAAAATTATCTTATACAAATATTGATGCTTATTTAGATGGTGCGAAGGTAAGTGTTTCAAAGGAATATATGGTTCCATCTTATGGAACAGGATTAGTTCTATTTGTTGGAGAAAAGGAAAACTATGGTAATACAGTTATTATATCTTTAAATACCGGTATTGATATTTGGTATTCTAATATTAATCCTAGTGTTAGATTATATGATTATATTAAAGAAGGAGAACTTGTTGGTACTTCTTTAGATGATTATATTTATATTGTTTTTAAGAAAGATGGTAATATACTTAATTATGAAGAATATTTACATTAATCCTTTATTTTATATTGTTTCTTTAATTATGCTTGCAACAGGCTTTTTTAAGCCTTTTTTGTTTATGATTATTTATCTAATTATTCACGAAATTGGACATATTATAACAGCATATATATTAGGGTATAGAGTATGCAAAATTAATGTTTTTCCTTGTGGTTTATTAACTATATTTAATATGAAAATAAATGATTCAATTTTTAAAGATTTTTTGATCGCGATTGCTGGTCCTTTGTTTCAAATAATTTCTTATCATTTTATTAAAAAATATTATTTTATTCATTTGTTTTTAATTATTTTTAATTTAATTCCAATTTATCCTCTTGATGGATCTAAGATTATAAGCTTCTTTTTATATTTATTTTTTCCTTATAAAAAGTGTAATAATATATTATTT
>HF993322.1:0-4351 GCA_000433875.1 Firmicutes bacterium CAG:884
TAAAGATTTAGGAAATAAACATTCTAGATTAGAATATGAATTAAATGAGTTTAATGAAAGTCTTAAAGATAAAAAGAATATCCTGTTTGATAAGGACTACGTAAAAGTAAAAAAAGAAACATTTGATTCTATGAATAGAGTTATTAAAGAAGTGGATGATTTAATGGATGTACAAGATAGAGTTGAAGTAGTTTTAGGAGAAGTAAAAGATCAAGTTGATTCTTATAATACACTAGAAAGAAAAAATAAAAACCTTACTAATGAGGTAAAATATTTAAAACAGAGAAATAATGAATTAGAAGAAGAAAATAAAGGATTAAAAGATTATATTTATGAAATAGTTGAAAAGCTTATAGAGTTCTTTAGAAAACTTCTTATAAGAGGAAATGAAGAAACAAAAGATATTGTTACTGATAAAGTAAAAGATATATATGATGAAAACTTATTTAATAATAAAGATGTCTATAAAACATCAGTAGGAACTGAAAGACAAGATGAATTATTTGAATATGCAAACGTTCCTTCTTATATGAAACAACCAATAAAATCCAATTATAGAGATGAAATTGATAAGGATGATGATTTCGATATTGGATTTTAAACTAAGAACTATAATTTCATTATAGTAACACACTACGATATTGGCAGAGCCAATAACTATGTGTGCCAAGGATAAACCCTTTGGAATCCCAATAAAGCACCAATACTACAAACTTATGTAAGTAGTAAAGGTGCTTTTTTTTTATTTCAGCATTTAGCTTCATAAAAAAATAAAAAGTCTTTTCTCACTTTCATTGAAATACACTTTCAACAAAACGTGCCACGTATTTCATAAATGTGTAAATTATCTTATGAATTTAGATATAATTAATGTATAATACATATTAGAAAAAAAGGAGATGCAGTAATGATTATAAATTTAGAAAAAAATAAATATGTCGTTTTAGATGTAGAAACAAACGGTTTAGCATCATTAGAATGGGATCTTCTTTCAATATCTATATATGATCCTGATACCAATGAATCTTATGATAGATTTCTTCCTTTAGAATTAAATGATTGTGTTTTAACTACTCATATAAATGGAATAACTGAAGAGGATTTAAAAGATAAAACACCAATTTCACAAAATGAATTTGATGAAATAATAAAAAAATTTAATCTTGAAAATAGAACTATATTAACTTATGGGAGCATTGATGAAAAGTTTATTAGAACATATTGTAATAGACATAAGATAAAAGGTTTTGAAAAATTAAAATTTTTTAATTTTAAACATTTAATTATTTCTAGTAAATTTAATGGAGGAAATGTAACAAAAGATAATTTATGTAGTTTATTTGGTATTGATAATATCAAAGAAGTTCATTCTGGAAAAAATGATTGCATTCTTGAATGGAAATTATTTGAAAAAATTCATGATAAATTTTTGTTGGTAACTGGGTGTAATGTATTTGAATTAAATGATAGTTATGTTATTCCAATAAGCTATTTGGAAACATATCCTAATTTTAAGTATTATAGAGATATACCAAGTATTTATATAAAGCATAGTGTAATAAAACAATTTGAAATTGATAAAAAGAAAATTCATAGATATGAAACTAATATTAGTGGAGTAAGTATTGAACATTTGATAAACTCAATGCTTGAAGTAGAAAAATGTAATAATATTCATTATGAAATTGATAATAAGAATAAATTAAATTTTATAGGAAGATTACCAAGTGTAGTTCGTGAGATTCCAATTTCTTTAAATTCAGATGGAACAATTCGATCTTTAGATAAGAATTTTGATAAATATATAGAGTCTGTTAATAAAACAACTGAAAGTATTAAAGAACAAATAGGACCGCTAATAGAATACATAAAAACTAATATTTTTGAAAAAGAAAAGATATTATCTCAAGAACTAGTTTTAAATGAAGAAAACAATATATTATCTAAATGTGATCTATCAACGGCCAAAGCTGTTTTAGAAATAAAAATGGGATTTAATTTAGATTTTGAAAAAATAAAAAAACAATTATATTTTGAATCTAGAAATAGAAAAGTGTATGTTCTTTCTATTGATTGGAAAAAAGCTATTTTTGAAATTTCTAAAGTTGAATTTATAAGTGAAGATGAGAAAAATGAAATTAAATATATAGAACGTATTAAAAATAGTACAAAAAAATTTCAAAAGAAAATTAAAAATAAAGATATTAAGGTAGTTGAGTATATAAATACATCATCAGACATAAAACTAAAATGTAAAAAGTGTGGAAATGAATGGACTACTTCTTATAGAAGATTTAATAATCATCCATTTTGTTTAATATGCAAACCAGAAGTTTTTACAATAGTTAAAAAAGAAAAAGAACTGAAAAATACAGAAAAAATTGATTATGGAAAAAAATATTCAGAAAAAATATTTAAAAAATCAAATGGGATGATTGTAGTATTAAAATATTATGGTTCTAAATCCAATGCAGAAGTTGGTTGTTTAAAATGTAATCATAGATGGAAAATACGAGCAGACCATCTAGTTAGTAGATGTTATTGTCCCAATTGTAGAAAGAATGGTAAATAATGTACGTAAATGCAAAATGTCCAAATTGTGGTTGTATGTTTGGAACTAATGATGCAAAATTAGAATTTGAAAGATTATATATAAATGCCAAAGAATTAAGTGAATATCTGGAATTACTTATAACGAATGTTTAAAGGTAATTGAAAAATGTAGATCTATAATGCAAGAAAAAAGATATTATATTCCAGAAAGTAGACCTAAAATGGCTTTATTTAGAATAGTTAGTGAGTATTTAGGTTTAATTGATGATTCAAAAACAGTTAAAGAAAACGGTTTAATATATTAATATCACAACATTATTTATACTTTACTTTATAGTGCTTTTTTAGTACACTTGTAGCAGGTAAACAAATTGTTGTGATAAAATGATTTTTGTCCACGATTTGTCCACGTAATATATAAAATTAGTAATATTTATAATATAGATAATACTAATAATATAATGTACTAAATGCCCATAAAATAAGGGAAAAACACATAATACTATTTGTACCATATATAAGTAAAATATGGTCAAAGATCGAGCATGTGGCAGTGGTAAAAAATATAAGCAATGTTGTGGTAAATAAGCTTACAAAACCTTATAAATAAAGGACTTGCGAGTTTTTTGCTACTTACAATTTTTAGGCAATTTCACTTCAAAAAAGGCATATAGATAAGTTTTTTAGTTGACAATAACAATTTTTACAATATTCGAATATAGTAATATTACGAGTTAAATAATTTTAGAAATCTATAGTATAATGTTTATTAGAAAGAGGTGTTTTATGAATAAATTTTATTGTAACATTTGTGAGGAAGAAATAATTTTACAAAATGGAAAATGTCCTAAATGTAAAACTGATTGGGATAAAATTATAAACCAGAAAATGTCCGAAGATAGTGCACCAATTGATATTTATAAAAAAGAAATTATTGATAATGATATTTCTGATGAAAAAAATCAAGAAGTCGTATATGATGAGTACAAAGTTATTACAGAAGAGGGCATAAAAAATAATATTAATTTTTTCTTAACATGGGCAAGTATTGGAAAGATATTTATGATTTCTATCGGCATAATTATAGCAATTATTTCCATTATTGGGATAGAAGTAACTGATGGATATTCTTTAATTTTACTTATTGCCTCTATCGGTATTGTTTTTGCAGGAATTATATTTGAAAATAGTCTAAAATGGAAAGCTTATATGCTACACACAAATATGAAAAAGAAGAAATAACATAATCGGAAGATTAAGATATTTTGATATGTTAAAACAATTCTTTTAGATAAGTTTAAACTGCATTGTCAGAAAATTAGACATAACTTTTTTAAAATTTAGGAGTAAGTTCTTAAAAATTATGAGTTATAAAGCCCAATTTTTAAACAAAAAATTACTATGTTGTTTTAATTCTTCGCTATGTGGAAGTGGTAAGAAGTATAAACATTGTTGTGACAAATAAGCTCGCAAATCCTTATAAATAAAGGGCTTGAGAGCTTTTTGCTACTTCCAACATTTAGGTGATTTTATCTCAAAAAAGGCGTTTAGATAAGTTTTTTTACTAGCCTTAACAAAATACAAGTCCATTGTATGATATAATAATATGTGAAAGTTGGTGATTATAATGAATTACGAAATGATTGATGTAAAACAACAAGAAAAAGAGAAATTATATAAATAGTTACAGTATGCTTTATATGATGGCTCGCAATATATTGATAATGATGTAAATGAGGAATGTATATTTGAATATAGATGGTTTGATAATTACTTTACTGATGAGGGTCAAAATGCA
>HF993322.1:4390-6780 GCA_000433875.1 Firmicutes bacterium CAG:884
TATTAAAAGTGGAAAAACATATGTAGGAATGGTTATGGTAAATGAAAATTTAAAATTTAATAAAAATGGCAAGTATATTGTCGAATTCTTAATAATGCCAAGATTTAGGAGAAATCATAGTGGGAAAAGAGTTGCTTACGAAATATTTGAAAAATTTAGGGGTGATTGGGAAGTCCAACCAATTGAAAATATAATAGAAGTAGAAAGTATATTAATCGATAAATTAGATAAATAGGAAATAGAAATGAAAAAATATGTTACTCTATTAAGAGGAATAAATATAAGCGGAAAAAACAAAATATCAATGAATGAATTAAAAGAAAGTCTAAAAAAGTTAAACCTATCAAATGTTATAACCTATCTCAATAGTGGAAATATAATATTTGAAACAAACGAAAATAATAAAACAAAATTAATGAAACAGTTAAAACAACATATAAAAGATACATTCGCACTTGATATTCCCGTTTTCATAATAGAAATCAAAGAATTAGAAGAATTATTAAATAATGAACCCGATTGGTGGAAAGAAACAAATAAACAAAAATATGACAATATTATATTTGTTATCGAACCTCATATGTACGAAGAAATCTATAATGTATTAGGAGAACCAAAAAAAGAATACGAAATAATAAAAGAATATAAAAATAATATATTTTGGTCATTTGATTTAAGATATTATCAAAAAACTAATTGGTGGAGTAAAACAGCAAGTACAAGTATAAGCAAATATATAACAATCAGAACTAAAAACACAATAAAAAAAATACTAGAACTCGCAAATAAATAATACACAAATAACAAATAAAATGATATAATATACTCACAAAGTAAAAAGGAGTAGTTAGATGTTTTATTTGTTTTTTTCGCTATCATTTCTATTATTAATGCCATTTATATTAAAAAAAAATAAAAACATTAATAAAATACTAAAAATATTAGTAATAATTTATTGCATAATTATATTTATTGTAACAATTACTTTACCAGATGCTTACGTTAGATGCTTTGACAATAATGAATTAACTCATTCACTAAAAGACATAATATATGCCTTAGTAAGATGGTTTAATGTATTAAACTTTGTAATCTTGCCCATTGCTGTATTCTATAATAATCAAATTATCAGAAAAATTGCCAAATATTTTTCCCTCCCAATGATAATAATATCAATAATATGTTATCCCACCCACCTACAAAACTATACATCAACTCTAGGAAGAGGTTTAAATAGTATAGATATATTAAGTGCATCATTTAAAAAATTCCTAATAAACCCTATATTTAGAAGTATAATTCAAGGAATAATATGGTTACTTGAACTAAGTATAATTATAATGTTAAGTAAAGAAAATAAAATCAAAATCAATATAAAAGAAATTCCTAAATACCTTGTAATATTAATTTTTTTACTAATATCATCAATACCAATCTATATACCCCAACACCTATTCGGTTATTCAAATATAATCTTTGATAAATGGACTTTGCCTCATCTATTATGGATACTTTTTATTATAATAGAAATATTAGTACTAAACAAAATATTTAAAAATAAACCAAAAGAAATAAAAAAAATCCTATGTTTAATCCTATCTTTATCACTATTTTTACAATATAATCAAATGTTCGGTGCCATATCAATGAGTATAAAAAGATTACCATTTCAACTATGTAATATAGGAGCCTACTTAATATTATTATCATTAATAACTGAAAATAAAAGAATATTTAATTTTACGCTTATAGTAAATGTAATAGGTGTCTTATTCGCTCTTTTTCTACCAGATTTAGACGGAGAAGGATTATTTTATTTATACAATATGCATTTTATATTTGAACACACAAACGTTTTAGTTGTACCCTTACTTGCGCTTTCTCTAAAACTATTTCCAAAACTAGATCAAAAAGCCCTTAAAGACTGCCTTCTAGGCTTTACTATATATTTTGTATTTGTATTAATTATCGGAACCCTATTTAATGCAATCGCTCTAAAAACCAATAATAGCTTTTATGAAGCAAACTATCTATTTATGTTTAACCAAACAGTCGCAACTAATTTTATAGAACCATTAGGTAAATTATTCAATAATCAAATAAAAATAGGTAAATATATAGTATTATATCCAGTAATACAATTGGTAGTATATATTACATTTATTGTTTTATGTACAATCCTATACTACATAATAAGATTAATATATATAATTAAAGATAAAAAATCAAATATATGTAAGGACCAAATATGTTAGACATTATAAATAATATAGATAAAATTCACACAACACCCTTAGGAAAAAAAAGAATTATAAAAAATCTAAACCTAAATACAAATAAAATATCTAAAAAATAAAATGTGTAGTTGTAAATGATGTGAGACCAAATTT
>HF993323.1 GCA_000433875.1 Firmicutes bacterium CAG:884
TTCTTCTATTATTTTTAGATCAGGGTTTTCAATTGTGTGATACATTATAAATATTACAAAAAATTCCATTACAGTAATTAAAGTTAAATTAGGATATTTCTTTTGAATCACTGCAATTAAAGACATAAAAAACATTAGACAAATAAATGGAATTATTTTCCTTTTAGAAATTGATTTAAAATTTTTAATTATAGGTATTAACCAAATCATCATACATAATGTTGACACAACATATACAAAACCAACAGAGCGCCCGGTTGCAAAACCTGCTTCTGTTTTAATTGGAAATAATAAGGCAATTAAAGAACATATTATATAAATTACATATGATACAATTTTTAATTTTTTATAATACTCATCATTATTTTTTAGATATGCAAGAGAATATACATAAAGTGTCATTATAAAAAGATATGTCATCAAATACACCAAATACGCTTTCGTAAATATATGGGCAAGCATATTATCGATAGCATAATTATATCCAATATACGAACAAATAAGTTCAATTATTAAACCAATAAAATTTATAATCAATAAATATGAAAATATTTTAGTTTCTCTAGTCCTTATATGCTTTTTAGAAAAGTATATTAAGTTCAATGTAATCGAAAAAAAAGACACGACAATTATTAAAAGTATACAATTCATTACTATCCTACCCTTCGATTATATTTTACCATTATTTTAATAAAATGTCATTAAAAAAAAATTAATTATGTTTAATTAATTTTTTAACGCTTTCAACTTTAATGCACTTATCAGTTATCCCCTCACTAATAAGTTCTTGATAATTTCTTTTACCACTTGGTGCAAGAGGAAATGACTCTTTATTACTTCTTATACGTAAATATAATCTATCAATAACATCTTTAGGTAATGCACAAGTTAATCTATTTTGACAATTCTCAACTATTTCATTTAATTTTTCTTCGCTTATTAATGGTTGCTTTTCAATATGACATACATATTTATCACCAACTTTTACTAAACACGATGACAAAATATCATCATCAACATCAATAATATCTTCTATTAAATAATATGGAATGATTCCCAAAGATGACTCAATATATGCTCCCATTCTTCCCTTCATCTTTATTCTTGATTTATCAGATTTATATGAATAAGTATTTAAACTCAACCATTTTCTTCCGTTTGTATCAAAAACATAAACATTTTTATTCAGGTTCTCATCTATATAACCCACCATATTACAAGGAGAATTCGCAACTAACAATCCCGGTTCATTTAACTTACAAGGATTACCTTTTGCATCTAAAACCTGAATTTCAGCAAATTTATGTGGTGTTAAACCCAATGATTTTTTAGAAAATACATATTTTTTTTCTTGTAAACTCTTGAACAACGTTACAAATATACCACTACTTTCTGTTGTACCTCCACCTATAGAAAATGTGACCGGCGCAAGCGGATATGGCAATTTACTAACACCAAACTTATGTTTTCTAGCCGTATAATTGAAAAACTTTTCCTCTCCTCTCGAACAAGCTTCACCTGTTACTGTCGGTATCATCAAAAAAGGCATATTTACATTTTTAAAAACCAAATCAAAATTCAATAATTTGCACAAATTACCCCAAAATCCCACACTCGCCGGAACAAAATTAGGTTCGTTCATCAATAAACTATATGGAAAGAAGTCCTTATCATAAAAAGGTTCTAAAGCAAGTGTACATTTTTCATACAAAGTATCAGAAATTGCACAAGATAATTCCATATGTGTATAAGTTGGAATATGACCTAAAACAGTAATATTTCTCATACTAGGCATCCCTGAAACATCAGATTCTTTATATCTAGACAAAGTAATATAACATCTATTAGTATGTTCAACTCCCTTTGGACAACCCGGATTTGTCGTTCCACTCGTATAAGTAATTGTACATATATCATCAAGTATTCCATTATATATAACATCATCATTATAATTTTTACCAATCTCTAAAAACTCTTTATTATCAATTATATTTTTTTCAAGTTTTATTTTAGGAATTAAATTTTCTATTTTATGAAATCTATTATCTATATCTTCATATTTATTTCCATTTTTAAAAGAATCAGTCAAAGAAAATACACATATATTTTTTATATTTGATTTTTCAATTCTATTTTTTAAATTATAATACTCATCATCCGTAATAAAAATATTATCACTCTTAGTACTATTTAAAATATTAATTAAATAGTTTTCATCAAACCAACTACCTATAGTATTTATTTTAGCGCCTATCATATTTATTCCCAAAAACAAATATACAAACTCTGGTACATTCGACATACATACAGGAATTATTGAATTTTCATCATATCCCATTTGTTTCAATGATTTAGCATATTCATATGCTTTTTCAAACATTTCTTTATATGTTATTTTATTACCTCTATAAAGAAGCGCAGCAAAATCTAAATTATTCTTATTCCTCTTATATATTTCTTCAAACCAAGAAGTATCATGATTTATATCTAGTTCTTCAAGTGCTTTTTTTGAACTATTAGGTATATTTTCACCATACTCATAACGCGCAGATTTTCTTGTTTTTTCTTTTAACAATTCTTGATTTATTTTATCAATTATTTTCATATTTAATACCTCACCCACAATATTATACATAAAAAAACATAATTGTCAAAAAAATCAATTAGATTGTTTATTTTTAACTACATAAATAGATAATGTAATTAATTCTAAAATTATGTTTATTACAAATACTACATTTAATATATTTATATCAATTGAACTAACAAAAGATAAATAACAAAGCGCAATAAAAATAAACTCAACAACTGTCTTTATTTTACCAATATAATGTGTTTGCGGTTTTCTATTTTTATAATGAGCCAAATAATTAGAAATACCTATAGCAATTTCTAAAATTATCAAAACAATATATAAATTGCTTATCTTAATTAAAGGAATCAATAAAGATAATGAAAAAACCTTATCAGTTACAGCATCAAGTAATCTACCAAACTCACTTGTTAAATTAAACTTTCTTGCAATTAAACCATCAAATATATCTGTTATAGCAGACACTATAACTAAAATAAAAGCTAATCTATACTTATTATACAAAAACAAAGGAATTATAAATAAAGGACTTAAAAGTCTTATAAATGTCAATAAATTAGGTATATGTTTATACATCCTTTTATTTTTAAAATCTTCCTTTAAAATATCTAAATAATTATTTATTATTTCCATCATCTCACCTATTTTCTTATAGTATCTGTTTTATCATTATATGTTGTATGTAATAATTTTATAGCTTTTTTACCATTCGGTTTTCCCAAATATTTACTATAAATATCCATTAAAGCCTTATTTTGATAAGGAACCCTTATTTTTTTAACCCTATCTTTTTCATATAAACTATCAATTCTTTTCTCTTTTATTTCAGCTTCTTTAAATATATCTAATTTAGGATTACCTCCACCACCAATACATCCACCAAAACAATTCATTATCTCTATAAACTCATATTTACTCTTTTTCTTCTTAAGCTGATCCAATAACCTCTTAGCATTACTTAATCCATTAACAACCGCTATATTTATCTCTTCATCACCAATCAAAATATTAGCTTCCTTAACACCATCTAATCCCCTAACTTCTTTTAACTCAAAATCATTTATAGTATCATTCGTTAATATATGGTAAGTATTCCTAATAACAGCTTCTGTAACACCACCACTTGCTCCAAATATAAGACCACTAGTACTACCATTAAATACATTGTCAAAATTAACTTCCTTTACTTTTTCATAATCAATTTTTTTATTATTAATATAATTTATTAACTCATATGTAGTAATTGCTAAATCACTACTATTTAACTCTTTTCTTTTAACTTCATATTTCTTAGCAGTACAAGGTACAATAGATACTATATATACATCCTCTTCCTTTAAATGCTTTTTATTCAAAAAATAAGTTCTTATAATTGTTGATAACATTGATATAGGACTTTTACAAGTGGACAAATTATCTAAAATTTCTGGATAATATTTTTCAGCATATAAAACCCAAGACGGACAACAAGATGATAACATTGGTAATTTTTCTTTATTCTTAATTCTTTCAACTAATTCATATGATTCTTCCATAATCGTTAAGTCAGCCCCAAAAGTAACATCAAAAACATATTTAAAACCAATTTGTTTTAATAATCCAACTATCTTTTTCTCTTCAAAAGAACCATATTTTTTATTAAAAGCATCACCGATCGTAACCCTTACAGCAGGTGCGACCAAAGCAATACATACTTTATTCTTTAAATTCTTTTCTAATTCTCCTATATCATTTTTAGGAATCAATGCTCCCGTTGGACAAGTCTGAATACATTGACCACAACCAACACAATTATTAAAACACTTATTATCTCTTAAATTTTCCCTTAATTTACAAGTGTTTTTACACATTCCACAACCAATACACTTTGATGAATCTCTTTCTATTGCTAAATTATTATCACTTATAGATATAGAATTAACTTCATAATCATAATTATTAATTTCTATAATTCTCTTTTCTCTGCAATTAGGACATTTATTTATTTTTTTTTCAAAAGTTACATTACAAAGTTCACATCTATACATCTATCTTCACCATTATAATTATAACACTTTTAACAAACAAAAAAAAGTGCTTAATAAGCACTAATTAAATAAAAATCCTATTATTGGTAATGTTCTTTGTTTCTTAGTTATTACATTATATAATCCAATTATATTATATGTAAGCATTATAAGTCCTAATATAACTAAAGGTATTATTATATATATTGGTGTATGTTTATTACACGTCCCCCATTCACATACAGGTATCTTTATTTGCATAAATATAAAACTTAATATACCATATATCATTTCAAATATAAATAATGTTACACCTTGTTTTGAATGAAATTCAACAAAAGGTGAATCTGTTTTTTTAAAATATGGTATCAAGTTCAAAAACGGTATATATGATAAAATAGCACTTTTCAGATTTCCCAATGCATCTTCAATATCAACTTTTTCTTCTTTAAATATTTGCATATTTCCTCCAACAGTTTTATATTGTATCATAGTTTTTTACATTTGTCTAATCTTAATGCTTTAGCCTGTGTACAATCCTTTACAATTTTAATCATTTCATCATAATGTTTTTCCATTTGTTCAACTAATTTAATTTGATTTCTCGCTCTTACTAAATTATGATTTTCATAATTACACTTAAAATAAGTATCTCCATTTATATAATCATTTAAGAACCTCATCGCTAATTCTAATGTAATTATTCTACAAGAAAGCGCTAAATTATCAATTTCTGTTTGCAGTAATATTTCTTTTGTTTCACTCAAATAAGCTTCTGTAAACCTTTTAAAATATTCCATATTTATACCAACATTTTCTAAATTAGGATCATCTTCAAAAGTTGTTGCCGCTCCTGATCTTATAGCATCACCAAAATCATATAAAGCCGATCCAGGCATTACAGTATCTAAATCAATTACACATATTGCTTTATTAGTCTTTTCATCAATTAAAACATTATTAATTTTTGTATCATTATGTGTAACTCTTTGAGGTATTTCTCCCTTTGCCATCAAATCAACAATTGAACTCAATTCATCTTGTCTTTGAATTATATAAACAATTTCACTTAATACATCTTTAACTCTATTACAAGGATCTTTCTTAACATCTTTCAAAAAATCACCTAATCTTACTTTAGAATTATGAAAGTTCGGTATTGTTTCTGTTAACTTATCCATAGGATAACCATTTAAAACTTTAACAAAATGACCAAATGCTTTTCCTACATTATAAAACATTTCTGCATTCTCTGATTTATCATATGTTTTAGCATTATCTACATAATTATACATTCTATAATATTCATCACTTTTAGTTCTATATAGATTAATATTATTCTTAGTTCTTATAACACTTAATGTACCTCTTTCAGTATCTTCATTATTTTTCTTCAAATAAGCTTTATAATATTCTGTTACATTTTCTATATTTTGCATTAATAAATAAGGTTCATTAAATACAATTGTATTTATTTTTTGTAATACATATTTGTATTTTTTATCATTATCATTTGTTGTAATAATATATGTTCTATTAATATTACCAACATTATTTTCTTTTATTTCAATTATTTGTCCTTTTAATCTAAATTTTTGTGCAATTTCTTCAATCTTCATAACTACTCCTACCTTGTATTCAACTCCATTATTTCTTTTACCTTTTCTTTATCATAATAACATATTTCCCCAGTTTGCATATATAACATTCTATCAATGTTTAAGTTATTAGTAAAATTTATATTATGGGATACAACTAACATTGTTCCTTCATAATCTTTAAATACATCTGCAATTATTTCTTGCGTTTTTGGATCCAAATGATTTGTTGGTTCATCTAAAATCAATAAATTAGCGCCTATCATTGCCAAACGAGCAAGTGCAACTCTACTTCTTTCACCAGGTGATAAATATTTTACTTTTTTAAAGACATCATCACCATAAAATAAGAACCTGCCAAGTAAATTTCTTAATTCTCTTTCACTTTTTCCTAAATCATCAAAATTTTCCAAAATAGTTTTTTCTAAATTAAGTCCTTCATGTTCCTGAGCATAATAACCGATTATTGTTTTATCACCTTTAACAATATTACCTGATATTGGTTTTAATATGCCAACAACGAGTTTTAAAAGCGTTGATTTTCCAATACCATTTATACCAACAACTAAAAACTTTTCACCCCTTGAAAGTGCGAAGGTTAAATTTTTAAACAAAATAGTATCATAACCAAATGTTAAATTTTCAACCTTAAGTGGAATTAATTCACTCTTTTCTTTCATTTCTAGTTTCAATTTAGTTTCTTTCATCTTAGGTTCTAAAACAACCTTATTTTTTAAAAGTTTTTCTAACTTTTTTTCCCTATCTTGAGCCATTTTCTTTCTGTTACCAGAAGAATTACTATAAAGATAAACTATTTTTTTAAGTTTTTCTTCTTCTCTTTGTTCAATTTCTGCTTGATGCTCAAGCTGTTTTTTTCTTTCTTCAATTTTCCTTAAAAAAACCGAATAAGATCCATTAAACATTTCCATACTTTTATTAAGTTTATCAATATATAATGTCTTATTAGTAACACTATCTAAAAACTCTTTATCATGTGATATTATTAAAACAGTTCCCTTATAATTTTTTATATAATTTACAATATATTCTTTTGTTTCTTTATCTAAATGATTAGTTGGTTCATCCAAAAGGATTATTTCCGGTTTAGAATATAATAGTTTAGCGAATGCAACTTTAGACTTTTGTCCACCTGATAACTTGTTTAGTTTTTGATACAACATATCATCATTTATATTCATTCCATTTATAATTTTAAGTAATGTACCTTCAGCTGAATAATATTCCCAATAATCTAATTCTTTCTCTATTTTTTCTAGTTTTTTATAAAGATCCATTTGATCAGGCATAACACTCAAGTTTTCATATATTTTTATTCTTTCAGCAGTTAATTTATCAATCGGTCTCGCTTCAAGCAAATAATCAAACACTGTTATATCCATATTAGGGACCTCATCACTTATTACCTGTGGGAGCAACTGAACTCTTGCATTATTTTTAAGAATTATTCTTCCCGAATCAGGAACTAATTCTTTCGTTATTAATTTAAAAAGAGTTGTTTTTCCAGCCCCATTAACACCAACAATCCCTACGTGTTCATTTTCATTTATTATAATATTTACATTTTCAAATATTTTTTCTATTCCAAATGCAAATGTTAAATCTCTTAGTTGCATATTCATCACAACTTCATTATACCATTATTAATATAAATATCAAAGATTTTTTTGCTTTTAACAAAAAATATACCTAAAAAAGGTATATTTCATACTATTTTTGATATTTTTTCCTTATTCTCAAAGTATTTATTATAGTTATTAATGTTACACCCGTATCAGCAAATACTGCTAAATACATAGTTGCTAAACCAAATACTCCTAATAATAAAATTATTATTTTTGTCAAAAATGCAAATAACAAATTCTGTTTTATTATTTTTTTAGTATATTTTGATATATCTATTCCAAGAGGTATTTTATTTAAATCATCATTCATTATAACAATATCACTAGCCTCGATCGCGACTTCCGATCCAACACTTCCCATAGATATACCAATATCCGCTCTTTTTAAAACGGGAGCATCATTTACACCATCGCCAACAAACACGGTTAATGCATCTTTATCAATTTCTTCATATATTCTATATTTATCAGTTGGTAATAATTCATATTTTATATCATCTATTTTTAGCTTTTTACCAATTTCAAGCGCTACTTCTTTCTTATCACCAGTTAACATATGTGTTTTAATATTATATTTTTTTAACTTTTCAATTACTTCTCTAGCATTATCTTTAATACCATCATTTATAGTTATTGATGCAATATGTTTCCCATCAATTGAAAGATGTAAAAGACTATCATATATACAATTACACAATCCTTTATTTCCAATCATTATTTTTTGCATTCCAACTTCAAATGATATTCCTTTTCCTTCAATTTCTTTATAATTTATAACTTTTAATTCTTTATTTTGTTTCAAATTCATAAAACTCTTAGCAATTGGATGATTAGAATATTTTTCACCATTTACTAATATATTAATTACATCTTCTTTAGTATAATTTTTATCAATTATTTCAATATTACTTACACCAAATTCACCAGTTGTTAAAGTTCCAGTTTTATCAAAAATTATATTATCAACATTTGATAAATTATCTAAATAATTACTTCCTTTTATCAAAATACCATTTTTACTAGCGATTCCTATTCCTGTAAAATATGATAAAGGAACTGAGATTGCAATCGCACAAGGACAAGATATTACTAAGAATGTTAATGCTCTATATATACCATCATTTAATGAAACATTAAATAAAGGTAATATTATTATAATAAGTATTGCAAGAACAATTATTGTAGGTGTATATACTTTACTGAACTTACTTACATTTGTTTCAACTTTACTTTTTTTGTCAGTTGCTTCCTCTAAAATTGATAATATTTGAGCAACTGTAGAACTTTCATATGGTTTTAATACTTTCATCTCAATTATATTTCCCATATTAATGCATCCTGATAAAATCTCATCACCTTCATTAATTTCTCTATAGATACTCTCTCCTGTAATTCTTGATGTATCTAATTTCCCATTACCACTTATAACAACACCATCAACTGGTACCTTTTCACCCTTTTTTATTACAACAATATCTTGGGGTTTTAAATCCTCAACAGATACTTTTTCTTGTTTTCCGTTTTTCTTTTTATTAGCATATGGTTCTTTTAAATTAATTAAATCCGCAACTTGATTTCTTGAATTATTAATAGCTTTTTCTTCTAGTATTTTACCAATTATATATAATACTACAACCATCATTCCTTCAAGAACTTCACCAAGCGCAAGCGCTCCTATACAAGATATTGTTATTAAAGCATTTTCATCAATTCTTTTATTTTTAGCTATAATTTTAATTGCTTTTATAAATGTTCTATATAAAAGTAATATATATGATACTATATAAAATATCAATTTATATTTATAATCAATTTTCAAAAAATAGCCGATTAAACATATTATAACTGCAATAACAAGTATAGATAAATGATATTCTTTTTTATTTTCATTTTTTTCAAGTGATACACTTGCATCAGGTTCAACAGATGTTACTATTTTATTTATTTCTTTAAGTGTACATTCTTTATCACTTTCAAATGTTATTTTTGATGTATTAAAATTAACTTTAGCATTTACAAAATGCTTATTTAATTCTTTTTCAACCTGTAACGCGCAATTGGCACAATCCAAATTATTTATATTATATTTATATTTTTTCATATTCATCCTCCTATATAATTATATTGTTTATATTCATTTTTGTCAATATAATATGATATTTTTATCATATTTTTGTATTTTTTTTATTTTTGGTATATAATACAAATGGAAGTGATTTTATGTCTAATATTAGAATGCCCAAACAGAAAAGATCTATAGAAAAAAGGAATCGTATTATCGAAAAAGGTTTTGAGCTTATTTGTAAAAATGGTTATTATAATACCAATACCAATGATATAGCAAAATATGCAAATGTTTCAACTGGTATTGTTTATCAATATTTTAATGATAAAAAAGAAATATTTTTAGAGGGTATTAATCTTTATTATAATAGTATAATGTTTCCTATTTTAGATGTTTTAGATTTTAATAAAGATTTAGATGATACTATTAATGAAATAATTGATAAATATATTTTAAAACATACTTTATCAAAAGATGCTCACGAAGAGATAATCGCTCTTTCACATTTAGATACTGATGTTTCAAAAATATTTCATCAAAAAGAACTTGATATGACTGAAAGAGTTATTAATCTTTTAGATAATTCTAATATTGTATTAAATAATAAAAAAGAAAAAGTTCATATTATTATTGGTTTAATTGAAAACTTATGTCATAATATTATTTACCATAATGACGGTTGTTTTGATTATGATAAAATGAAAAAAGAAGTTATAAATGCCATTAAATATATCATTAAAGGTTAATTTTCTTCAAAAATATCATAAAATGTATTGTAATTGATTATAGTTTTTGCTATAATTAATTCATATGGAGCCATAGCCAAGTGGTAAGGCGTGGGACTGCAACTCCCTGATCGTTGGTTCAAATCCGACTGGCTCCTCCAATGAGAAAACAAGTCCTTATTAAAAGGACTTTTTTTATCAATTAAAAATAAAAGTTAAATCAACTTTTATTTTTTGTTATAAATTAAATTATATTGCATTTTCTTTATAAGTCCAATTATATAATTTTAGGCACCATTTAAGACGATTCTCTTCGATTATCATCACTTACCATCAGGTGAATAATTCTGGAGGTTGGCCACCTCCCGTCCTCCGCTAGTCTGGTGTCTTATAAGCCGCGAACCGACATAATTATAATCATCAGCCGAGCCAAAATTAGCAAGAGATAACCAAAGACCGGCAGCATTACCAGCATCATAAGGACCACCGACCACAAGGATTAAATCACCAGGATGAGCGCCATATACATCTTTTATTCCTAATGGATTATTAATATCGGTATTATTTATATCTACTTCTGTTGGTAATCCTATTAATGGATTATTACTATCATAACCTAATTTAGTTATATAGCCAAATCCTCCATTGTCTCCAAATGATTTATTAACATACCCCAATGCTTTATAATTACCATCGAATACATCAGATTTATATGTTGTAAAATCATAATTTATATATGCGTGTCCATTCTTTATATTTATTCCATCTAGAAAATCCAAAGTATTTCCATATATATCTTCTATTCCTCTATATATCATGCTATGTTTACCATCATTTACTAAACACCCCGATTTCATTCCAAGTGAATCTGTTCCTCCCATTATTATAGCACCATCATTTCCCGTCACACCTTTTCCAAGTACACTTTGACTATCATAATCTGCATATTCCACTAAATATAACATTTGAAGTACATAATAATGATAATCAAGAATTGAAAAATCAGTTCCTAATTTCGATGCACTTTCTCTAAATGTTGGTAAATTTTCATAAGCACTTGGGTAAGCGCCACTTATAGATTTACCAGTAAAGCTAGAACTTCCTTGATCAGTCATCATCAATTCAATATA
>HF993324.1 GCA_000433875.1 Firmicutes bacterium CAG:884
TTCTTACATATCAAGGTTGGTTCGTGTGATGTTATCATTCTGTAATAAGGATCATACAAAGTTGTTTTATTTAATGTATAGCCATCACCTATACTCCAAGATTTTTGATTTATACTTCGATCATTACAAAATGTTTGATTTACTATATAAGATTCTAGTCCTTTATCATATATATTGATTTTATACCAATTATCAAGTGTTGTTTTCATTTTCGAATCAGTTGTATTTGATGTTGCACTTTCATAACTTTTAGAAAATAATCCGTGGTATTGGACTACTGCTCTATTAGTATATGGTATATATGATGTCACTCCATTTGTTGTTTTCGAATATGCTGGCACACCTTTTATTTCACTTGCTATTTGACAAGTTACTTGGTTATTTGAAAAAGTACCATAATCAAAACACGTGTATTTATAATCACTAGTATATTTCCAAATAGACACAGTTGAACTACTATCTGTTTTATCATAATTTTCATATAATTCTGGCCAAGCCTTATATACACAATCAGTTCCAACATTACAAGTTATTGTACAAGTTTTAGTTGTACTATCACAAGTTGGGGCATTCTTGGAAAAATAATATTTTGTTTCCGCATTTATAGCAGTAAAAGAATTATACCCACTTAACTTAGTTGGA
>HF993325.1 GCA_000433875.1 Firmicutes bacterium CAG:884
ATACAAATGGTGTCACATCAATTGTAACACTACATATTTAAGAAATAATCTTTACAATATTTGATTGACTTATAAGCAAAAAAATATTAAAATGGTATATAGAGTGTTAAACTCGAAATGGAGGTATTTATGGATAATATATTAATCTCCATTTTACTAGTCATTCTAGGACTTATATTTGGTGTTATTAGTGTTTTTATTATTAATCATATAAGAAAAAATAATACTTCTAAAAGCATAAGTGATATGCTTGATAAAGCAAAAGAAGATGCTGAGAAAATCAAAAAAGATTATCTTCTTGAAGGAAAAGAAGAAATTCGCATTTTAAAAGACGAATGTGAAAAAGAAATAAGAGAAAAGAAAAATGAAATAAAAGCATCTGAAGATAGGCTAATTACGCGCGAAAACAATATGGATCGCCGTGATCAAAGCTTACAAAGCAGGGAAAATTTATTAGAAGAAAAAGAAAACAATATAACAAATAAACAAAAAGAACTCCAAGATGAAAAAGTAAAAGTGGAGGAATTAAAGAAAGAACAATCAGCTTTACTAGAAAAAATTGCTGGTTATTCTAAAGATGAAGCAAGAAAAATTGTTTTACAAAAAGTTGAAGAAACTATGAATAATGAAATTGCTTCTTATATTAAAGATAGAGAAAATGAAGCTAAATTAGAAGCTGACAAAAAATCAAAAGCACTTTTAGTTGCCTGTATGCAAAGATATGCTGCTGATGTTGCTGGTGATCAAACAGTTACAGTAGTCGCACTTCCTAATGAAGAAATGAAAGGCCGTATCATTGGCCGTGAAGGAAGAAATATCAGAACAATTGAAGCAGTAACTGGTGTAGATTTAATAATTGATGATACACCAGAAGCAATAGTTATTTCTTCATTTGATCCATTAAGAAGGGAAATTGCCCGTACTACTTTAGAGTCTTTAATAAAAGATGGCAGAATTCATCCATCAAGAATTGAAGAATTATATGCAAAAGTATGTGAAGATATTAAAAGTAAAATCAGAGAATATGGTGAAAATGCTTTATTTGAACTAGGAATTAATAGAATGGATCCCGAACTTGTTGAACTTGTAGGTAAACTTCATTTCCGTACAAGTTATGGCCAAAATGCTTTAAGGCATTCTATTGAAGTTGGTCATTTAGCAGGAATGCTTGCAAGTGAAATTGGAGAAAATGAAGTAATTGCTAAAAGAGCAGGTTTACTTCACGATATCGGAAAGGCAATTGACCACGACGTTGAAGGAAGCCACGTAACAATTGGTGCTGATATTGCTAAAAGATTCAAAGAAAATGAAATTGTTATTGATGCAATCGAATCACATCACGGAGATAAAGAAGTAAAAAGTGTCATTGCCGTTTTAGTAGCAGTTGCTGATGCTCTATCAGCATCTAGACCAGGCGCTAGAAACGATTCACTTGAAAATTATCTAAAAAGATTAGAAGATCTAGAAAACATTGCAAATTCTATAAACGGAGTCGAAAAAACATTTGCTGTTCAAGCAGGCCGTGAAATAAGAGTAATTGTTAAGCCACAAGATGTTGATGATCTAGGAAGTTATAAAGTAGCCCGTGATATTAAAGAAAGAATCGAAAATGAGCTTCAATATCCAGGAACTATAAAAGTAACTGTTATTCGTGAAACAAGAGCTATTGAAGAAGCTAAGTAGCTCTTTTTTTTCTCATATAATTTGACATTATACATATAAATGATAAAATTATTAATGGGGGATTACTATGAATGAATTATTAGAATACAAAAATATGTTTTTAAATTATCCAAGAACAAATATAAAAGAAATGGCTAATTTATTAAAACAAAATAAAAAAGAAGAATTTATGAAAGCATATATGCACAACATATATTTGTTTGCCTCTAGAATATATAATACATTTCCAAGTTACTTTGAATGTAATGATGTTATGGACATAATAGGAGAAGGCAATGAATTTATGGTTAAACTATACAATAAAGGAATTAGAGACTATAAAGCTTATACATTCCGTATGTATTATTTGTTTTATAACAAAATATATCATAAAATAGCAGTTACTCTAATTGTAAAAGATACTTATGATGAATTTGTTCAAACAAATGGAAGAAGTCCTAAATTAAAAGAATTATATAGTTTAACAGGAATAAAAGGTTGGGATATAACAAGACAAGATGCCTTATATAACTGTAAAAGCGATTTAGAAGAAAATAAAGTAGAAGATACTATTATAGAGACTCTAGAAAAAAATGCTAAAACTGAATCAATTAAACAAACAATTAAAGAATTAACAAATGAACAAAAAGAAATATTTTATCAAAGATATGCTCATTATATGACCTATAGAGAAATAGGTGAAGCATATAATAGATCGCACGAATGGGTAAGATTAGAAGATAAAAAAATAAGACAAAAAGTCTTAACAAAATATTATAATAATAATGGTGATTTTTATGAGGAATACTAAATTTACAGAAATTAAAAAAATGTGGGAAGAAAAAGACTTTGACAACTTTATTGTAGCATATATGCCAGTTGTTCAAAGATATGCAAAAAAAATATATGAAGATAATAAACTATGTTTAAGTAATGTCGAATATGAAGATATATTACAAGATGGTTATGAATTACTTGTTAAAATGGTAAAAAGATATTCTAATTTAACATTTCTAAGATTCTATCAAAGCTTTTGCCATTACTACTATGATAATTCAAATAGAAAATATTATAATCGATTACAATTCGCAAAAATATATTATCTATATATAAAAAGATATAATAAATATCCAACAAAACAAGAATTCTTATCATTTATTCAAAATAATAATATAAAAGGATTCAGTAATTATTATATGAATATAAGCGGATTAACCTTTTCAAGAGGAAACGATATAATAGATTTAGAAGAGTTTATAATTAGTAATATAGCTGCAAAAGAAGCAGTTGCATCTCTAGAAAACCGTGAAAAAGAAGTGTTAGTTCGAAATATTAGAGATGAAGAAACATTAGAATCAATATCAAATGATTATGATTGTACAAGAGAAAATATAAGAAGAATTAGAAATAGGGCTTTAAGAAAAGTAAGAAAAACCATAGAAAAATGAGACATTGTCTCATTTTTATTATCTACAATATGGTCCCTGGCAATATGGGTAATAATAGTTGTTGTATGAATAATTATATGGTCTTGGTCCATAATTATTTTGACCATAGAAGAAAGGCGCAACTAAACCACCCGTTAAACCACCAAGAACAAATGGTCCAAGAAATCCACCACCAATAAATCTATTATCATTTGGATAATATCTATACATATTTTATTCCTCCTACAATATATTATGAAAATTTATTCTCTTCGTGCATAACATTATAGTGGTGATATAGTTTGAAAAAAATTTTTGAATATATAGGAATAATTTGTTTATTTATATTTAGTTTTATATTTACAGAAAAAACGGCAACTGTTTTAAAAGAACAAGATGAAATAATGATTAAAATAAAAGAAGTCGCAAAAAACTATTATGTAGAACCAATTAAAGCAACTATTGTTGATAGAACAATCACACCAGGTGTTAGTGGTCAAATGGTAGACATATCAGCATCTTACTATAAAATGAAAAAAGCTGGACTTTTTAATGAAACACTCCTTGTAATAAAGAATATAGAACCCGAAAATACTATTTTAAATAATCAAGACAAATTTATTATAAGCGGAAATAAAAATAAAAAGGAGGTAAGTTTAATCTTTTTAGCATATGATACTGAAAAAATAGAACCCGTTTTAGATATATTAGATAAAAATAATATATCAGCTAATATTTTTATCGGAACCAAATTACTTGAAAGAAACAATTCTCTTATTAATACAATATCTAAAAAACACATAATAGGTAATTTAAGTAATAACGGAAATTATAATAATCCAGACTTTATATGGATGAGTACAATTATAAGAAAATTTAATGATAATTATTGCTATACCGAAAACTTAGATGAAAATATTTTAAAAATATGCACTCAAAATAAATCCTATACAATAGTTCCAAATTTAATCATTAGAACCAAACCACTTATGAATATTTCCAAAGGATTAAGTAACGGAAGTATTATCTCATTTTATATAAATGATGACACTATAAAAGAACTAGATATGGCAATTAAAGAAATAAAATCAAAAGGATATGATATTGTAATTTTACCAAAATTATTTTCATAAAAAATACTAAAAAGTTATCAAAAAATGATAGACTTTTTTTGTTACTTATACTATAATAAATGACTAGTAAGGAGGTTAATATGATCAAAGAAAATTTACCCGTTATAATCCTTAAAGGGATAATATTACTTCCTAATAATGAAATAAGACTAGAGTTTGATAATACTAACTCTAACGTAATAGATATAGCCGAAATGTTTCACGATAACGAAATATTGATAGTAAACCAAAATAATCCTTTAGAAGAAACACCAGATAAAAACGATTTGCCCAGAATTGGTGTAATTGGAAAAATAACTCATAAAGTTGAACTACCAAACGGAAAAACAAGAATAATCATTAAAGGAATAAAAAGAGCAAATATTCACGAATATCTAAATCATAGCGCGGATGTTATTGAATCAATAATAAGTGAAACAAGTTTTAAAAAAATAGATGAAGATGTTGAAGAAGTAACAATAAAAAAATTATATCAAGAAGTTGAAAGATATATTAAAAGTGTACCATATATAAGTAATTCTGTTATTTCTTTAATTATGAATGTAACTGAACTTGACAAAATGACAGATATAATTGCAAGTCAAATACCAATTTCTATCGATAGAAAAAAAGATTATCTATTTGAAATTGATCCATCAAAAAGAGCAGAAATGATCTTAGAAGACATTTATCGTGAAGAAGAAATGTTTAAAATTGAAAAAGAAATCGATGCCAAAGTTAAAAAAGATTTAGATGCTGGTCAAAAAGAATACATTTTAAGAGAAAAAATAAAAGCAATTCAAGAAGAATTAGGGGATATTTCCTATAAAGATGTTGAGCTTGATGAATTAAGAGAAAAAATCTCTCTATTTGATGGACCAACTAATATAAAAGAAAGACTAAAACACGAACTTAGAAAATTATCATTTGCATCTTTTGGTTCCCCAGAAGTAGGTACAATTAGAAACTATATAGATTGGCTTTTAAGTTTACCTTGGAATAAAGAAACAATTGATAATTTTGATTTAAAAGATGCAAGATCTAAACTAGATAAAACTCATTATGGCTTAGATAATGTTAAAAAAAGAGTTATTGAATATTTAGCAGTTAAACAAAAAACAAATGATCTAAAAACACCAATAATATGCTTAGTCGGACCACCAGGAGTAGGTAAAACCTCATTCGCATATTCAATTGCTGAATCAATAAATAGAAACTTTGCAAAAATTTCACTGGGTGGAATAAGTGATGAAGCCGAAATCTTAGGACACAGAAAAACCTATATAGGCGCAAGTCCAGGTAGAATTATAAATGCCCTTAAAAAATCAGGTAGCATTAATCCCGTTATATTAATTGATGAAATAGATAAACTATCTAAAGATTATAAAGGCGATCCTGCATCAGCCTTACTATCAGTTTTAGATCCTGAACAAAACAGATTCTTCAGCGATAATTATATTGAAGAAGAAATTGACTTATCAAGAGTAATGTTTATAGCAACCGCTAATTATATTGAAGAAATACCAGATGTTTTAAAAGACCGTTTAGAAATAATTAATATTGACGGATACACAGAATATGAAAAAGTAGATATAGCAAAAAAACATTTACTTCCAAAAATATATAATATGCACGGTGTTAATGATGAAGTAACCTTTGGTAATAGAGTCTTAATAAATATTATTAGAAAATATACTAAAGAATCAGGAGTTCGTGAACTAGAAAGACTTTTATCATCTGTAGTTAGAAAAATTGTATCTAAATCAGTTATAAATAAAGAAAAATTAGAAAAAGTAATTATCAATGATAAAAAAATTACAGAATATTTAGGTAATCCTAAATATGAATATAATGAAAAAATAAGTAATGATAGTGGTATTGTAAATGGACTAGCTTATACCAATTATGGCGGTGATGTTCTAAATATTGAAGTCAATTACTATAGAGGAAATGGTAATTTAGTCCTAACCGGATCGCTAGGAAGTGTAATGAAAGAATCAGCTTTAGTTGCTTTAAGCTATATAAAAGCAAACTATAAAAAGTTTGATATTGACTATAACAAACTAATCGAAAATGATATTCACATTCACGTTCCAGGCGGTGCAGTTCCAAAAGAAGGACCAAGTGCCGGCGTTGCAATTACAACAGCAATAATAAGTGCATTTACGGAAAAAGAAGTTCCATCAAATCTAGCCCTAACCGGTGAAATTACCTTAAGAGGAAAAATACTTCCAATTGGTGGAATCAAAGAAAAATCACTAGGCGCAAGTAGATGTATGATTAAAGAGATAATTATACCAAACAAAAATGAACATGATTTAGATGAAATTCCAGAAGAAATAAAGAAAAATATAACATATATACCAGTTAATAATTATGAAGAAATATATAAAAAAATATTCGGGTGATATAATGAGTACAGAATTTTTAATGAAATTAAGATTTTTATATGAATTAATGAATAAACCAAGTGATTATTCAAAATATAATGAAGATGTTTGTTTAAGTAATTTGAATCTTTTAAATAAAACAGTCAAAGAAAATGTCGGACTATTTTGTTTAGATGAAAATGCCTTAGAAAATTATAAAAAAATAGTTTCGGAACTATCTAAATGTTATGGCAAAGATATATTAATCGCACGTACATATATATTAGATATTGAAAATATGGAAAAAAGTTCAAAACAAGGAGAAATATTTAAAAAAAATATCCTTGCTATGCATAATATAAAAGAAGAAAAAGACTATAACTTTATCAAAAAAATCATTACATTTGATTTTGAAGTAATACCATTTATTCTATATAATCCACACTTTTATGATGAAAAATTTAATGATGCTAAGTTGCTAAAATATGCTCTTAACTATTTTCAAAATATGAATGAATTAGATTATAAAAAAGCAAATAAAGTAAAAGAATTTTGTTTGAGTAAAGGAACGTTGATTGGAAGGTAAAATATGGACTTAGAAGATATAATATATATTGAAAAAAAATTAATATGTGGTAATTTAAATGATATAGATTTAGTATATGATGAATTAGATTTCTTTCAAACATTAAATAGATTTGCATATCAAAATGTTGGCTTATTTTGTCTAAATGAAACATATATATATAACTATAAAAGAATTATCGAAAAATATGAAGATGAAAGATATAAATACACAAGAGAACTATTAGAAAGCTATACATTTATAATGCGTTTTGAAAATTTAACTAATGAAGAAAAAGAAGAAATTAAAATAAATTATTTGAACAAAATAAAAGAAGAACACGAAATAGATAAAGAATTAACTATAAGTGAAGCCCTAAAAGTTATATATGTAGATTATAGATTATTTGAAAATCTAAACCATTTTATACTATATTATAATGAAGATGTAAAAGATTATATTAAATATAGTATGAATTACTTCATAAATATCGATAAAAAGAATAAAGATTTATATGAAGATTATATTAATCTATATAGGGAAAATAATGTAGTATATGAACATAAAAATAATATAGTTAATTTCCCTAAAAAGTTAAGCTTTTCAAGAAGACTATTTAGAAAATGATGAATAAACATCATTTTTTTTCATATACTTAAATGAAAAGGAGAAAAATATATGAAAAAATTTATACCATTTAAGAAAGAGATACCATTTAAAACCCAAATTGCTGAAGTTACAAGTATTTCTTTAGAACACAACATTCATAAAACTAGTGATTGTGAAATAAGCGGTGACTTTATAGTAAGCGGAGAATATAAAGTAACTGATACTAGTATGACAACCCAAAACTTTAAGTTTGATTTACCATTTGAAGTATCAATGAGTGATATTTATGATATTGATGATGTAATAATTGATATTGATGACTTTTATTATGAAATAAAAAATATGGAAAGTTTAGAAGTAAATATAACACTATTACTTGATAATATTAAAGAAAAACCATTAATAATAGAAGAAAGAGAAGAAAAAATTGAACCAACTGAAGAGAAAGTAGAAGAAATGGAAGAGCAAGTAGAAAGAGGAGAACCAAGTGAAGAATGTTATGAACCAGAAGAAGCTGTTGATGGTGGTGATTTAACAAGAGATGAAAATATCGAAGTACCAATAATAACAGAAAATAAAAACGTCTTCTCATTTACTGATGATGATAATGAAAGTGCATATATAGTATATATTGTAAGAGAAAATGATACAGTAGAATCAATTATGGAAAAGTATAGTATAAGTATTGATAAATTAAGAGAATATAATGATTTAAGTGAAATCAAAAAAGGAGACAAAATAATAATTCCAAATGTATAGGGTTAGACCACTAATCGAAAAAAGTCATTTAAAACCCACAAAATATGTTAGATTAAAATCAGTTTATATTATTTCTACAAAAGAAAATAAATATGTTATAAAAAAGAAAAAAGACAATCCCATAATAGATTATCTTAAAACAAGAAATTTTGATTATTATCCAAAGATTTTAAACGAAGATGAAACATATCAATTAACTGAATATATTGAAGAAATTAATGTTCCTCCAGAACAAAAAATCTTTGATTTAATTGATATTGTTTCTCTTTTACATTATAAAACAACACACTTTAAAGAAGTTGATCCAAACTATTATAAAGGTTTATATGAAGATGTACTCAATAATATTGAATACCTAGAAGCATATTATAACGATTTAATAACAGTTATAGATAGTAAAGAATTTATGGCACCATATGAATATGTAATAGCCCGTAATATTGGTAAAATATATCAAGCATTAAACTTTGCACGTGATGAAATAGATGTTTGGTATGATAGCGTTAAAGACGAAACTAGGGGTAGGGTAGTAGTACTACATAACAACCTTGACTTATCACACTTTATAAGAAATGAATCATCATATTTAATTAGTTGGGATAAAGCTAAAATAGATAGTCCAATATTTGATCTATATAAATTATATAAAAGATGTGGAAACGAATATGACTTTGGATCATTACTCACAAGATATGAAGAAAAATATCCCTTATTTGAACACGAAAAAAGATTTTTATTTATTTTAATGTCTTTACCCGATGATATTGACTTTGAAGGAAGTAATTATAATGTTACTCAAAGAGTAAGTGAACGAATTGATCTAATATATAAAACGGAAAATATAATTTCACCATATTATTCTAAAGAAGGAAAAGATTAAAAAAGCCATAAATAAGAAAAGTAAAAATATATTGAATCTAGTTAAGATAAAGAAAGCAATCAAAAATTGATAAAACAATAAAACAGCAAATACACAAGCAAGAATCCACCAAAACAATCTTCCAGAACACCATCTTCTCATTTTTATCACCTAGTATATTATATGTTTTATTTAAGAATATGAAACAAGTCCTAAAAAGGACTTGTTATTTTGGTTGTGTACCATTTATATAATATAAAATTTTTTTATGATCAGAATCATTAGTCGCAAGTTTACCACTTATTGGATCAGTTATAACCCCAACAACATTATCAGGAATATCATACCAATTATTTTCTTTACTACATTTTTCCATTATATCAATCCATATTTGCTTTAAAGCATAACTATTATCATTATTTGTCTTTTGATTGTTATCAAAACCAATCCAAGCACCAAGTAAATAATCAGGATTATAACCAAATAATAAATTATCAGTATCGGTAGTACCACTTTTTATAGCGTATTTTTTACTTATTTGGCCCCTAAAACCAATACAAGTAGGATAAGTATAATCAATTAGTTCACTAGCATATGTACCAGTTAATAATTCATTTAAAATAAAAGTAATACTAGGATCTAAAACAAGTTCTCTTGCATCTTCATGTTTATATAAAACATTACCGTTTGCATCTTCAATTTTTTCAATGAAATAAGGCGAAATTTTATAACCAAGGTTTGCTAAACATTGATAGCCCTCAATCATATCTAAAAGATTTATCTCCGTACTACCCAAAGCAAGAGAAGGTAAACTCTCAGCTTTACTATCTATACCAACTCTTTTAAGAGTATTAACAAGAACATCTTCTCCTAAAAATAAATGCGTTTTAACAGCATATATATTATCTGAATAAGCAATAGCAGCCGCCATTGTAATTTCTTTGTTTCCATATAAATTGCCGTAATTATGAGGGCTATATAATTCATTTTCCCCAAACACAAAAGTTGTTTCCTCACTTGTAAAAGTACTAGATGCTGTAAAACCATTTTCTAAAGCAGCATAATAAAGAAAAGGCTTTATAGATGAACCAACCTGCCTTTTAGAATATAAAGCTCTATTATATTCACTTAAAGCATAATTTTTGCCCCCAATTAAACCTCTAACAGCACCAGTATCAGGATTTGTTAAAACAAGCGCTACCTCAGCATCATTCTTAATATATTTTAAACTATCTTCCATTATTTTTTGAGCATCAATATCTAATGTTGTATATATTTTAATCCCATCAATATCAAGAAATGAAGAAGGTAGATTTTTGATGCTTTTTAATTCATCCATAACTGCATTTTGAAAATACATCAAAGTCTTTAATTTATCAGTACTTAAAGCACCATAATATACCAGCTTTTCCCTTAAAGCTTCTTCTTTATTTTCTTTAGTAATATAATTATTATTTATCATTGAATTAAGAACGACTTTTTGTCTATTTAAAGCATTTTCTTGATTAGTAATAGGTGAGTAATAAGAAGGTGACTTTGGTATGCCAGCAAGTATTGTAGCCTCGGCAAGTGTTAAATCCTTAGAAGATTTGTTAAAATAAAAATAACTAGCATTTTCAATCCCAAATATACCACCATAATTAATCGTATTTAAATAAACCTCTAATATTTCATCTTTCGTATACTGCGTTTCAATTCTAACCGTTAACCAAGCTTCCTTTATCTTTCTTTCCCAAGTTTGATCAAAAGTTAAAAAAAGATTCTTAGCAAGTTGCTGGGTTATAGTAGAAGCACCCTGAACAGTTTTAGTAGTTAAATTATTCCATAATGATTTGCCAATTCTCAAATAATCAAAACCTTTATGGTTATAAAAGTTTTTATCCTCAAGTGCAACAGTCGCATTTATTAAATTAGGTGAAATATCTTCAAGCTTAGCCCATTTATCACTTGACGCAGAAAACTTTTGATTGTTACTATCTAAAAATTCATACTTATTCGCACCATTTATAATCGGAATCGGTGTAAAATAAGCAACTGTATAAACTGATGTTAAAACAAGCATAAAAAAAATAAATAGTATTGTTATTATATAGAAAAAGCGTTTCATTTGTCTCACCCTTAATATTTTGTACAAAAAAATAAAAAAATATCACAAAAATAGTGATTTTTTTTTAATGGTGTGCTATAATTATTCGCGGCTAGTGATTAAATATAAAAGTTTGCATATAATATGATGTCACTAGTATACTAATAAAACAAGTGAATATATTAAGTTTATGGAGGATTTATGAAATTAAATGAATTAACAAAAGAAGAGCTAAAAACTCTATCATATACTGATTTAACTAATATTGTTTTGAAGGAATCAAAAAAACCGATGACAACACCGGTAATATTTAAAAAAATATGTGATCTTTTAGATTACAGCGAAAGTGATTATGAAAATAAAATAGGAGACTATTATACATCTTTAACACTTGATAAAAGATTTGTACTTTTAGATTCACACGAATGGGATTTAAGGGAGCGTCACGCTGTAGCACTTGATGTAGACGACGAAGAAGAAGAGGAAATTGAAAGCGAAGAAGAAGCTGAAGAAGATGCTTTAGAAGAAACTGAAATCGATGATGTTGATGCCGACATTGATGATGATGATGATCTAGATGATATGTCAATTGTTGATGAAGATGATGAAGAAAAAATGTAAAAAATAAAATATTTGATTTTTGAAAAAATAAGATTTTAGAAAAATAATAAAAATGTATTTTGTTATAAAATAAAGGCAAAGTACATTTTTAAAAATAAAAAAATAGTAAAAAAATCGAAAAATCAAAAATGTAAAGTTTTTGAAAATGCAAAAAAAATATTTTTTTGACAATTCCTTGAAATATAAGGGATTGTCCTTTTTTATGACAAAAAAGAACATTTGTTCGCTTGTAATTAGCCTATACAATAGTATAATTGATATTGAAATGTAAAGGAGATAAAAATGCAAGCAGTAGAAGAGAAGTTAACAATTAAAGTAGTTAAAAGAGATGGTAAAAAAGTTGATTTTGATGCATCAAAAATAGCGATCGCAATCAAAAAAGGCTTTGATAGCATTACAAACGAAAACGATGAACCAATTTATGATAGTAAAGATGCCAATAAGGTTTTTACTGGAGTAATGAATCGTATAGATAAAGAATATAAAAATGAAGAAAAGATTAAAATTGAAACAATTCAAGATCTAATTGAAGAAGAACTTCAAAAGAAAGGTTATGAAGATGTATATAAATCTTTTTCTGAATATAGAGATAGAAGAGCTAAATCAAGAGAATTATTTAGTGATGAAAAAAGAGCTCATAAGTTCTTTAAAACTATTGAAGGACTTGGTTTAAAATCAGCTAGTGAAGATGATACTAAAAGAGAAAATGCCAATGTAGATGGTGATACCGCAATGGGTACAATGTTACAATTTGGTAGCACGGTTACAAAAGAATTCGCAAAATCTTATTTAATGAAGAAAAAATATGCTGAAGCTCATGATAATGGTGATATTCATATTCACGATATGGATTTCATTCCAATGGGAACAACAACTTGTTGCCAAATCGATTTAAACAAATTATTTGAAAACGGTTTTTCAACAGGTCATGGTTTCTTAAGAGAACCAAACGATATTATGTCTTATAGTGCATTAGCAGCTATAGCAATTCAATCAAACCAAAATGATCAACACGGAGGACAATCAATTCCAGCCTTTGATTATTATATGGCTCCTGGTGTTATAAAGACATTTAAAAAGCAATTTAAACAAGAATTAGTAGATTTCTTTGATTATACAGATGCAATTAAATTAATTAATTTTGATAAATTTGCAAAAGAAATAGATAAAATGACTTCAATTGAAGGATCAATTGATAATTTATACAGTTTTTGTAAAGAAAGTGAACAATTACTTAGAGCAGTTAAGTTTGCTTATGATAAAGCTTTAGTAAAAACTAATCGAATTACATATCAAGCTATGGAAGCATTTATTCATAATTTAAATACAATGCATTCAAGAGCAGGCGCACAAGTTCCATTTTCATCAGTTAACTTTGGTACTGATATAAGTCCTGAAGGAAGAATGGTTATTAAAAACTTCTTACTTGCAACTGATGCTGGTTTAGGAAATGGTGAAACACCAATATTCCCAATATCAATTTTCAAAGTAAAAGAAGGAGTTAACTATAATCCTGAAGATCCTAACTATGACTTGTTCAAACTAGCGTGTCGTGTAAGTGCTAAAAGATTATTCCCTAACTTTTCATTTATTGATTCACCATTCAACTTGCAATATTATAAAGAAGGTGACTTCAATACTGAAGTATGTTATATGGGATGTAGAACAAGAGTTATGGGGAATGTAGTCGATCCTGATAAACAAATAACACCTGGTCGTGGAAATTTATCATTTACATCAATTAATTTACCTAGACTTGGTATTAAACACGGAATTATTAAGAATGAAAAAACTGATTTATCTGGTTTCTATGAAGAACTTGATGAAAAGATGAATCTAGTTAAAGATCAATTACTTGAAAGATTTGAAATTCAATGTAATAAAAGAGTATATAATTTCCCATTCTTATTAGGTCAAGGTGTATGGATTGATGCTGAAAGACTTAAAAATACTGATAAACCAAGAAGAGTTTTAAAACACGGTACTTTATCAATTGGTTTCATTGGTTTAGCAGAATGCTTAAAAGCCTTAGTTGGTAAACATCACGGTGAAGATGAAGATGCATATAAATTAGGTTTAGAAATTATTACTCATATGCGTGAAAAATGTGATGAATATAGTCAAAAATATCATTTAAACTTTACATTACTTGCAACTCCAGCTGAAGGATTATCTGGTAGATTTGTAAATATTGATAAAGCTATATATGGAAAAATAAAAGGCGTTACTGATAGAGAGTATTATACAAACTCATTCCACGTTCCTGTATATTATAATATATCGGTTACAAATAAGATTAAAAAAGAAGCTCCTTTCCACGCATTAACAAATGCTGGCCATATAACTTATATAGAATTAGATGGTGATGCTGCAAATAATGTTGAAGCATTTGAAAAGGTAGTTCGTATTATGAAAGAAGCAGGTATTGGTTATGGTGCAATTAACCATCCAGTTGATAGAGACCCTGTTTGTGGTTATGTTGGTGTAATTGGTGATGTTTGTCCTAGATGTGGAAGACATGATCATGAAGCTATAAGTGTAGAAAAACTAAGAAGTTGTTCTAATTGTAAATAGGAGGAAGTTATGAAAGAAGAAGTAAAAAGAGAAGAAAAAAAAGTTGGCGAAGGTGTTGGCTTTGAAAGAATTAGAAGAATTACAGGTTATTTAGTTGGTACTGTAGATAGATTCAACAATGCTAAAAGAGCCGAAGTAAGAGATCGCGTTAAACATGGCAAAGACTATTAGATTAGCGGCACCTTTACAAACAGATAGTATAGTTGATGGCGAAGGCATTAGGACAGTTGTTTGGACCCAAGGTTGTGCTCACAACTGTCTTGGATGTCATAATCCTGAAACACATAGTTTTAATGGTGGTTATTTAGTTAGTGTTGATGATGTTAAAAAAGAAATGAGTGAACTTGTTAATCAGCAAGGTATAACTTTTTCTGGTGGTGATCCTTTATATCAGGTTGATGCTGTATTAGAACTTGCTAAGTATGCTCAAAGTATCGGTTTAAATGTCTGGTTATATACAGGTTTTACTTATGAAGAACTTAAAGTTATGATGAAAAGAAATGCTAAATTAAAAGAGTTACTTTTAAATGTAGATGCTTTAGTTGATGGTAAGTTTTTACTTGAAGAAAAGAGTTTTGATGTTAAGTTTAGGGGTTCTAAAAATCAAAGAATTATTGATATAAGAGAGAGTATTAATAAAGGAAAACTTGTTTTAATTGAAAAATATATTTATAGAGAACCTAAATATGTTAGTTATAGAGAAAGCAATCATTTATATATTTGATTGTTTTTTTGTAATTGTATATTTTTTGTTGTATAATTAAATAGTAGGAAATGTTAATAAGCGTATAAAAAAAGATAAAAAATGGAAGGAATGTTGATAAAAATTTTGACCTAATATATACTAGTATTACTAAAAAAAATATAAAAATAAATATTTTGTTAATAACTTTATAGGAGCGATTAATTATATAGATACCGGTCCTTTTTATAGTGTAAATTATAACTATGGAAAGGAAATAAATATATGAAAAATAATATTAATAATATGTGTAATAATAGGAATATGTTCTATATTAGTAGGTAGTA
>HF993326.1 GCA_000433875.1 Firmicutes bacterium CAG:884
TGTAGTGTTACAATTGATGTGACACCATTTGTATATACAAAAAGCGATAAATCCGTTAAAATAGTTATTGCAAAAAAACTTTAAAGAAAGGATCTATCGCTTATGACAATTATACCACAAAACAATAGATATTTACCACATGAATTAAATACAAAATATTATGCTGTAAAATTATATAGAACAGGAGTTTCTGTACACTTTGTATGTAGAAGATATAAAATCTCTAAATCATCATTGATGAGATGGAATAAAAAATATGATGATACAAAAGAATCTTTAATAGATAAATCACACAAACCAATTAATAAACATCCGAAAGCTCATACTGATGAAGAATTAAAATGGATTAATGATTATATGAAAAGAAATCCTAATATTTCTTTATGCGAATTATATGGGAAATTAAGAGTTGAGAAAGGATATTCGAGACATGCTGCATCTCTATTTAGAGTTATGAGAAAATTAGGTATTTATGCTAATAAAGAAAATAAAAAGAAATATATCCCTAAACCATATGATACGCCAACTAATATTGGTGTAAAATGGCAAATGGATGTTAAATACATTCCTAAAACTTGCTATGTTGGTACAGATGGACAAAAGTTTTATCAATATACTGTAATAGATGAGGCTTCTAGAGAAAGATTTATTTATCCTTATAAAGAACAATCATCATATTCTACCATTGATTTTGTTAAGAGAGCAATTGTTTATTTTGGCTATAAGCCTCAGATAATTCAAACTGATAATGGAGCTGAATTCACACATATAAAAGAAACCGAAAGGATTCATCCTCTTGATAATCTATTGAATGATTTAGGAATTAAACATCAATTAATTAGACCAAGAACACCAAGACATAATGGTAAAGTTGAACGAAGTCATCGTAATGATCAAAATAGATTTTATAATTTTCTATCTTTTTATTCTTATGAAGATTTAATGAAACAAATGAAAGCTTATTTAAAAAGAAGCAACAACATCCCAATGCAAGTTCTTAATTGGATTTCACCAATTGAAAAAAGAAAGCAAATTATAGAAGCTAACGCTTCTACTGCTACTTCCAAATAATTAAAATCATTTAATTACTTGGAAGTACCTAAAAAAACAATATTCAACAATAACTAAATTGATTGTATCATATTGCTTTAATTTTTTTACAAATTTGGTCTCACATCATTTACAACTACACA
>HF993327.1:0-8799 GCA_000433875.1 Firmicutes bacterium CAG:884
CGGTTCAAGTCCGGTCTTAGGCACCATTTATGGGAATTAACTTGGACTTGTATAAGTTCAAGTTTTTTTGTTATAATTTTTGTAAATTAGGAGGTAATTTATGGATTTAGTAAATATTGTTTATCGTTATGTTAATAGGTTTATTAATAGTGAAGATTTAATTGATTTTTTAGAAAATATTGATAGTTCTAGGTTTTCTGAAGAAGAAAATAAGCAGATTGATAATCTTATAAATGAAATTAAAAACGTTGTGGAAACTATACCTAATGAGTTAGATGAGGCTGAAAAGAAAAGAATTGAAATGCTTGATCAGATGATTCAAACTTTTGGTAATAATTTAGATAATTGTAAGGATAGTAAGGCATATGATTTTATTAGTAAAAAATATAATAGTTTATTGAGAGAAAAAGAAAAAGTTAAAGATTGTGGTCCTCGTTATGAGAAAATTTTTGATATTTTAGTTGATTTTCCGTTATATAGTAAGTATTGTATGTGTATGAGTGATTATGAACTTTTAGAGTTTATAACACAATATATTTCAGTTCCTTTGCCACCAAATATTTCGCAAGAATATTTTGATGTTTTAGTAAAGCTTGCTATAGAAAAAGATGAAAGAGAATCTTTGTGGCGTTTAGCGATGAATTATAACCGTAGGGGTAAGGATTTTACAGAAATTGAAAATTATTTTCTTGATAAAAGAGATGCTTATTATTTGGTTGAACTTGTTAGTGCTGTAAAGGAAGATTTAAATATAAATAGATTAATTGATAAAATTATAAATACTAATGATATTAGTTTTATTAAGAATATTGTTGATAGAACAAAAAATATGAAGGTATTTAATGATGAAGAAATGAAAAAGTTGCAAGCAGTATGAAAAATATGTGGTTTTACTTAAAAGGACTGCCTAAAAAAATAATAATTTTTCAATAGCACTTATTTTTTTAATATGTCTAAAATATGTGATGATGCTCCTAGTAATTCTTTCCTTTCACAAGTTGCTAGGTGGTATTTTATGTATAGGTCAAATTCTTCATCATCTAAATCATTGATATATTTTCTGATATAATCACTTGGTCCATCTTGCGCAAGGATTTTTATTCTTTTTAGGTTTGCTTCTTTTTTATAATAATTTATATCTTCTAGTCTAACCATACTATAGAGATCTTCTTGTTTGGGTGTAATATGAAAGCTTTTGTCAATAAGATTTTCTTTAATACTTTCTTTAATATTTTTTTCCATAAATCCGTGTTTAATAATGGCATATTCATTCATATAGTAACTTATAAATATATAGCCGTCTTTTTTGGTTATTCTTTTTGCTTCTTTTAATGCTTTTATTTTGTTTTCGTTAGAAATTAAATGATACATAGGTCCAAATAGAAGAGTACTGTCAAAGGTATTATCTTTGAACTTACTTAAATCTAGGGCGTTTCCTAAATATGCTTTAACTTTTGATGAATTATCTTTTAAAGTCATAAGATTATGTTTGACTAATTCGATTGCTGTTACATCGTAGCCCATATTGGCTAGTTCAATAGAATATTTTCCAGTTCCAGCTCCAATATCAATGATTTTGGGGTTTTTTATTTTTTTTTAAATATTTTAATATATATTTCATTGATGTTGTATATTCTACGATTCCGTGTCTTCTAGTTAGTCTTTTATTTTCGTTAAATTTATTATAATAATCAATTATATTTTTTTCATTCATAATTATCCCTCAAAGATATAATAAATGATTATATAAAATAAATCAATAAAAATCATAAAAGTATATTGACATTTTATATAATGTATTGTATTATTGTATTAAGGAAGTGATACAATGAATTTCGATAACAATACCCCGATATATATTCAGTTGGTTGAAGAACTTAAAAAGAGTATTATATCTGGTACTTTAAAACCAAATGAAAGAATTGCTTCTGTGCGTGATCTTGCACTTATAAATAAAGTTAATCCTAATACGATGCAAAAGGCTTTAAGTGAACTTGAAAGTATGAAACTTATATATACTGAAAGGACAAATGGTAAGTTTATTACTAATGATATTAAATTAATAAATGAGTTTAAAAATAAATATGCTGATAGTTTAACTTATAATTATGTAAAAAATATGAAAAGTTTAGGGTATAGTGAAGAGGAAATAATAAATAAAATTAGGGAAAGTGAGGAATAATAATGGAATTATTAAAAGTAGAAAACTTGTCTAAGAGTTATGGTAAAAAAAAGGTTTTGAAAAATATTAGTTTTACTATTAATGAAGGAAGAATAGTTGGTTTACTTGGTAAGAATGGAACGGGAAAATCAACACTTATTAAACTTATAAATGATTTATTAACTGTTGATAGTGGGGAGATACTTGTTAATGGTAAGAAAATTGGTGTTGAAAGTAAAAAGGATATATCTTATCTTCCAGAGAGAACTTATTTAGATAAGTCAATGAAGGTTAGAGAAGTTGTACATTTTTTTGAGGAATTTTATGATAATTTTGATTCAAAAAAGGCTCACAAATTATTAAAGGATTTAGGTTTAGATGAAGAACAAAAGTTGTCTAAAATGAGTAAGGGAATGCAAGAGAAGGTTCAATTAGTATTAGTAATGAGTAGAAAGGCTAAGCTTTATATACTTGATGAACCACTTGGTGGTGTTGATCCGGCTACGAGAGATTATATACTTGATACAATTTTAACTAATTTTAATGAGAATGCTAGTATTATAATTTCTACGCATTTGATATCAGATATAGAGAGAATACTTGATGATGTAATTTTTATTGATAATGGTAAAATTATATTAACTAGTGAGGCTGATAAATTAAGAGAAAAAGAAAATGCCGGAATTGATGAGATATTTAGGAGGATGTTTAAATGTTAAAGAAATTATTAAAATATGATTTGATTTACAAATATAAGGTTTTAATAATATTTTATGTAATATCAATAATTGTATCTATATTAACAAGGATTACAACTATGGATAATCCTTCACTTGCAATTTTGGTTATTAATAAAATTTTATATGGAACTGTAATTGCTTTTGTTGTAAATATAATTGTAAATACACTTATGCGTTCATGGGTTAGGTTTAAGAGTAATGTATATGGTGATGAATCATATTTAACTCATACTTTACCTGTAAAGAAAGAAACAATTTATTTATCAAAAATACTTTCTTCAATTATAACTATGCTTACTAGTATGTTAGTAATATTTATATCTTTGTTTGTAGCTTGTTATTCTAAGGATTTGTATGAATATATAAGTAGTTCTTTAGCGTATATTTCAGGAATATATGATATTTCGATATTTGGTTTAATTGTTTTGTTTTTGACAGTTATTACTGTTGAATTATTTACTTTATTGGTATCTGGAATTACAGGTTTATTATTTGGACATAGAAAAAATAACAACAAAATGTTGTATTCTATTTTATTTGGTTTTATAACTTATGTATGTGCACAATTAATTGTTCTTGGTTCAGTATATTTAGTTGGTTTAACTAATAAGGGTATAATGCAGATATTTAAGACTAATCAAATATTAAGTGTTGGTGTATTAAAGGAATTGTTATTTATAATTATTGTTGTTTATATTTTAGTTATAATTGGTATTAATTTAATTAATGTATTTACTTTTAAAAAAGGCGTTAATGTAGAATAAGATCTTTATAGATCTTTTTTTATGGTTGTTTCATCTATAAATGTATAGTTAGTTTTATATTTTAGCTCTCTTATTAATCTAAATAGGGCATCATCTTTTGCTTTGGCTTCTAACATTATATCAATATCTCTATTAATTGATTTTATGAAACTAATGAAATCATCACTATTAATATAGTCATTATGTGCACGAAAATCTTTTTTGTTTTTGGGTGATGAAAAGTGTATTTTAGGTGTTTCATTCCAAGTGTTAAAGATGTCTTCTAAATAAAATGATAGATCGTTTTTTGTTTTATTACAATTGTGGTGATGGACATCTAGTACCATTGGTCTATTTATTTGTTTACATAAATTTAGTGTGTCTTCAACATTAAATACTTTGTCATCATTTTCTATTATTAATGATTCTTTTAGGTACTTTGGTAGTTTACTAAAATTATTTATAAATCTTTTTATAGAGTTTCCTTTGCCGAAACTTTTACTTCCGATATGAATTACGAGATTTGGTTTTACTTTGAATGCTTTTAGTAATTTATAATGATATTTTATTTCATCAATACTTCTTTTTACGACTTCTTTATTTGTGCTGTTTAAGATGCAGTATTCACTTAAGTGCATATCAAGTCTTCCTTTTATTAGTTTAGATGTTTCTTTAAATTCATTTTTAAATATATTTGGGTAATCATATTCTATAATAGTCGCACACGGAATAAAGTTTGATGATAGTCTATAAAAATGAATATTGTTTTTATTATTATAAATTAGTATTTCTTTTAATACTTCAAAGTTTTTTTTAATAATTCCTTCTAAGAGTGTATTATCTTTTAAGTAGTTTGTATAAGTAATAATATGCATATGGTCGTTAATTCCGTTACAAATACAGGCATATCCTAGTCTAATCATTTAAGTCACCAAAATTATTATGTACAAAATAGAAATATTTATTGATAAACAAAATAAAATTAAAGTATAGAGTATAAATATTAAGATATTGTAAATCTTAAAATATAGATAATGGGAGGAACAAATGAATTATATATATGATGTACTTTTAAATTACGATAGTGTGATTTATGATCATTATGAGTGGGATTTGAATGATAATATATACCATATAAAGAAGATACCTCTTTTTAAGGTTAAATCTAGTGTAATAGATGATATTTATAATTATAATATAATAATTGGTCAGGATTTTATTTCAAAAATAAGAAATAAAACAGAGATATATTTGAATAGAGCTTCTAAACCTATAGAATATGCTTGTATTTTTTGTAATGAGGAAAGGGTAATTGCGATTAAATTAGATAGTAAGGGTAGAATATGTAGATATTCAAAGATGCTTATATCTGAGGAGTTAGAAACGATTGAGAATGAAGAAATGATACCGTATACTGATATTGATTATGTTAAAGATAAGAAAAAAAATAGGCGTGAACTTAAGACAAAGTTAGAGCTTAAAAAGACTGAGTATTTGAAATCTAAATTAAAGAGCAGTTCTAAGGAAGAACTTGAGTATTTATATTATGAGTTATATAATGAGAAACCTAAAGATGTTGATGTTAAAATGAGGCTTGAAAAAGAATTGAAGGAATGGACTGATAGGTCAGGTAAGATGTTCGAGTTTTTTACATTGATTGCTAGTATGAAATAATCAAATAGAAATATTTGATTTTTCGAAGATTAAGTGAATAAACATACTTGACAAATATTTTAAATGTTATATAATTAAATCATCGATTATGAAGTGAGGAGTAATATTTATTACTGGTTAAAGAGAGCTAGGAATGGTGGGAACTAGCACTAAGTGAAATATGAATAACAACACTGAATCCCCTTTTTGAAAATAGTAGGAAAGGGCGGGTAAATCCGTTATAGTAAATGAGATATCAGTTAATGATAAGAAGAGTGGTACCGCGGTAATACGCCTCTTTAATCATTAACTTTTTTTGTTAAAGGAGGAATAGAAAATGGATGTCAAAGATTTATATTTGAAAATCGAAGAATATTTAGGAAAAGAAGTAGTATTAGAAGGATGGATAAAAAATCATCGTAAGCAAAAAGATTTTGGATTTATTGATTTTTCTGATGGAACATATTTTAAACATGTTCAATTAGTATATAGTAGTTCACTTGCGAACTTTGATGCAATAACTAAATTGCATATAGGTTCTGCTATTAAAGCAATTGGTACTATTGTTAAATCAGAAGGTAGTGGACAAGATTTTGAAATGAAAGTTGATAATATTGAATTACTTGGAGATTGTCCAGAAGATTATCCAATGCAACCAAAGAGACATACACGTGAGTTTTTAAGAGAACAAGCATATTTAAGACCAAGAGTTAACTTATTTCAAGCTGTGTTTAGAGTAAGAAGTGTTGCTGCTTATGCAATTCATAAATATTTTCAAGAAAGAAATTATGTGTATTTTAATGCACCATTAATTACAGCTAGTGATTGTGAAGGGGCTGGCGAAATGTTCCAAGTAACTACACTTGATTTAAATAGAATTGCAAAAGATGGTAAAGTTGATTATAGTAAAGATTTCTTTGGTAAAATGGCTTCTTTAACTGTATCTGGTCAATTACAAGCAGAAACATTTGCAACTGCTTATAAGAAAACATATACATTTGGTCCTACATTTAGAGCTGAAAACTCAAATACTAAAACACATGCAAGTGAATTTTGGATGATTGAACCAGAAATAGCTTTTTGTGATCTAAATGGTGATATGGAAATAATGGAAGAAATGCTTAAGTATGTTGTAAAGTATGTGTTAGACAATTGTAAAGATGAAATGGAGTTTTTTGATTCATTTGTAGAAAAGGGATTATTAAACAAATTAAATAAATTAGTTAATTCTAAATTTGCTCGTATAACCCATCATGATTTAATTGAAGTATTAAGAAATGCTGATGTTAAATGGGAATTTGAGCCAAAACAAGGTGAAGATATTGCTAAGGAACACGAAAAATATATAACTGAATATTTTGATGGTCCAGTATTTGTAACTGATTGGCCAAAAGATATAAAAGCATTTTATATGAAGCAAAATGATGATGGCAAGACTGTTGCTGCTGTTGATTTGGAAGTTCCAGGTGCTGGTGAATTAATGGGTGGCTCTCAAAGAGAAGAATCTTATGAAAAACTTGTTCAAAGAATGGATGAACTTGGAATGGATAAAAATGGTTTGGGATGGTATTTGAATTTAAGAAAATATGGAACTTGTGTTCATTCAGGATTTGGAATGGGATTTGAAAGGTTATTAATTTATTTAACTGGTGTTGATAATATAAGAGATGTAATAGCATATCCAAGAACACCAGGAAACTGTGAATTTTAAAAAATGTATAAAAAAAATTAAAATGCTCATAATATTGCTAGGAGGAAAAGTATGAAAAAATTACTAGTAATATTGAGTGTTTTTTTGTTAGTAGGATGTGAATTAAATAATACACCAACCAAAAAAATAGAACAGTTTTTATCTAATTATCAAATATTACATAAAGATGTAATTTCTGATTTAGATGGTATGATAAATAAAACAAATTATACAAGCGAGCAAAAGGAAAAGTATAAAGAATTAATGAAAAAACAATATAAATCATTAATTTATGAAATAAAAGAAGAAACAATTGATGGCAATAAAGCTTATGTAACTGTTCAAATAGAAGTAACTAATTATGGAAAAAGTTTGACAGAAACGGAAAGTTACTTAAATGATCATAGGGATGAGTTTACTGATAATGGAGTATATAATGAAAGTAAGTTTCTATCATATCAATTAGATGAATTAGCGAAAGAAAAAGAAAGAGTTAAGTATACATTAACATTTAGTTTGACAAAACAGAATGGTACTTGGGAAATTGATGATTTGACTGAGGCTATGGAAGAAAAGATAAATGGTGTATACATATATTAAGGCAATAAGCCTTTTTTTTCTCAAATAAAAATGATACAATAAAGTAGAGGTGCGAGTATGAAGAGAAGAATTGTATGTATAATATCTTTTATATTGTTTTTGGTAACGGTAATATTAATAACAAATGATAATAAATATTTTGATAATTATATAATTAATTTATTTAAATATAAGAGTGATATATTAACGAATATTATGAAAATAATAACTTTTTTAGGTAGTGCTTTATCAATAATTTTATTAACAGTTTTGTTAATAATTGTTGTAAAGGGTAAAAGAAATAAAATATTAATATTAATAAATGTAATAGTTACTACATTATTAAATCAATTGTTAAAAAATGTGTTTCAAAGGGGAAGACCAATTGATTCGATTATTGAAGAATCTGGTTATAGCTTTCCGAGTGGACATTCGATGGTTAGTATGGCTTTTTATGGCTTTTTAATATATCTAGTATATAAAAGTAATATAAAGTATAAGGGTTTAATTGTTGGTTTACTTTCTGTTTTAATTGTTTTAATTGGTATAAGTAGAATCTATTTAGGGGTTCATTATCCAACAGATGTTATTGGTGGTTTTACTTTATCTTTATCTTATTTATTATTGTTTATAGATATAACAAAGCCAAACTTTACATATGTAAATTAAATATGTAGAATTTTGTCAAATAGTGTGATAGAATTAGTATAGGTGAGTGAAATGAGAAACAAAAAAATAATAATCTATTGTTTTATAGTATCATTATTAGTTCTTTTACTGGCATCAAAATCATCACCGCTTTATCCGTTTAATGATTGGTGTGATGCTAATGCTTTCTTTACGATGGGAAAGGGTTTATTTAATGGTAAGATAATATTTAAGGATTTGTTTGAACAAAAGGGACCGTTTTTATATTTGATATATGGAATTGGCTATTTAATATCTAATACATCGTTTTTAGGAGTTTTTGTTTTAGAGGTTATATCTAGTACAATATTTTTATATTTGACTCATAAAATAATTAATTTATATTTGGAAGAAAAATATAGTTATATAATATTACCTTTATTTGCATTTTTACTTTATACGGCTATATCATTTAGACATGGTTCAAGTTGCGAGGAGTTTTGTTTTCCAATGATGATGTATGGTTTGTATGAACTTATAAAGTATGCAAGATCTAATGAGATAAGTTATAAAAAAATATATATAGTTGGTATAATGGCTGGTTTG
>HF993327.1:8872-13515 GCA_000433875.1 Firmicutes bacterium CAG:884
ATTTTGCTTTTATGGTATGTTTATTTATATCTTTACTCAAAGAAAAAAATTATAAAAAAGCTTTTATATCTCCGTTTGTATATTTAGCCGGTATGTTTACAGCTATTATACCTTGGCTTATATATTTTGGTTTGAATAATGCAATTAAGGATTTCTTTAATGTTTATATTTTTACTAATTTATTTTCTTATACTAAAACAAAGGTTAATATATTTGTAAAATTAATTAATTGTTTTATTTGTTTTAATAAGAATTTATATGCGAATAAATTATATATTACAATTATATTTGCTTTACTTTTGTTACCACTTTTTAGTAAGAGGGTAAATGGAAGAGAAAAGGTAGTTATAACTGTATCTATTGTTTGTTCAATCTTATTTGTATATATTGGAGGAATATATTTTATATATTATATACTTCCAATCCTTATATTTATGATATTTACTTTAATTTATTTAGGTGGTTTATTATCTAAATTAAAGTTAAATAAGTATATGTTAATTCCATATATGATTGTTATTCTTGTTTTGACTTATTTTGTGAGTCCAAATACTCATTTTATGAAGGTTAAACAAAAGGATTTGGTTCAATATAAATTTAAGGATATAATAATGAAAAAGAAGAATCCAACAATTTTAAATTATGGCTACTTAGATATGGGATTTTATACAACTACTGGTATTGTACCGAATACGAGATATTTTGAGAAGTTAAATTTTAAATATAAAAAATATCCTGAAAATGTTGATGAACTTAATAAATATATTGATAATAAAGAGGTTGATTTTGTAATATATGTTACTAAGGGTGTTGAAGACTTTCCGAAGACGGAATCGATTGGTACAACTTATAAATTAGTTGCGCACGAAAGACAAAGGTTTGAGGGAAGAATGTTTGATTACTATTTATATGAATTAGGAGAAGCTTAAGGGCTTCTTTTATTTGACATAAATTGTTATTGTGGGTATAATAAAGCCATAAAAAGAGGAGTGAAGTTGATTTGAAAAATATAGGTTTAGAAAAATATAAATATGCAAATGTTGAAGATTTTACTTCTGATGTAGGAATAAAGATTAGAAGAAAATTACAAAAACCATTTAAGTTAGTTTTAAAATGTGCGACTAAAAGAGAAATAGTATTAGAGAGATATCCTATGCTTGAAAAGAATAAGCCTTATATCTTCGCATCTACTCACTCTTTTGATGAAGATATAATAAGTGCACTTGCAACACTTGATAGAAATGCATATGTTTTAATTGGAACAACTGATCAATTAGAGCATAATCCAACTATGTATGCTGCTTGGGCGAATGGGATGATTTATGTTGATAGAATGGATTCAAATAGTCGAAAAGATTCTATTAAAAAAATGTTAAGAATTTTGGAATCAGGAAGTAGTATTTTAATATTTCCAGAAGGTGGATGGAATAATACAGAAAACTTGTTAGTACAAAAATTATTTGCTGGTCCATATATACTTTCTAAAGAAACAGGAATTCCAATAGTACCAATATCAACATTTAATGAGCATAATTCCAAAAAAATATATATAAAATATGATGAACCATTTGATATATCTAATTTAGATAAGAAGGAAGCTTTGCGAGAATTAAGAGATATAATGGCAACTATGATGTATGAGCAAATTGAAAAATATTCAACTCCTATTAAAAGAAATGAGTTATCTTTAAATGCTAGATATGATTTTATGGAAGAAAGAAAAAACGAATATATGCGAGTAAATTGGACAAGAGATGTGTGGGATGAAGAATTGACAGTTTATAAAGATTTTCCATCACAACAGGATATAAGGGAAAGTTTGGATAATGTTGAAATTACAAAAGATAATGCGTATATATTCGCACCTGTTTTGGTAAAAAGATTAGAAGATGAAAAGTATAATTTTAAAAAGTATATGCACGAAAATTGGCAAAAGAAAATCTAGATGGTTTTCTTTTTTATTAAAACTAGATTATAAATTATTAGATTGTTGAAAGTATTTTAATGATATTATATTTATTTGACATAAATTGTTATTGTGAGTATAATAAAGCCATAAAAAGAGGAGTGAGTATAATGAAACCATCAGAAATGGGTTTGAATGAAAAGTTATTTGGTTCAGAGTTTAAAAATGTAACTTTACCGAATGACACATCTTATAATTTTTTATATGAAAGAAATAAAAATTATATGGAAAATGTTGCAATAAGGTTTGAAAATCAAGAAATTACTTATGCTGATTTTCATACAATTGTTGATGAGTATGCAAGGAGTTTTTATAAAAGAGGTGTTCGTGAAAATGATGTTATTGTTACATCAACATTAAATACACCTGAAGCAATATATATATCATATGCTTTAAATAAATTAGGTGCGATCAATTGTCCTATTAATCCTTTTTCTAATGAGTATATGATGATTAAAGATTTAGAAATGGTAAAGCCTAAAATGTTTATTGGAATTAAAGATGCTTATGGTAAATTAAAAAAGGCAAAAGCATTAGATGGTATTGATGTAATAACTTTTCCTTTAACAATGTCAATAAATGATAAGAAAATGAAAGTATTATATAATTTAAAATCATTTATAGATGGTAATAATGTTTTTAAAGTTGATAGAAAATTAAAGTATGTTTTAAAGGATGGAAAAGATTTTAAAGATGTAATATATCCGCCATATAAAAGTGGTCAAATAAGTGACATAATGTTTACTGGTGGAAGTAGTGGTATTCATAAAGGCGTTGAACTTGATAGTAATGGTATAAATTGTGTTGCACGTTCACTTGACTTTGTTACTGAATTGAAACCTGGGGATGTTTTTATGGGTAATTTACCTCAATTTATTGCGTTTGGAAAATTATCACTTCACTATGCGTTGTGCAAAAATTTAGAAGTTGGATTAACACTTAAAGGATTACCTGAGTTTTTTAAAGATGAATTATATAAAATTAAACCAGCAGGTGCATTTGCTGGTCCTATACAATGGGAACATTTTATAAATGATGTATTTAAAGAAATTGATCCTAATTTTAAAAAAATTGATTTTACACTTAGTAAAAACGAAAGTTATATAGAATATTTGAATCAATTAAAAAAAATACTTGAAAATTGTAACAGAGAAAAATTATCATTAGATTTCTTAAAAATGGCTGTATCTGGTGGTGAACAATTAAAAATGTTTACTGAACTTGTAATGAATATGTTATTAGAAGAATTGGGTGCATCTGATAATTTATGGAATGGTTTAGGTATGACAGAAATGTGGGCTCCTGTTGCTGTAAAAAAAGGTAAGAAAAGTTCTGATCATGTTGTTGGAACGATAATTCCTTTTAATAATCAAATGGTAATTGATCCAAATACACACGAAGAATTAGGTATTGGTGAGAAGGGGTTATTATGTGTGACTGGTCCTGGGATGATGATTGGTTATCATAATAATGAAGAAGAGAATTCTAAGGCTTTTATTGTTAAGAATAATCAAAAATGGTTAGTTACTGGTGATATTGTTAAGCTAAATGAAAAAGGCGAGATAGAATACATTGATAGATTAAAAAGATGTTTCGTTTGTGGTATAGAAAATATATATCCACAGCAAATAGAAGATAAGTTAAGTGAAATACCAGAAATAGAAGAAGCTATTGTAACAAAGGTAGAAGATAATGAATTACAATACGTACCAAAATATCATATTGTGTTAAGAGATAAAAATTGTAATGTTAAGAGTTTGGAGAAAAAAATTGATAATTTGATTAAATCAACTTTGGGTGAAAGTAGTATGGCAAGATATTATGAGTTTTATGATGAACCACTACCTAGAACTGCAAGTGGAAAATTGGATCCAAAACCATTACAAGAAAAAGATATAAAGATAAAGAAATTAACAAAATAGTTTTGTTTAACAAAGTAGTACAAGTACAAACTTGTACTTTTGTTTTGCTATGTTATGGACTATTTATTTTATTTATGGTAAGATTATATTGAGAATAATAGAGGTGTATTTATGGGAATATATTTTTCAATATCAAGTATAATTTTTTTATTTATTTTTATTATAATATTTTTTTCAAAAGATAATTCTAAAAATATTGAAACAAAAATGTATAGTATATTACTTGTTTTAACTTTTTTGGGAACGATATTGGATATTGTTGGATTTAGTTTATATAAGCAGGGAATGGAAGTCAACTCATTAATATATAAGTCTTTGGCACGTACTATGTTAGTTTATTTTATATTGTGGGCAACACTATTTTTTAAGTATACGTATTCTGTTTCAGAAAAAAAGATATTTAAAATAAATAATATTTTTATTGCGATTGCATTTATTATATGTTCGTTTGGTGCTGTTGTTTTGCCAATTAATTTTAAAATAATGAAAAATGTTATATATCCTATAGGTATAGGTGTTAATTTTACATATTTTGTTATAACTGTTTCTTTAATCTTGTCATTAATTTTAGCATTTAATAATTTAAAAAACATAAAGAAATATACACCAATTTTTTTAATAACTTTAATGGTAATTGCTTCTATGGTTATTCAAAAAGTGCTACCTGAATTATTTTTAATTAATTTTTCATTAACAATAGTTATTGTGGTCATGTATTTTACAATTGAAAACCCTGATCTAAAAATAATAGAAGA
>HF993328.1 GCA_000433875.1 Firmicutes bacterium CAG:884
AAATTTGGTCTCACATCATTTACAACTACACATTTTGAATATTTTTATGAAAAATATTTTTATAATTAAAATTAATTGTTGCTATATAGTACGATTTTTAAATATAAAAATATAAAAGCCTCTTTAAAGAGGCGCACTTAAAAAGCGAAAAACCACATAATGTGCACTAATTAAATGTACTAATATTATATTCAAAAATTATTTTTTTATTCACTTATAAAGCAAAAACTAGCTTACGCTAGTTTTTGAACAAACTTCTTCCACATATGAATAAACATATATGCATTAATTAAATGTAACTAAATTATATAATTATATTGTTAGTTTGTCAATATTTTTCATTACATTTTTAATAAAAATTATTTTAAACATTATTTAAATAAATAATACTTAGATATTGCTTTATTAATTTCACAATAATCTTTTTTTGTTAATATTGCTAACCTATCTTTTGAAAAATATGGTGCAACTATTCTTTTAGAACATAAATTCATCATATTTTCTATTTTTGCAGTTCCTTCATTTAAACATTCCAAATCATAATGAAAATAATACTTATCAGTTCTTCTTTTTGTTGTCAATGGAATCATTGTCCATAATTTTTTATCACCTGTTGGTCTCCATAAAATTGCTGGTCTTAACTTTCTAAGTTCACTACCAACGCCAATTCCAAAATCAACCCAATAAATTGCATTTTGAATTAATTCATCTGTATCTACATTTTTTTGATTAATAATATATTTATCCCTACACCATTTTATATAGTTAACGCCATCAATGTCACTTTTAACATTTTTATCTAAAAATTGAATTAAAGATTTTTTACATTCACAAAGTATATTATAAAAATCCTTTGAAGATAGTTTGATTGGTTCTCCTTTCTCATATATACACCTACTCATTTTTGAACGATTATAATCAGCTATTTTATTTACATCTACGTATTTTTTTATAGAACTACAATAAATACAGCCTTTTTTTTCATTTGAATATACAGGCATTCCAACATAATGATTTGCAGAAATATCGTAAATAATCAATACCCACTCTATATTATTTTTTTCATTTGTTTCATATATTTGTTTAAAATTAATTGTTAATAACCCCATATCAATCACCTTTACTTTCTTTTTGCTATAAAATTATATTTTTAAGAATTAATATTTTCCATTCTTTGATAATATAGAAACCATAAAATTTTTTGGATATATATTTTCTATTTTATAATTAAGCATTTTTAAAATTTTTTGTAATATTTATTATTAATTTGTATTATATTTTAAAAGGTTTTAGTAACCTTAATTTCCAAGCTAGAAACATTTAAAATTTAAAATTATTAATTTATATAAACAAATAACTACTTATATTTATAAAAAAACAAGTTTTACCTTGTCTTATTTTTATACAGCAATTCTATGGAAATCCATTCTTAATTTATCAGCTAATGTTACAATAAACTCTGAATTAGTTGGCTTAGCTTTATCAATATCAACACTATGACCAAACAATTCTTCCATCATATCCCACGAACCTCTATTCCAACTAACTTCAATTGCATGTCTAATTGCTCTTTCAACTCTTGAAACAGTTGTATCATATTTACCAGCCAGTTCTGGATATAATTCTTTAGTAATTCCACCAATAACATCTGGTCTATCAAATACAATATTAATCGCATCTCTTAAAAATTGATACCCTTTTATATGAGATGGAATACCAAGCTCATGAAGCATCTTTGTAATTGAAACTTGCAAATTATGAGTTTCAAAATCAATTGTTTTACTTTCCTTCTTTTTAGAACAAACTTCAATTATTCTCTTTTCTAAATCTTCTAAATCAAACGGTTTAAGTATTAAATAATTAACACCATATTCAGCTACTTCTCTTATTACTTCACCAGCATTATAACTAGTTGCAACTATAACTTTCTTATCAATCCCACGACTTCTCATTTCTTTTAAAACATACATACCATCTTTTTTAGGCATTATTAAATCCAAAACAATTACATCATACTCATCTTTCTTAGAATCAATAACCTCAATTCCATCTTTTCCATCATATGATTCAAGTACTACTTTAATCTTACTACTATCCTTAAAATATTCCTTTACCATTTGAATTAAACTTACGTTATCATCAATAATAAGTACTTTAATTGTATCTTTTTCCATTTTATTTCCTTTCAACTCTACTATTTAATTATACTACATTTTTCGTATAAATCTAGGGGGATAAATTATCTAGTTTTGTCGAATCCTGTTGAAAAACATCAGATTTTGTTAACTTCTTTTATAATCTCATTAAACTCATCTACTTTACTAGCAGAAAACCCAACTAAAAATCCATCTATATTAGATATTTTATTTAAAGTATCAATGTTTTGTAAATTAACACTACCTCCATATAATACTTTATAATTATAGTTTTCTTTAATAAAATTAGTTATATTTTTTATTTCCTCATTAGTTGGAATAAGTCCACTTCCAATAGACCAAATAGGTTCATATACAATAATAACTTTACCATTAATACCATCTAAACATTCATCTAATTGTTTTTTTATTACATCTAAAGTTAAATTATTGTTTTTTTCATCCAATGTTTCGCCAACACATAACATAACATTCATATTATGTTTTAAAGCATTTTTAATTTTTAAATTAATGATTTTATTATCATTATATTTTCTTGTTTCATAATGACCAATTAAAGCATATGTAACACCAATATTCACACCTTGTAAAGCTGATACTTCACCTGTAAAAGATCCCTTTTCATACATGCTAACATCTTGTAAACCAACATTAATATTTTTATTCAAAAAATATGGAATATGTATAGATGACGGACAAACAACAACATTATCATCTCTAATTAAATTATCAAGATAATTTTTTATTTCTGATCCATCAAAATACATCTTTAAATTACCGACAATCAGTTTCATACTTACTTTCTATTACCTTTATTCCAGGCAATTCTTTTCCTTCTAAAAGTTCAAGTGAAGCGCCACCACCAGTAGAAATATGAGTAAATTTATCTTTATATCCCATACTTATTAAAGCAGCCGCTGTATCTCCGCCACCAACAATAGATGTAACATTTAAACTTGTTATTATTTTAGCAAGTTCATTCGTACCGGTTGCAAATGCTGGTATTTCAAAATAGCCAACAGGACCATTCCATATAATTGTCTTACTCTTTTCTAAATATGTTTTGAAAAGTTGAACTGTCTTTGGTCCAATATCAAGTCCAATATCATTATCATCAAATTTATCATTGTCTTTAACAACAATCTTAGCATCCTCATTGATTTCTTTCGCAACTAAACTATCAACTGGTAAAACAATTTTATCGCTCATATTTAATATTTTTTTGCAAAAATCTATTTTTTCTTCATCCAATAAAGATGAACCAACATTATATCCTTTTGCCTTCAAAAAAGTATAAGCCATTCCTCCACCAATTAAAATATAATCAGCTTTTTTAACCAAGTTTTCTAAAACCATTATTTTATCAGTTACCTTTGAACCACCAACAATAACTGTAAGTGGTCTATCTGGATTATCAATTGCTTTTTTCAAACAATCAAGTTCCTTTTGAACAAGTAATCCAAAACAACTAGGTAAATGAGAAGCAATACCAACATTTGATGCATGACTTCTATGGGCTGTACCAAAAGCATCATTTACATAGAAATCCGCAAGTTTACTCCAGTACAAACCAAGTTCCGGATCATTTTTTGATTCTTTCATTCCATCAACATCTTCAAATCTTGTATTTTCCATTAATAATATATCACCATTATTTAAACTATTAATTGCATCTTCTAATTTTTTTCCTCTTGTTTCATTTACAAATATAATTTTTTGACCTAAAAGCTCTTCTAATCTTTTGGCAACAACATCCAAAGATTTTCCGCTTTTATCTTGAACTGTTTCTACTCTCCCAAGATGGGACATCAATATAATTTTGGCCTTTTTATCTCTTACTAATTTTATAGTTGGTAAAGACTCAACAATCCTATTATCATCTTTAATAACTCCATCTTTTATTGGAACATTAAAATCACATCTAATTATTACTTTCTTACCTTCTAAATCACAATTGCGTAAATCCATTTTCTCACCTAATCTATTTGAACAATATAAATAAGTTCATTATTGCTATTTTTTTCTACTATTATATACCCTGTAATTTCTTTTTTAGTCTTCGGATTTGTTGGTATTTGATCTATAACCTCAGCATTTACTAAATCCGTTATATCAATAGTAACTCTTTTACCTTCCTTTAATTCTTCATCAACTTTTCTATATACTCCTGGTAAATTAACATATTCCTCAGTTGCCATTTCCAAGTTTTTTATCATCGTTTGATACTTTCGATCGTTTGAATTTTCAAGTGAATTACTTAAAGTAGTAAATCCAACAGTTAGAATAATACTAAGAACTAATATTATTGCAATCAATTCAACGAGTGTAAAACCTTTATTTTTCATAAAAAGAGGCCTACTTGCCTCCTAAATATTTTGCGGTTCTTACCATTTGAGCACTATAACCCATTTCATTATCATACCAGGCAACTACTTTTACTAATTGTTTTCCATTATTTTCAAGTACATTTGTAAGTAAAGAATCAACTAAAGCTCCAACATGATTTCCAATTATATCACTAGAAACAATTGGATCATCAGTTATTTTAATAGTTTCATTTTGATTATCATAAAAAGCCTTATTTATTTCTTCTTTTGTAACATTTTTCTTAAGTTCAAGAGTTAAATCTATAACTGATCCTGTAGTAACAGGAACTCTAAGCGCGCTACCATCTAACTTACCTTTTAATGAAGGTAAAACAAGACCAATAGCCTTAGCTGCTCCCGTAGAAGAAGGAACAATATTACTAGCTCCTGCTCTACCACGACGAGCCATATGACCTTTCTTATGAGCAATATCAAGAATTGATTGATCATTTGTATAAGCGTGAACCGTTGTCATAAATCCTTTTTCAATTCCAAACTCTTTATCTAAAATATTAAGTACAGGTGCTAAACAATTAGTTGTACAAGATGCAGCAGATATAACTTTCTCACTACCATCAAGTAGATTATGATTTACATTATAAACTATTGTTTTACAATCACCTTTAGCAGGTGCCGAAATAATTACTTTTTTAGCCCCAGCATCTATATGTGCATATGCCTTTTCAACTTCAACAAATCGACCAGTACATTCAAATACTTCATCAATACCAAGTTCACCCCAAGGAAGATTCTTAGGATCTGCCTCAGCATAAACTCTAACTCTATGATTACCAACAACCAAATAATTGCCTTCTGCTCTTATTTCATCAGTTCTATAGCATCTATGTGAAGTATCATATTTAAGTAAGTATGCCAATTGTTCAGCATCAGTTAAATCATTTATAGCAACAACTTCAAAACTAGGATCCTCTTCCATTATTCTAAAAACCAATCTTCCAATACGGCCAAAACCATTTATTGCAACTTTTATCATTTTATCTCTCCTTTAATTTTTTTCATAATAGCAACTACCACCAATAAATTCTCTTAAAACAGAATCTTTTGGTACATTTTCACTTGGAATCGCTAAAAAGTTTCTAAGAAAATTAATTAATCTTATTGCTTCCGTATAACAACCTTCATCTTCCTTTACAGAAAATAATAATGGTTCCGCATAAAGTTTAAGAATTCCAATTTCATATAAAAGTGATGAATTAATAACTACATCTGCTTCATCTTGAAATGGAAAAACATACTTTTCTTCACCTTGTCTAATACTTTTCCAAGCATTTAAAGTGTCACTAGCTGAATAGCCTCTAAAATTATTATCCCTAACCATTCTTCTTAATTTTCTAATATCACTCGTATGAATACGATTATGATCATCAATATTAAGCTGCGTTAACGGACTAATATATATTTTATATTTGTTTTTTTGTTCAATAGCAGGTGTTAATTTCTCATTAATCGCATGCAATCCTTCAACAATAACAACATCATCATTACCTAATTTTAAAGTTTTACCTTTATACTCTTTCTTACCAGTTATAAAATTAAACTCTGGCAAATTAACTTCTTTTCCATTAAGTAAATCAACAAGTGTTCTATTAAATAAAGTAACATCAACAGCTTCAACACATTCAAAATCATAACTTCCATCTTTATGTTTAGGCGTTTGCTCTCTTTCAACAAAATAATCATCTGTTGATAAACTATGTGTTTTAAGGCCTCTACTCTTTAAATAAATACTAAGTTTCTTAGCAGTGGTTGTCTTACCACTAGATGAGGGTCCCGCAATTAAAACAATTTTAATATTCTTTTTATTTTCATAAATCTTATTCGCAATATCACTTAATTGATTCTCATAAAAAGTCTCTGATAAATTAATTAATTCTGAAAAATCACCATTTGTTACATAATTATTAATATCTGATGCATTTTGAGTTCCAAGCATCTTATTCCATTTTTCATATTCACAAAACTTATTAAATAACATTTCGTGATGAACATAATCAAGTGTAATATCTGGATTTGCTTCTGTTGGATAACTTACAACAAATCCTTTATCTTTAATATAAGATAATTTAAACTCATCAATTAAAGAAGTATTATCAGCAAGTGGACCATAAAAATAATCATAAACATCATCAATTCTATATAAACTAACATAAGAATTAGATATATATTTAAGAACATTTACTTTATCAGCCATTTTTCTTTTAGCAAAATACTCAATTGCATCTTGTCTTCGAACATTAAACTTAATAATTTCCCACTTTTCAAGTACAATTTTTTCCATTTCCTTTTGTAAAGCATTAATTAATGGCTTATTAAGTTCAATACCACTAACCTCACAATAAAAACCTTTATCAATAGAATTTTCAATTCTAAGTTTAGCTCGTGCATTTATCCTCTTTAAAGCATAAACCAAAATAAATTGTAAAGTCCTTCCATATGTAGATAAACCAACATTACTTGTGCGATCAAAAAAATCAACATCTATATTTTTAAGTACTTCCTCATTTAATTCACGAATATTATTATTAACTTCACTTATTAAAACAGGATATTTATAATACTTACTAAAATCCTTACTTATTTCTTTTAAAGTAACACCAACAGGATATTTTTTTTCTTCTTTACCTTTATAGGTAACTGTAATTAGTTTTGACATTCGTTATCCTCCTTATACTAATTATATCAAATTTTCACATTTTGTCATATACTTTTTTGAATATTTTATAATATTTAACCTATTATATTATTGGGAGGCATATTATGAATTTAATTCCAAGCGTTATTGAGAAGTGTTCTGGCGGTGAAAGAGCATATGATATCTATTCTCGCCTATTAAAAGATCGTATCGTTTTACTTTGCGGTGAAATTGATGACAATACAAGTAATATTATAATAGGCGAACTATTGTATTTAGACTCTTTAAACCATAATGATATCAGTTTATATATTAACTCACCAGGTGGTAGTGTTACAGCCGGTATGGCAATATATGACACAATGAACTTTATAAAAAGTGATGTATCAACTATATGTATCGGTATGTGTGCTAGTATGGCAGCATTTCTTTTAAGCAGTGGTGAAAAAGGAAAAAGATATGCCTTACCAAATAGTGAAGTAATGATTCATCAACCTCTTGGGGGTGCTAATGGTCAAGCAACCGATATTCAAATTGCCGCTGAACATATTCTAAAAGTTAAAGAAAAACTTAATAAAATACTTGCAAGTAATACAAACAAGGATATCAAAATAATTGAAAAAGATACCGATCGTGATAATTATATGAATTCAATAGATGCTCTTAATTATGGAATAATTGATAAAGTACTCTAGCAATTAAATCAATTATACATTCATTAAATAAAACAAATCAATAGATAAGTATCTAAATTAATAAATCTTAATTTTTTAATAATTATTCTTAATATTTAAACATTATAGTTTAAATATTTTTTTAATGTACTCTTTTTCATCATTTCCA
>HF993329.1 GCA_000433875.1 Firmicutes bacterium CAG:884
TAACTGCTTGTCGTACAAAAAAGACTGTCATTACTGACAATCTTTTCGGTAAATTACTATAAATCAATAACTATAAAATTGTAATTTCTTATTCTAATTCTTTTTTATGATTTAAGTGTATTCCTATATGTCCTATTCCTAATACTATTGTTGATATAATAAGAAATATATTTCTACCATATATACCTAGTAACAGAAATGCAACTACTGGCAAAGTAGCTCCTGCAACTGGTATTCCTAACAAGCTACTATACATATCTTTCATTGTTTTATTACTTTTAAAATATCTTATCCAATATATTTCGTATAAAATCATTATAATAAAGGCAATTAACAATATACTAGACCAGTTTGATATTTTATTTATATTAAAATCACTAAATATCAATGACAGACAGGTTACTAGCATTTCTCCAAGCCACTCCAATAGTAGTAATACTTTATTTTCATTTTTTACATATTTATCATAGCCTTTAGGCTTATTTTTACTCCATATAATATTTGGTAACATCAACATTAGTAAAAATATTAAACCTATATATGAAAATCCAAAGTGAATATTCATTAACTCATCTCACTTCCATATTGTAATTTGTTATTTAATCGGAATATAGATCTCAATAACAGAATCTTCTCTATTCCAATGAAATTTATAATCATATTTTTCAAAATAAACAAATTGCCTATTTTCTACTAAAATATTATTTTTAGGTATTATTTCTTTATAAACATAATTGATAGTATCTTTTAGTTTATTCATATTACCAATATGTTCTACCCTTAAATATTTACTTTTCAAAATTATCTTTTCTGTAAAATCATTTGGTACAAAATCTTTTTTAGGAATAGATATATAATAAAATATCTTATTTTCTATTTTTTCAATAAAAGCATATTTACACCAATTACTTCCTAAATATAACTTATTATTTCTTAATTTACTATTAAATATTTTCCAATGGTTTTGTGCTAATTTTACATTATTACTTAATGATTTTGATAATTCATACCTTATTCCTATTACATTAAATTCTTCTAATTCTATTATTTGATAATCCATCTATTTTACCTCTTTAATTTGTGTGCTGTTATAATTGTATAACTATATGAATTGATTGTTATTTTTATATTATCAATTTCACAATACCAATTTTTACCCTGTTTATAGATGTTACAATTTTTATCTAAAACTTTATTCTTACAATACTCAACAACATCATCAGTATCTAATTTAAGATTTTTCTTAATTCTATCAATACCCATTTCGGTAGTGTGAACTTTATCTATATTATTAAATAATACTTGTTTATCTTCCATAAATATCTCCTCTACAAATTACTATTTAGCAATTATATTTAATTCACTAAAAATATCTTTTAAAGATATAAGGACATTTCTGTTATCAATCATAAATGAAAGAAAATTATTTTTCTTATCATTAGTATCTAGCCTATTCATTACTACTGAAATAACATCTGATTTTATATTTTGTCTATCTAATTCTTTTAATATTGAACAATCTAAGTTTGATAACATTACTACTCTCTCCCAACGATAATAATTATATCATTTAATTTATTTTTTTACCATAATACAGACAAAATTCATTCATCTTTATCTGGTCTTAAATATTTATTTTTCATTTCTATAATGAATTCATCTAATTTATCAATTTCTTTTTTTAAATGAGGTACATCTATTACACCTTTTGCATTTGCAATTCTGGCTATCTGATTTATATTATTTCCAATGTTGCGAATATTTTTTATTTCTTCATAAAATTGCTCTGACGGTTTCTCTTTCGGTTTATAGCCTACAATAAGATGTCTAATATAATCAGAGGCATTCATACCAACTGCTTGTGACTTACACTTCATAATATATTCTTCTTCATCATTAATCCATATTTGTTTTTTTATTCTACGACTTCGCATTTAACAACCTCCGGATCTTCTTCGTGTTCATTATCTCTTAATACTATTTGTCTTTCCAGTTCACTTATACGATTTACTTGTAAGCAACACATCAAGGTGGTCATTGCAAGACCTCCTATGATAAATCCTAAAACAAAAAATAATAATTCACTCATTACTATCACTTTCCTTTCTTCAATATACAATTTTGTCTAGCAAGGGGATTGGGGATTTCCCCACAAGCGAATTTATACGGGAGTATAAATTCAGTGCTGGCTAGACATAAGTTTTATTCCCCAAGAGAACACTTGCCACAATAAGGACAATAGTGTTTGCAATTTTCACATTGCATTTTCATAAAAGATTCTGCGTCTAATTCATCATCATCTTCCTCAAAATCTTTCTCTGGTTCTTCTTCAATTTCTTCAACTTCAAACTCGATTGGTATAGTTGTATCTATCTCAATAATTTCATTTTCTATTACAAATTTTGCTACAATCAATGCTGCTTCTTTTTGATTTCTTGCTTCAATTTCAAAATAATCTTCATTAACATTTGTAACTTTTACTTCATATTTTTTATCTTCTATTTCACTTAAAAAACCAACTTCAATTAGTAAATCTTCAATATCAAGTTCTAATTCCTCACACATTTTTACAAACGGAATTAAGTAAAAACTTGGCTTTAATCCATTTTCAAACCTTGATATTTCTGCGTGACTTATACCAATTTTTTCAGCAAGTTTTCTTGTTGAAATACCTTTCTCATTTCTTCTTGTTTTAATAATATTTGCTAATTTTAAATAATCAAATTTCATAATTTCACCTTTCTTTTTCATATCGTTTTTTATAATTTATTCCTACTTTGGCACACAAAAAGTCATTGAAATCCTTTCCAATTTTAGGTGGATCATCAATGACTTCATATTGTTTTGGAAGAACAGTTTTAAGTGCCATTGTTGCTATTCTTCCTGCACTATCATTATCAAAATGCAGATATATTTTTTTAATATTTTGATTCTGATTTAGGTAATAATTTAATGCTAGTGGTATCTTACTTTCATCAATTTTTTTAGCAGGTTGATATACACCTGCTAGTGAAAGTAAATTATCATTATACCATTCTTTATTTTCCAATTTATTAAGTGTTGCGTATGATAATAAATCAATAGCACTTTCAAATAAATGAACTGTATCACTCTTTTCTAGTGAATCCAATTTAAAAGAAAATGCTTTATGACTTCCATAAGCGTCTTTCATATATCTACTGTTATTTGTTGCTCTGACTCCTGCATATCTTGGTACTTTGTTTTTATCATAGCCTACAAATACTACATTATGATTAGGTAAATCTTCATATATTAAACGATTATCTATACACTCACTTATAATATCTTTATCAATTCCACGACCAATTAAATAACTCATAACTTTATCTGTTGTAGTTGATTTTTTTGGCAAAATAAGTCTTACATTTTGAACTTTTTTAGGTTGTTGATATAGAACAGGTGGTCTATCATTTGAGTATCCTAAAATAGTTTCTACTGCCTGAATAAAAGTATATTCTCTAACTTGAATTAAGTATTCTAACGCAGTTTTTCCACCTATTCCTCTTGAAAACCAATACCACATACCATTACTTATTTTTAAACTATCGTGTGTTCTAGTCATATAAGTATCTCTACTAAAATGCACTAATTCATCTGGTTCATAGTTTTTCAAATAAGTATATAAGTCCATTTCTTTTGCTTTTCGTATTTCTTCCGGTTGATAATAAGCCATACTATTACCTACCTTTCCTTTGCTTTTTTCTTTGATTGTTTTGCTTTATATTCTTCTGCTAATTCTGCTATTATTTCATCAGTATTATCTTCTAATAATTGATTTATATTTAAGTCAGAATCCATCCAACCTTGATATAAAGTTTCCAATGAATTTTTTTCATTTTTTAATGCTTTTATTTCATCTAAATCATACCTTTGTGATTCTGGATAAAACAAACACATTAGTTCTTCTTTCATTGTAGTTTCATAAGATTTATCTATTATTTCCTTTGAAGTAAGTGTTTCTAATTCTTTCTTATAAGAATCAAATTCACTTTCTAATTTAGAATATAATTCTTCTCTAATTTTTTCTTCCATAATGTCACTTTCCTTTCTATAAAATAAAAAAGAGCGAAGATAGTTTTTACTAAAATCGCTCTCCTTGGTTATTTTACCAATTCCATTTCTTTCATAAGATAGTAGAAATATTTTCCTCCTAAATAAAACATTTTCTTTTGTTCAATAAGCATTCTATCAATACAAGAAGTAAAGTATTTTACTAATAATTCTACTTCTTCTTTTGTTAATGAAACTGATTCGTTATTTTCTATTATTGCTTGAATTTTGCTATTTGTACCCGTTATTTCTTGGCAAGTTCTGTTGAGTTCCATATACTCTTTTTCCTTGTTTAGTTGTTGTGTCTGTTCATTAAGTACATACCAAAATAAGTCATCAAATTTCTTCTCCATTTCCTTATCAAAGTCCATATATTCATCACCTTTCTTTTTGGATGTGAATATTTTAACACAATAGCCTTTTAGAATTAAATGTGCGATTTATCTCTCATATTCTTTTTTACATTCTTGACTATCATCACTTATATCATTACCATCATCAATGATTTCTTTATCTTTGTTATTAAGATTTAATTTTATATTTAATTCATCTAATCTCTTTGACTTTGTTTTTAATTCTTCCTCTTGTGGGAAAGGCTTTTCAATTTCTTTTTTAGCACTTTCATAATTCTTTTTGGTATCTTCAAGATTGTTTTCTACACTAGAAAGTCTTGTTTCAATACCATTTAAAACATTATCAATACGGGTTATATTTCCACTAGGATCACTACCTAATTCAGTTTTATATGATAAATTATTCTTCATACTAGCATAGAACTTTCTGTCCATAGTATCAAAAGATAATATAATTTTAAAACCTTTATACTCTCCAATTTCAAGTGGTTCTGGATTAGTCATAGACTTACATATTTCAATAATCTTTTCTCCTGCTTCTTTTCTTTCAGTAAAGTCTGTACCTTTTATATTCATTTTTTCAAAAGAATTATCTGGAGTATTATTATTGTTGAATACCTCAATATCTTCTTTCATATCTTCAATTCTATTTTCTAATCTTTTTATTTCATTTGGATAATATTTAATAACTTTATCTTCTAATTCATACTTTTCACTCAAATAATTTTGTTTTAATAATTTTAATTTTGCGACCTGTGTATCAAGTTCTGTTTTTTCAATTATATCTGGATTTCCTGCTGCTAATGCTTTAATTTCAGCATAAGACAATGCAGTTTCATCAATATCTTCTGCAAACCTCACAGGAGTTTTTGATGTCATTATTTGTGAAATAAATCTTTGCTTATTTTCCACTAATTGATATAAGTATGCGTCAAAAGTTCCCTCTGTTACATATCTATAAATATCTACTTCCGGATTTTTATTTCCTTGTCTTATTATTCTTCCTGACCTTTGTATTAAGTCACTTGGTCGCCAAGGGCAATCTAAATCGTGTAAGGCTATAAGTCTATCTTGACAGTTAGTTCCTGCACCCATTTTTTGTGTACTTCCTATAAGAACTCTAACTTGTCCTCGCCTTACTTTATTAAATAATTCTTGCTTCCTTGCGTCTGTGTTTGCGTCGTGAATAAAAGCAATTTCTTCTTCTGGTATGCCTCTATCTATAAGTTTTGTTTTTAAATCATCATAGACATTAAACTTGCCATCATTATGAGGGGTTGATAAATCACAAAACACCAATTGTGCAGATTTATCATCATTTGTTTTATCCCAAATACTATAAATATTATCAGCACAAGTTGCTACCTTACTATGCTCAAAATCTTCTAACATATCATTTGTAAGCCTTTGGTCTAGTGCTAATTTTCTTCCATCATTAGTTATTTTTAGCATATTATCAACTGATGAATCTACCATTCTATTTCTTATTTTCTCTGCTCTTTTTGATAAGTCTTTTACTAATTCTTTTTGAATTTCACTAGGCTCTATAACCACATTATGATAGTTGGCTTTTGGTACTGGAAGATTAAGCATTTCAGAAGTTTGAATGTCTGCCACTTCTTTAAAAAGTGCCATTAGTTCTGGTAAATTAAAGAACTTGGCAAACCTTGTTTTTGCTCGGTAACCTGTTCCCTCTGGACTTAATTCTATTGCAGTTACAGTTTCTCCAAAAGTTGAAGCCCAAGCGTCAAATTGTTGAAGATGTCTTTTTTCTAGTTCTCCATATTGCAAGTATCTTTGCATTGTATATAGTTCTACCATAGAGTTTGAAATTGGAGTTCCAGTTGCAAATATGACACCTTTACCACCAGTTAGTTCATCAAGATACCTACACTTCATAAATAAATCTGATGACTTTTGTGCTTCTGTTTGTGCTATACCACCGACATTTCTCATTTTAGTGTAAAGAAATAGATTTTTATAGTAATGGGCTTCATCTACAAATATTCTATCAACACCTAACTCCTCAAAAGTTACGACATCATCTTTTCTTGAAGTGTCATTTAATTTTGCAAGTCTTGTTTCTAAACCCTTTTTAGTTTTCTCCATTTGTTTGATAGAAAATCTTTCGCCATTATTATTTTTTAAATCTTGAATGCCCAAAGTTATATCTTCTATTTGCTTTTGGATTATTGCAACTTGTCTTTCAACTGACATTGGTATTTTCTCAAATTGTGAATGTGAAATTATGATAGCGTCATAATCTCCTGTGGCTATTCTTGAACAAAACTTTTTACGATTAGCAGTTTCAAAATCTTTCTTTGTAGTTACTAAAACATTTGCACTCGGATATAGTTGTAAAAACTCTTGACCAAACTGTTCTACAATATGATTAGGCACTACAAATAATGATTTATTACATAAGCCTAATCTTTTTGACTCCATTGCAGCAGCAACCATTTCAAAAGTTTTACCTGCTCCAACTTCGTGTGCTAAAAGTGTATTACCTCCATAAAGTATTCGTGCAATTGCATTTACTTGATGTTTTCGTAAGGTTATTTCTGGATTCATTCCATCAAAACTGATATGACTTCCATCATACTCTCGTGGTCTTATAGAATTAAATCTTTCATTATAAAACTTTGTTAATCTTTCTCTACGCTCCGGATCTTTCCATATCCATTCCTCAAAAGCAAGTTTTATTTGCTCTTGTTTCGCCTGTGCTATTGCAGTTTCTTTTTTATTTAATTCTGCTACTCTCTTACCATTTTCATCTTCATAGTAATCGTAAATTCTTGTATCTTTAAGATTTAAACTATCTTCAATAATCTTATAAGCACTTGCTCTACCAGTTCCATAAGTATTAGTTGCTTTAATATTATACTTATCATAATTTTTTCCCTCTATCCACCATTCAGAAGTTGCTTCATTATAATGAACATTTATATTTTGACAAGCATAATTACTAGGATTTAATAAATATTCAATAAAGACTTTTATATCTTCAGGTGGAATCCAAGTAGAGCCAAGTCTAACACTTATTTCACTTGCACTTAAATCTTTTGGTTGAACCTCTTTTAAATATTTAACATTTACATTAAATCTTTCATCTGTTTCAGCAAAATGTTCTGCAATCTTTAATTTTTCTCTTACATTACCAGACAAATACTCATCTGCTGTAACCCATTGATTAGGCTCTCCGTATTCAGGAACATTGAATATTTCTCCCTCTAAATCTTTAAGCATTTTATCCATATCCATATTGCAAAGTTTTTGCATAAAGGTTATATCAACTCTTGCCTTTTCGGATAGTGAAACAATTAAAGCGTCGTTTGCATTATCAACTGATGTTATCTCTGTTTTAGGCTTGATAGTTCTTTTTGTGAACATATCTGCTTTTCTTGCAAGATTTCCATTCTCATCTAAAATTTCAAGAGAACATAATAGATAATAACTTGAATCATTTGAAAAAGCAGAGTTATTTCCTCTACTATTGATTAATCCATATTTCTTTGTAAACCTATCATATAATTGATTTAATTTCACTTGTTCTCTCTTTATATCTTCATCTGGATAATCTTCCGTTTGATATTCTAAAAGAGTTCTAACACAATCCCTTATTTCAATTAAACCTTTAACTCTATTTTCAGTAGTCATTGCTAATTCTTGTGGGTACATTCTACTATTTTCTCTAAAATATATTTTGTCATCTATTAAAGTGTATGAGAAGTTTCTTACCGTTAAATCAGCTTCAATGGAATTATCTTCTTCTCCTATATCATCTAGTTCATACTCTTTTACTTCGGCGTGTATATTTGAAATTGCTCTTTCTAACTTATCTTCCAACTTTTCACCATCAGAGATACAAGCAGAATCATAGCCAAAACTAGTTGAAATCATTTCCATATTTCCTAGTATCATTTCTGGATTATCAATAAAATACTGATTCATTTTTATACCATCATCATTTTCTCCAAGATATACCCAGTCTGGTTCAATATCAGTTATTGAATCTCTTTTTTGTAAGAAAATAATGTCTGATGTGACTTCGGTACCTGCATTTGCTTTAAATGTGTTATTAGGTAGTCTAATAGCACCTAATAAATCTGCTCTTTGAGCAATATATTTTCTAACACTTGGATTTTCTTTATCTAGTGTACCTTTGCTTGTTATAAATGCAATAACACCACCGGGTCTAACTTTATCAAGTGTCTTTGCAAAGAAATAATCGTGAATTAAAAACTTATGCTTATCATATTTCTTATCTAATACCTTGAAATCTCCAAATGGAACATTGCCAACTGCTACATCAAAAAAAGAGTTAGGAAGATTAGTATCTTCATAACCCTGTACTGCAACGGTTGATTTTTGATAAAGTTGCCTTGCAATTCTACCACTTATGGAATCAAGTTCTACACCATATAACTTACAATCTTCTAATGAATCAGGTAACATACCTATAAAGTTACCAACACCACAAGATGGCTCTAATATATTACCTGTTTTAAGCCCCATATTCTCTAATGCTTTATACATTGACCTAATTACTACTGGTGGTGTATAAAAGGCTGTTAAAGTAGATTCTCGTGCTTGTGAATACTCTTTTTCATCAAGTAAATTCTTTAATATACTATATTCATTACTCCAAGAAGAATCTTTTTCATCAAAGGCTTGTGGAAGTCCACCCCAGCCGACATATTTCGACAATATCTCTTGTTCTTGTGGAGTTGCAAATCTATTTTCTTCTTCACATTTTTTTAACACTCTTATTGCTTCAACATTATTATTAAATTTTTCTCTTGGACTACCCTCACCTAAGTTATCATTTGTAATTTTAAATTGATTTCTATCAGAAATAGGTATTTCTGGGTGAATATCAAAACTTCTTATTTTATTACTTTTCTTCTTTTCAAATACTGGAACAATATTTTCTTCTTGAACTTCTGGTTCTTCTTCAATAGGAAGTGATATTTCTTCTTTTACATTTACCTCTATATTGCTTGGTTCTTCATTTATATTATCTTTAATATCACTTACTTTAACTTTAAGATGATCATTTGCAGGATTTTCTTGTACTTTCCTATCAAATTCTTCTTTGGACATTTCACGATTAAATAAAGGATATCTAAAATCATATAATACGACATTACTAATTCCAATACTTAATATTTCATATTCATCTGCACCAATATAAACTCTATCTCCTAAATGATATTGATATTCATATTTTTCTTCGGTCGGTTCTTCAATTATTTTTTCTGCTAGATTATTACTTGCCTCAATAAATTCTCTTTCTTGGTCTTTTTCATCAAGCCACTTCGGATATTCTTCTAATTCTTTTGAATTAAGGTATCTATCTTCGTGAATAAGAGTTTTTATTCTTTTTTCAATATAATTCCACTTGAATAATTGTTCTTTGGCACTAGCGTCAAAATAACCTCTATTAAACCTTACACCTTTATAATCAGTATTAACTCCAATTCCTGCTCCTTTTATTGTAGAAGTAGCACCACTTATTCCGTATAAGTTTTTAAGATAATTTATATTATTCTCTGTTGATAAACTTTTACTAAATTGTTCGTAAATACTAAACTTTGTATTACGGTGTTGTTCTGTTAAATATCTATCAACAAACTCCTGTGTAAATTCTAAATCTGATACTGATTTTTCACTATTTTCATCAATAAAACTTAATTGGTCTGTTACACTAGGCAATGGTTCTATTCTATCATTTAACTGATTTAATAAAATCATTGCGTCATAGTGATAAGTTAAATCTTCCCAACTTACAAAACTTTCTGTATCTCTTGATAAGAAATTTCCTTTCCAAAATAAAATACCGTTGTCAAAAGTTTTATAACCATACATTTGGTCATCAACTATAACACCGGTATAATCTTTGTTAAATATTCCTTTGAGATACTCTGCTCTTTTTGTAACATCTTTTTCATTTTGTATAAAGTCTTTTATTTCCTTATTTGATTTTCTTAAATGAGGAGTTGTACTTAATATCTGATTTATCTTTTCATCAACTACAACATAATGTGTTTTACTTTGACTTGGATCATAATTGTTTAAGCGTAAATCAATTCGTTCGCTACTATCTCCTCTGCTGATGTCTTCAAGTTGTTCATTAAGCCTATCCATTTCATAGGGTCTTGTTGTTTCATTTGTTCTGTTATCTTCTCTTTGGCTTTCATTTCTGATACTATCTGTTCTACTCTCTCCATTGCTACTTCTTGAATATTCATCAAGTGTTCTGGAAGTTGATTGCTCATCAATAGAGTCGTGTATAGAGATTTCTTGTTCTCTTTCAAGTACCTTAGCCTCATCATTGCGTATTTGCCCTCCACTTGAATCTTGTTCTCTGGTATCGCTAGGTCTGGTATCTCGTAATCCCCTTTGCGTGTGTAAGTTATACTCATCATTATTCCTCCTTTCAACAGTTTCTCTGCTTTCACTTACATCATAAGATAAATCTTTATCTATATCAAATGTGCGAATTTTATTTATTTCATTTATTCGTAACTTTTTAATAGTATTATAAATTTCACGAATACCCATTTCAGATATTTCGCTAGTGGCTACACCTAATCTAGTTATAGTTTCATAACTATCAAATGCTAATATTGGTGTAAAATCTTCATTAGTGAAATAATCATTCGGATTTAATCCACACCTTTTAATCATTGAAAATGCAATACTATTTTCTAGTGCATTTTGAAACAATAACTGAACTGCTTCATCAGTCATTGGTTCAAGAGAACTATTTTCTCTATAAAACTTTAAATCTTCCAAATAATCTTGCATATTATCTTCAACAAGTATCTTTGATACAGACTTAATTGCAAGTCCAAGAGAACTTTTATCTTCAAGTTCTCCATATTTGTTTTCTAATGATTCAATAATATCTACTTCATAAGGTTTTGGAACTGACCATAATCTAAAACTTTTTCCGAACTTACTATTAGTATCTGCAATGTCAAATACATATCGTAAATTAGTATAGCCATTATCTTCTGAAAGAAGTGCTATTCCTTTTGCACCACGATTAACCCATCTACCAACTTGTTTGTTCCAAGCCTCTATCTTCGCACACGCAACTGCTTCTGGTCTTTGTGCATAAATTAAAACTTGGTCATTAAAAGGGTATTTGTAGTTCATTGCTGCACATTCCAAGAATGACATCCAGTCATCCGGATTTTTGCTTATTTGTGTTAAGGTTTCTCCATATAGGTCTGTTATTAGTCTTAATTTACTCGCCATATTGCACCTCCTGTTCTAAATTAGACTATTATTCTTCTGACATTTTGCTCTTTTTAATTTTCTCCCTTACACTTAATAAGACTTCATAATAATTAGTATTGATAGGAATATTACCTATCTCATAAAACAAGATCATAAATAAATCTACAATCTCGTTATTATAAAATCTCATATCAACTATTGTAGTTCCATCTTCTTCTGTTATTGGAACACTATATCTTAATAGTTTATCTTTCATTTTTGATGATTTATTTGAATAATTTTCATTATCAGAATCAATCATATTTTCTAATATTTCTAGTAGTTTATTATATTCGTCTACATTTAATTTAATTTTAATTGGTGGTATTCTTTTTGAATATGCCATTTTAATTCCTCCTATCTTTCTCTTTCTTTATCTTGTTTTACTTTCTCATTTAAAACAATATTGTTTCTGTATGATTTTATTGCTTCTTTTACAGAAGTGTTGCTTAAAATATCATCTACTTTTGCTTGTGCCTCTTTTTTGTTTTTGGCTTCAACCTCAAAAGTAATAGTTCCATTTATATCAACATCAATTTCAAACTTTTTCATTTGCCATCATTTCCTTTCTCTTTATAACCACTTAAAAATTCTATAAATAATTGAGCAGTTTTATTATTGTTCTTTTTTACTAATTCCCATAAGTCAGAAATAATATAAAAATCTGACATTGTTAAATTGGGAATCTTTCTTACCTCTTTAATATCTAATGTTGCTATTTTTTTGCTTGTATTAAATCCAGCATTAAATAGTTTTTCAAATGCTTTTGATATACTGTTTAAATTATATTTTTCTTCCAATTTAATCCTCCTAAACCTTTTCTACTAACTCACAAATATAGATAATTTGCTTATTAGTGTTGTGTCTGCAAGTTATTAAAGTTAAAGTGCTTTTTTCGGCATTTCTAACAATATTAGCAGTTCCTGTTTTTTCTATATCGTATTGATTAACAACTTTGTATTTGTATTCACTACCTCCATAAAAAATACTAACCTCATCATCTGTTTCCAATTTATATAAGTTCTTAAAAAATGCTGTTCTACCACTACCAGAATGTCCTGCTAGTATAACATTCCCGTTTTCCTTATCTGGCATATCAGATTCATTAAGTATTAAAATGTTTCGATTAACATTGTTATAATAACTACCTTTACTTGCTAGACCTTTTTCAAGTCCTATCTTTGGTATTTTAATAACTGCAATATAATCAACCTTTTTAGTTTGAGTTGTAGTTGGCTTTTGGTGTTCTTCTTGCTCTTTTTCTTCGGTTGGTGTTGTGTCATCAGTTATTTCTTTTTGTTCTTCATAAAAAGTATCTATTAAATTTTCTTCATTTTGATTTTGAAAATAATTGTATAGATATTTACCTCCAACTATTCCAATTCCAACAACAATTAGCAAAGAGCCAACTATTATAAGTTGACTCTTACTAACCTTTCTATCTTTATTTTTGCTTTTTCTTTTTAACATAGACAATTACTCCTATTCCTCCAAGAACAAATAATGCTCCGGCAATTTCAATAATATGAGTATCATTAATTCCTGTACTAGGAACTTCAATTACTACTTTTTCATCAGTCATTGTTGCCTTAACCACTTTTCCATCTTCTAAAATTTCAAAATACATTCTTTCAGGATTTAAAGTGTAACCCTCTGGGGCTTCTTTCTCTAAAATATAGTATTTTCCATATCTAATTTCTGGAATAGTAATTTTACCATTTTCGTCTGTTCTACCACTAAAAATAAGTTCATCTTTTTCATTATAAATTTCAATTAGTGTGTTAGGTAATGGCTCTCCTGTTGATACATCAGTCTTTGTAAATTCAAGAGTTCCAGTAATAGGTTTATCTTTCATTTCAGCCTTTGTAATTTCTCCATTTTCTTTTAATTCAAAATAGATTTTTTCATCTGTAATTGTATAACCTGTTGCAGCCTCTTTCTCAATGATATAGTATTTTCCAACTTTTAAATCTGTAATAATTACTTTACCATCTTTGTCAGTTTTACCAGTAAAGATTAGTTCATTATTTTCATTATAGATTTCAACGATTGTGTTTGGAATAACATCTCCATTTACAAGATCCTTTTTAGTAAATTCCAAAGTACCTTTCTTTAAGTAGTTTAAATTACTGTATGATTCAAAAACTATTGGAGTTTCATCATTTACTTCTTTTAATTCAAAATAGTGTTTATTACTATCTAATACATATTCATCTTGTGTTTTTACTTCAATTAAATAGTATTTTCCAAGAGGTAATTTTTTAGAAATTGCATAACCATTTTTATCTGTTGTAATAGTATCTACTTTTGTACCTTTTTCATAATAAAGATGATTTCCATCAGCAGATTTAACATCTTCTTCTGCATAGATTTCAAATGTTACACCACTTAATTTTTTATCTTTGTAAGTGTATTTTCCATCTTTAATTACTAAATTTTCTCCTGTTTTCTTAATTTCAAGTTGACCTTTTATTGGTGTGTTTTTATAAGTTACTGTTATAAAAGCACCATAAGTTGTATATGAATAATGAGTATCATTTCCTATTGTGAATTTTAAGCCATCTTTGTCTTTTAAATAACCGTTAGGAGCAGATACTTCAATCAATTTATAATTTCCAGCAGGTAGTTTTAAGTAAGTTATCATTTTGCCATTTTCATCTGTTTTGAACTCACTATAAACTTTTCCACCAACATATTGAGAAACATATTGATTTGTATCAGTATCTAAAATCTTGAAAGTTGTGTTTGCAATAGCAATAGTCTTTCCAGTTTCGCTATCTACTTTGATTACTTGAAGATAAGCATATAGTGTATTATTTAAAATATTGTAATATTGTTCTTTTTCGCTTGTTTCATTTACTGTAATATAGAAATCATAAATCTTTTCATATCCAGTTGTTGTATTTACTTGATGGAACTTCCATACACCATAAGGTAAGTTCAATGAAGCATAACCATTTTTATCTGTTTTGATTTCTCCATATTTTTTACCATTTGGATAATAGATTTCAAAAGTAATACCTTTTTCTGCATTTAAGAAAGTAGTGTTTCCATCTACTTGTTCATATTGTTTTAAAATACTAACATAGTTTTTAATTACTTTTTCTACTACATCAACACTAGCAGATTCTTTGCCTTTAATATCAACATTGTATCTTGTTGTATCAAGTTCATAACCCTCACTAGGTTTTATTTCTTGTAAATAATAATCATTCCAAGATAATACTGCATTACTCTTGAAATAACCATTTTCATCAGTAACTACTGTTGTTACTAATCTTCCTGTTGAAGTTTCATAAACTCCATATTCAGCACCTTTTAGAGTTGCTTGTCCTTGTGCATTACCAGTTTCGCTATCTTTCTTATGACCTTCAACAAATGCTGTATAAGAATTAACTCTTATTTTTGCAATTACTGGGTCAGTAGTTCCCGGTACCATCATATTTTGAATTCCATCTCCAACAAATAATTTATAACTAGAACTATATGGCATATTTTTTGTTAAAGTTAAATCAATACTTCCACTTCTTGTAGGTTTAATTATTAACTTATTACCATCAATGCTATAATCTGCTCCACTTACGCTTGCAGAATAGTTTGATAATACATTATTTGTATCAGTTAGAGTAATAGTTTCTCCTACTTGTGCTTTATAAACTCCACCATTAAATGATGGTCTATCATAATGATGTGCAATTAAGTCTTCAATTTGTGCCTTTTCATTTGATACATCAAAAGTATCTCCTTTTGCCCAACGAGCAGTATGGAAAGTTGTGTTAGCACCTCCACCAACTATTGTATCCCATATCATACCTTGTGTTGCTGCTCTATATTGTAAAGTTTGATGACCGGGATAAGTATAACCATAATATCCAATTAAAAGTATTCTTTCTTTTATCGAATTAGACAATCCAGTATCTTCCCAACTTCCTTGATTATAATGCGTTCCCTCTTTTACATTTGGTTGAATACAGTATGCTACTTCTCCATCCATATCGTAAAGAGTAAAATGCCAAGAATGATGTTCACTACCATCAGCCTTTGCTCTATCATACCAATAATCTGAGTAACTCATATTCAATGTTGCTGCATTTACTGCTTGAGCATTAACAGTAAACCCAACTAAAAGTCCTATTGCTAACAATAGGGTTGTTGTAAATTTCTTCATCTCTTTTCCTCCTCTCTTGAACATCTACCCGAGATGATACAGGCAGACCATAAAAAAAGCACTAACATTACGATTAGTGCAAATAATAATATTTTTAACATTTAATTTCCCTCACTTTCCGAAAAAAAATGACTCTTTGTTAAGAGCCACTAATATTTACTTTTTAATTCTTGATCCAGTCCTTCGCCACTTCTGCAAAAGAAATGCAAATAATACCAATACTTTCCGTTTTCATCTATTGCAGATGGATAAACTCTAAAATAATTTATCTCTGGTTGGATTTGATTATCTGGATGTTCTTCATTCCAATCTAAAACATAATCTAACTCTTTATTTTGAATTTCAGTACCTCTCCTTAAAGCCTCACTTTCAGAAGAAAACTCTTTTTTTCCGTGAGTAATAGAATCATAAAAAGTTGTTGACTCTTTGTTCTTTTGTTCTTGATTACTTGAACCATTATTTTTATTACTTTCGGTTGTTTTATTCTCTTGTTTTTCTTCTTGTGATTTGCTACTTATAGTTGGTACATTGCTAGATTTGGTTTCTGTTTTTTTGGGAGTTTCAGAAACCTTTGTTGATGTTTTAGATTTATTTTCTTGTTTTGAAGTATCTTCTTTTGGGCTTTCACTTTTTCCATTTGCTGTTTTGTTTTCATTTTCATCTGTTTCAGTAGTTATTTCGTCTTTGCTTTGTTCTTCCTCTTGCAAGTTAAATTCCTCATCTTTTTCTTCTACAACATTTACCTGTTCGTGGTTTGAATTTGTCTTTAAACATTTGGTTAGAACAAATACTCCACTAACTGCTACTGCAAAAACAACAATGACAACTAAAATGATTTTCTTTTTCATAACAATCACGCTCCTTTATTTCTTTCAATCTAGCATATTCTAAAATATTTTGCATTTGTGTAAATACTTATATACTTTTTTCAGTTAGTAAATAAATAGTTAGTAATAATACTAGGGAGGATTGTAAGGAGGGATTTGTGGAATAATAACTCCCACTATCTTGCGTCCATAGACTTTTGTCTTTGGAGATGTTTCCCATAAAATTCAATGGCATTAACAACAAAATCTTCAATTTTTTTCTCCTCAATATTCTTTGGGAGTACATTTCTTATTCTGTCGGCATTAAATTTCATTTTGGGAATCTGGTTGGGTTTCTCCTCTGATAAAATATCTTCTATTTCATCAGTCGTAAGTGTTCCCTCTTGACTCATTTTTTTAAGTCTTATTGCTTGTGCGTGAGATGGTGTTGCCACATTACACTCAATGCAATCTAAAACTGCATATTGTTCTTCATCTTTTAGAAAAGATAATTCAACGGCTGGACTTAATGCGATTTGCTTTTCATCAACTAAATCTAATAACTCTGGTATTAGTGCAGTAAGTCTTATAAACCTTTGAACTTGGCTCTTACTATCTCCAACTTCTTCTGCAAGTAATTGAACTGATTTTTTATTGTTTAACTTGTCCCCAAGTTGGTCACAAGTTAAATCTGTTCTTTTTCCTTGATGTGTTAGGGCTTCTAATTTCATTTTATATGCAAAAGCCTTTTCACTTGGTAGTATTTCTTCCCTTTGTAAATTACTATCTACCATTATGATAACAGCCTCATCATCTGTTAAATCTCTAACAATACAAGGTAGTGTTTCATTATTGGCTAATTGACTTGCATATTTTCTTCTATGACCAGATACCATTTCATATCTACCATCTGGCTTTTTTCTAACTAATGCAGGAACTAATACTCCATTTTCTTTTATGCTATCACGCATATTATACATATCTTCATTTTCAATGACTTTAAATGGGTGGTCTGGAAAATCATCAATATCACTTAATTTTATATCAATAACTTTTTCCAACTTATCATTAGTTCTTTCTTCTTCTGTTGTAAAAAGGTCATCTAACTTTGGCAGTGGCATTTTTGGTATGTTCTTTGCCATCATTAAGCACCTCCTTTGCAAAAGAAGAATATGCATTTGCTACCCTTCCACTTTTATCATAAGAAAACACACTTCCTCCTGATGAAGTAGATTCGGCAGTCTTAACTGCTCTTGGTATTTGAGTATTAAATAGTTTTAATATACTCCCATAATTGTCTTTTAATTGAGTTGCTATCTCTTTTGGAAGATTAGCCCTTGAATCAACTAATGTTAATAATGCTCCCTCTATTTTAAGCGTAGGATTTATTTGTCGTCTAACTTTATTTATTATCTTAAATAAATCAGTCATACCTCTTAAAGCAAAGTATTCACTTTGAACTGGTATAATAACACTATTTGCACTAGCAAGAGCATTTATTGTAAGCATACCTAAACTTGGTTGACAGTCTAAAAGTATATAATCATAGTCATCTTTAATACTAGATAAGCAATTCCTTAAAGTATATTCTCTACTCATTGCATAAGTTAATGAATTTTCTAATGCTGATAAAGAAAGATTAGATGGAATTAAATCCACATTTTCACTATGGTGTAATATACTTTCTTTTGTCTTAATTTCTTCATCATTCATAGATTGCTCCATTAAATCAGTTAAAGTATATTTTAATTCATTTTCATCATACCAACCTGCGTAAGTAGTTAAATTACTCTGAGGATCAACATCTACAACTAACACTCTTTTTCCTTGTTTAGCCAATGCTACTCCAAGATTAAATGTTGTTGTGGTCTTACCAACTCCTCCTTTCTGATTTGTGATTGCAATTACCTTGCACTTACTTTCTTGCATATTCTCGCCTCCTTTCTTTTAATTTAGCCACCTTAATTTAATAAGATGGCTATGTATTCCATTTCTGGCATAAAAAAAGAACTGACCATTTTTAATCAGCTCAAAATGTTATTTATTTAATTTCATTATTAGTTCATCAATACAATCTGTATATCTACCTTTTCCTATTGCCTCATTTCTAAATTCGTTTAAGGCTTTCAAAACTAATGAAATTTCATTTTTGTATATATGTACTTTTATTTTCTTTTTAAACATATTTATTCCCCCTTTAATGTTATTTATACTTGATAAGGAATTTCTGCTGTTTATGGAATATCAAGTGTTGTAGTATATTTTTCAAATCTATCTACTGTATCACTTTCCATTTTATTCGTTACTCTAACATATATATTATATGTTGTTTGAATAGTAGAATGTCCTAATCTCTTTGATACTGCTTTAATATCTGCACCACTCTCAATAAGTTTTGTTGCGTGTGTATCTCTAAAATCGTGAAACCTACTGTTAATTCCCAATTCATAATGAATAACTTTAAATGCATACTTCGGTGAATCTGTTCCTAAAAATTGTCCATTATCTTTTACAAAAACTAATTGTGCTTCTGGTAAAGGTAATTCTAATTCTGCATTTGCTTCTATCAATTTTGTTTGTTCTCTTTTAGTAATTTCATTTATTACTTTCTTTTCATAATAGCAAAGATAAGAATCTCCATAGAATTTTCTATTTTCTTCTTGTTCTTTTTTATAATCTTTTAATGCATTTACTAGCGTATCTCCAATAGAAATAGTTCTTCTACTTTGAGGATTTTTACAATCCCCATAATACCAAACACCAACAGAATGTCCTTTTGTTATATTTTTTCTTTTTGGTAAACCATATTGATTTTTCTTAATAATGTTTTTATTTATTGTTAATGTTTTCTTTTCAAAATCAACGCAGTCCCAAGTTAAACCATATACTTCTGACACTCTCATTCCTGTATAATAAGCAGTTAAAAAAGCATAATATATTGAATGTGTACCTTTAAATCTATCTAATATTCTTTCTATTTCTTCTTGTGTAAATATATGTGCAGGATCTTTTCCAATTTTATCTATTCTTGGTGCGTGGACGTGTTCAGCAGGATTAGTGTTAATATAATTTAATGTGTAACACGCATATTTTAATGAACCTTTAACCACTTTTAAAATACTCGCCATATAGTTTTTTGAAAAGCCATACTCAACATATATTTTATTGATAAACTCCTGTAAAAGGCGTGTATCTAATTGCCATAATTTATAAAATCCTACTCTTGGTTTTACGTGATTTTTAATAATGTTTATATAAGATATTGTAGTAGAGTAATGCAAATTGAAACTTGCATAATTATCTATCCAATAATCTAAAAAATCTGCATACGACATATTTTCTCTTAACTGCGTCTTTTGACCATTGTAGTAAAAATCGTTATAGGCTTTTGCTCCTTCTTTAAAAGCCTCTGCTTTTGTTGGATACCCTGACTTTGTTATCCATTTTCTTGTTCCCTCAACTGTTGCAATTTCAAATCGGTATTCATATACCTTTCCACGTTTTCTTACGCTTACCATAGTTATCTCTCCTTCATTATAAAACTTAATGAAACGGAAAAATGCCAGCATTTCGAATGCTGACATTTTATATAACTATGTCCACAATAATTGTCCACGTAGATTTTTTATTGATTTTTATGGGGTTTCCTCGATTCTGTCCACATTATTTATGCTATGTGGACAAATCGTGGACAAATTGTCATCTGTGGACAAATTTATCATTTTTTCTATTTTTAACAATTCCTTGTTTTATAAGGGTTTGCGAGGTTATTTACCACAACAGTTTTTGTACTTTTTGCCACTTCCACATGGACAAGGATCATTTCTACCTACTTTTTCAACTTTTTTAGGTTTAGATGCGCTTTCTTTTCCATCCACAGCATGACCTTTTACAACTTCTTTTCTTTCGGTATTTTGTCTTATTTCAGCTTTTAATAAATATGTTGTCACTTCTTTATCAATTGTATCTAACATATTGTCAAACAATTCAAAGCCTTCTTGTGTATATGCTCTTATTGGATTTTCTTGGGCATAACCTCTTAAGCCAATACCTTCTTCTAGATGTGCCATTGTATTAATATGATCCATCCAATGCGTATCTATTACTCTTAAAGTTATAGCTTTTTCAAATTCATTTGTTATTTCTTTTGGAATATCTTTTATTTTTTCATTGTATTCGTTTTTAAAGCAATCAGTAATATATTCAATCATTTCCTCTTTTGTATTTGGTAATTCTACTATTTTTCTTCTTAATAATTCATTTACTGATTCAATTAATTCACTTTTAGCTTCAGCAGTAATATGTCCATCTATTGATGTATGATTTTCAACTATTTCTCTTGCATATTCGTGGAATGTATCTAATACAATATCATGAATTGAATCACTATCTAAAATTTCATTTCTTTTTTCATAGATTATTTTTCTTTGACCACTTATTACATCATCATATTGAAGTAGATTTTTTCTTATATCAAAGTTATTTCCTTCAACTCTTTTTTGAGCTGATTCAATAGTTCCTGATAACATTCTATTTCTTATTGACATATCGTCATCAAAGCCCATACTTTGTAACATTGTTTTCGCTCTATCAGTTCCAAATCTTACCATTAAATCATCTTCAAATGATACACAAAATTGAGATTCTCCTGGGTCACCTTGTCTTCCAGAACGTCCTCTTAACTGATTATCAATTCTTCTTGATTCATGTCTTTCAGTTCCTAAAACAAATAATCCACCTAATTCTTTGACACCTTCACCTAGTTTAATATCGGTTCCACGACCTGCCATATTGGTTGCGATTGTCACAGCACCTTTTTCACCGGCTTTTGCGATTATTTCAGCTTCTCTTTCGTGATTTTTAGCATTTAATACTTCGTGTGGTATTTTAGCTTTTTTTAACATCTCACTTATTAATTCACTTGTTTCTACTGCTATTGTACCTACTAATACTGGTTGACCTTTTAGGTGTCTTTGTTTTATTTCTTCTACTATTGCTTTATATTTCCCTTTTTTAGTTGCATATAGTAAATCACCACAGTCAATTCTGATTACTGGTTTATTTGTTGGAATACATATAACATACATGTTATAGATTTCCCTAAACTCTTCTTCTTCGGTTTTTGCTGTTCCTGTCATACCTGATAGTTTATTATACATTCTAAATAAATTCTGGAATGTAATAGTTGCTAGTGTTTTTGTTTCTTCGTTTATTTTAACATTTTCCTTAGCTTCTATTGCTTGGTGCAATCCTTCAGAGAATTGGCGACCTTTCATTAATCTTCCTGTAAATTGGTCAACTATTAATACTTCACCATTATTTACAACATAATCAAAGTCTTTTTTCATTGCATAATTTGCTTTTAAGGCTTGATTGATGAAGTGCAAAAGGTTAGCATTTTTAATGTCATATAGGTTTGATAGTCCAAACATTTTTTCGGCTTTTTCTGTTCCTATATCATCTAACATTACTGCTTTAGTTTTTTCATCATATATATAGCCTTCGTTCTCTTTTAGAGATTTTGCAAATCTATCAGCATCTTTATATAGGTTAGCCGATTGCATTACACCACCTGATATTATTAATGGTGTTCTTGCTTCATCAATTAATACAGAGTCGGCTTCATCGATTATAACAAAGTTTAGTCCTCTTTGAACGCGGTTTTCTTTTTTTATAACCATATTATCTCTTAGATAATCAAAACCTATTTCATTATTTGTTGAATACATGATATCGCAGTTATAAACATCTTGTTTTTCTTTTGGGCTTAGGTCTCTATAGTTAACACCAACTGTTAATCCTAAGAACTTATGGATTCCTCCCATCCATTCAGCATCACGGCCTGCAAGGTATTCGTTTACTGTTATGATGTGAACTCCTTTTCCTTCTAGGGCATTTAGATATGCAGCTTGAGCGCCGGCTAGAGTTTTTCCTTCACCGGTTTTCATTTCTGCAATATTTCCATAGTGTAGGGTTAATGCGCATAGTATTTGTGTTTTGAATGGTTTTTCACCTATTACTCTATAAGATGCTTCCCTTACAGTTGCTAGAGCTTCCACTTTTATATCTTCAAGGGTTTCACCGCTTGCTAATCTTTGCTTAAATTCAGTTGTTTTTGCTTTTAATTCGTCATCAGTTAATTTGCTGTATTCTTCTTCAAGTGCTATAACGCTATCTGCAATTGCACTAAAGCGTGTTAATTCTTTATATTCGTGATCGAATAGTTTTTTTAAAAAATTCATAATTGTCATCTCCTATTTAGTATTGTATCAAATTATAGTCTTAAAGTCTATTATTTATAGAAAAAACTAGAAATATTTCTAGTCTGTTTCTATTATTCCGAATGTTCCATCTTTTCTTTTATAGATGACATTTACTGTTTTTGTTTCTACATCTTTATAAACGAAGAAATCATGATCTATCAAATCCATTTGCATCATTGCTTCTTCTTCACTCATTGGTTTCATTTCAATTTTCTTTCTTTTTACAATTTCTTCTTTTTCTTCAATTGGTTCCATTTCTTCAAAACGGATTGCTTTTGTTACATCTTTCTTTTGCTTCATCATTTTTGTTTTATTTTTTCTTAGTTGGCGCTCCAATTTATCAGATGCTAAATCAATTGCTTTATATAAATCTTCATCTCTTTCTTCACATCTTAATACTATTTTTTTAATAGGTATTGTTACTTCAACGATTTGTTCTACTCCTCTTATTCTAACTAGAACATTTGCTTTAATTTCTTCAGGATTACTGAAATATTTATCAAGTTTGCCTATTTTCTCAGTGATGTATTTCTTTATTGCTTCAGTTATTTCAACCTTTTCTCCTCTTATTACATATTTCATATTTTTGCCTCCTTTGTAAGTTCCCTTACATTTATATTATATCTTATTTTTGTTTTATTTTCAAGCAAACAAATTATTAAAAATTATTAAAAAGAAATGACTACAAAGTATTCATTTCTACTAGATTTTTTAGTTCAACAACATTTTTAGCTTGTAATCCTTTATCAGTTCTCACCATATCGAATTCTACGTACTGGCCTTCAACTAATGTTTTATAGCCTTCACTTAAGATTGCAGAATAGTGAACAAAGATATCCTCCTTTTCATTGTATTCTATAAACCCAAATCCTTTTTCATTGTTAAACCATTTTACTTTTCCTCTTATCATTTTTAAATCTCCCTTCTAAGTAAATCGCTTACAATTATATTGTACTATTCTATGGGTTTAGATTTCAATCTTTTTAAACATTCAAAATTCGACATTATTTTTATATTAGGGATAAATAGATTGCTATTTTATCATTTATAGGAAATGTTAAAGACTTTTTATTTATATTTTTTATTTCTTCTTCAAATAAGTGTTTCTTTTTTACTTCTTTTTTTATTAAATAGTTTAGATAGCTTATTCTATATATTTTGGTATCATCTATTTTTAAGATTGTACAAGCATTTTCAATTATTCTTCTTAGCTCATCTTTTGTTAATTCAAAGCCTTTTTTCTTTTTATTTGCTTTTCTTTCATATTCATCTTTATATTTGTTTAAATATTTTTCTAATTCATTTTTTTTGAATGTATATTTTTTTCCTTCTAGTTTGCCAAATGCTTTCATTGTATCATTATAACCATATTTTAGGTTTTTTAATGATTGAGCATTACTTACAATCATTTCTGGTCCAATATAATTATTTGGCCTTATAAACTTTATTTTAACGTTTTCAATTGATTTTTTTCTTACACCGATTGCTTCTAAGTCAATTGCAATTACTTCGCTTGCGCCTAACTTAACAGCAAAATCTATTGGCATATTATCGTGATAACCACCATCTAGATATTCGTCTTCTTCGATTTTTTTTGATTTAAATACAGGATAGAAGCAAGATGAGGCCATTAGATAATCAACGATATTTTCTTTTGTCAATTTATCTTTGGATACATATTTTGGTTCCATTGTTTTTTTATTTACGGTTACAAGTCCATAATTGATTGGTGATTTAAAAAATTTATCTTTATTTAGATATTTATTTACATTTTTTTCTAGTGCTGATACATCCATTCCTTTGTTTTGAATAATATTTCTTAAATATTCTAATACTATTAAATCTTCATTTACTTTTTCAGTGAATAGAAAATCTATTTTAATATTTTTCCATAGTTTAAGGGCTTTTTTATAGTCATTTGCTGCTATAAAAGCTCCGTTTAAGGCACCAATTGATGTCCCTGTTACAACGCCTATTTTTATTTTTAATTTTTTTAGAGCTTTATAGGCTCCTATTTGGTATGACCCTTTTAGGCCCCCGCCTGATAATACTAATCCTATCATATATTTTCTCCTACATAAAATGTAATACTTTTATTTTTTAATTCAGTATCTCTTATTATTGTTTTATTTCCGGTTTTATTTGAATACATTTTTAAATATATTCCATCTTTATAGTAAATTTCATCTTTAAAGAAATTTAGGGTTTGATATTCTGTTGTTGTTAATAAATATATTAGTTTTGAGGTATTGCGATAACTTATATATACATCATATTTTCCATTATTTTCTTTTACATATATAGTATATCCGTTATTTTCACCTCTTAATTTTTTAATCATTACATATTCATTATTTTTATCATATTCTTTAAATGTTAATTCTTCTTTTATGGCTTCATAAACTGTTTTATTTTGCCATGAGCCATCATAGTATTTAATACCGGTATTTTCATTTCCAATTCTTATTATTGTTTTATCTTTTATATCTATTTGATACTGACTTTTAGTGTCTTTATCAAATAAGTATATAGAATTATCTACTTTTCCTTGGATGTAAGCATCATAGTTAATAATATGGTTACTTCCAATTATATCTTTTTTTCTTGTTTTTAGGTCAATTAATATGAATTCGTTTGATTCATATTTTTTATTATAGTCTATTACTAGATATTTATCTTTATAGAATGTTTTTATTTTTTGGTTATATTCATCTTTGGTAAATAGTTCAATTTCTCTAAATGATGTTTTATCTGCTATTTTGATTCCTTTATAGTAAGTTAGGGCTAGGTAATTATTTTCTGGTAAGTTATTAACATAAAATGTTGAAAACCCTTTTATGATTTTGGTTTCCAAATTATCATTATAATTTTCTTTATTGTACTCTTCAATATTACTTAGAAAGTTATCAATTTCGTTATTTTCAAATGTGTTATAATTTTTTTGAGTATTATTTTCAATACATATTAAATCGGTTTCTAATTTATTGGTTTTGAATATTGGTAAAATACATTCATATTTATCGTTTTCAAAATATTTTATATCTTTTATTATCTTTTTTTCTTTTTTATAATCTGTAAATGTTTGAATATAAAAAATATTTTTATTTGTTTTTATTTCAAAGTAATAGTTATTTTCTTCATTTTTAGTGTTTCCTTTATAGTCTTCTTTGATTATAATGTCATTTATTTTATATTCTTCAATATGGCTTTTTTTAAAGTAATTAAAGCAAAATTCTAAAAAAAAGAAAAATATATATATTACAAGGATTGATGTAAATATTTTTTTCATTTCATCACCTTTTCTTCATATTCTTCTATTTCTTTTACTCTTCTTTGGTGTCTTTCTTCATTAGAGAATGGTGTTTCAAAGAAGGCATCTATTACTTCCATAATATTGGGGGTTTTTGCTGATAAGGCGATTACATTGGCATCGTTATGGGTTCTTGTTTCAATTGCTTCTTCTTTTGTTCTTATAAGAGCGCATCTTACGCCTTTTACTTTATTTGCAATAATACTCATTCCAACACCGCTTCCGCATATTAGTATTCCTGTTTTGATGTTGCCCAACATTTTTAATGCTTCTTTTGGGTAGTCATCTTCTTTGTCATACTTATTATTGTAGTCTATGACTTTGTATCCTTTATTTGTTAAGTATTCTTTTACTTTTTGACCAATTTCATATCCGTTATGGTCATATGATAGTCCTATTTGCATATTATACCTCTTTCTTCATACATTTCTTTTAGATCATCAATATTATATCTTTTATTATTGTTTAGTTTGGCTTCGGGATTATATTTTATGTATGCTTCCATATCCATTTTGTTATAATCCATTATTATTTTAGTTATTGCTTTATTTTTATTTTTAGTTACTGTATATTCATAACTTCCAATTTCTTTTTGATAGTTTTTATAGGTTTCATCTATATTTTTTGTTATTTCATCTAATTTAGTTGATGTTGATGCTTCAATCTCTTCTTCAATTAATATTTTATATACTTCTTTATTTTTATAGTAAACTTTATATTTCGATGTTAATGTATATTCATCTGTTAGCGTTTTTTTTGAGCATTCTATTTTAGTTTCTTTATTGAATATGAAATATACTAATATAATTGATATTACAATTATTAGTGCTGGTAATATTTTCTTCATATGTTCACCTTCTTTATAATTGTAGCATAAAAAAAATAAAAAAAAAAGGACTTTTATTTGTCTAGTCCATATTTTTTATTGAATTTTTCAACACGTCCTGTTTTTGCTTTTTTGCCTTGTGTTCCTGTAAATGCAGGATGACACTTGTTACATACTTCTACGTGTAATGTTTCTTTATTTGACATTACTTCAAATGTATTTCCACAAGCGCAAGTAACAGTTGTTTTTACATATTTTCCCATTTTTTATCTCCTTCCGCCATAGCTTATAATAAGCCATAGAAAATTAATTCTTCCATATTATATCAGTATAAATTAATTTTTTCAAGTTTATTTATAAAAAATGTTTTATTTTATTAGATTTTCTTCTATTATTTCATAGATATTTTCATATATTTGATCTTGATTAAGATTTTTTTTAATGAATTCTACTTCATATTTTCTTGATATTTTGATATTATCGCTTGTATTTTCTCCTATTAGTATTATTTTTTCTTTAGAATATTTTTTTATTTCTTTTAATAATTCATTTATATTTTCTTTGTTTGATGTAGTTGTTACTATTATAATATCTGCTTTTATTAAGTGATTTTTCATTGTTCTTGTTTGAACTGTTTTATTTTGATTTATGTCTTCTAGTATTTGATTTAAGTCTTTAGTTATGTTTATATTTTGTTCGAGTAAATTGTTTTCTTTTAATTTTTGCTTTAGTGCATCTATATAGGAAGAATTACTTTCATTTTTACCTAAACTTAATACATATATTTTTTCATCTTTATTGAAGATATAAATTAGAAAAGTTATGAACACTATTGTTAATAAAATAATTATTGTTTTTATTTTCATTTTATCACCTTAAAAAAGTAGTCTATATACCTACTTTATTATATTCTTCTAATTCAATTTTAGCACCGACATTCTTAAGTTTTTCTGTTATGCTTTCATAGCCTCTTAAGATATAGTCAGCATTTTTAATGGTTGTTGTTCCCTCGGCGATTAGAGCAGCTAGTAAAAGACAGGCTCCGGCTCTTAGGTCGGTTGCTTCAACTTCAGTTCCATACAAGTTTTCAACGCCTTCTATGAATAGTTTTCTTTTATTTATTGTTATATTAGCACCTAATTTATTTAGGTATTCAACATTATTGAATCTATTTTCATATATTGTTTCTTCAACAATTGAATAGCCTTTACATACTGATAAAAGGGTTACAATTGGTTGTTGTAAGTCGGTTGGAAAGCCTGGATATCCTTTGGTTGTTATATTTGCTGGTTTCATTTCTTTGTTAGCACTTATTGTTATACTTGTATTTGTTTTTATCATTTCAAAGCCCATTTCTTCTAATTTATTTATTAGAGCTTCTATATGTTCTAGTACAATATTTTCTATTTTTAAATTATTTCCAACTAAGGCACCTGCTAATACATAGGTTCCAGCTTCTATGCGGTCTGGTATTACTTTTACTTCAGCTTCGTGAAGTTCTTTTACGCCGTTTATTTCAATGGTGCTTGTTCCAGCGCCTTTTATGTTTGCTCCCATATTATTTAACATTTCAGCAACATTTACTATTTCTGGTTCTTTTGCTGCATTTTCAATTATTGTTGTTCCTTCTGCAAGTACGGATGCAATTAGAGTATTGATTGTTGCGCCTACACTTGGCATATCTAAATATATTTTAGATCCTTTTAGATTACCAGCTGTTATGGTATAACAATCATCGATCATATCTATTGTTGCGCCTAATCCAACAAATCCTTTTAGAGTTTGGTCAATTGGTCTTTTACCTATATTACATCCTCCTGGAAAGTGCATTACGACTTTTTTCTCTCTTCCTAATAGAGCTGCCATAAAATAATATGATGCTCTTAATTTTTTTGATATTTCTTCAGGAACAGGGGCATTTATTAGTTTACTCGCGTCTATTTCTAAATATTCTTTTGTTTCTTTCATCTTAACATTAAGATGTCTTAATATTTCTTTGATGTTTTCAATATCTGATATATTTGGGACATTATATATTTTTACTTTCTTATTGCTTAATAAAGCAGCTGGGATAAGTGCTAGAGCAGCATTTTTAGCTCCACTTATTTTTATTTCACCGCTTAATAAATGTCCTCCTTCAATTATAAATTCTTTCATTTTTACTTCCTTTCACTAATAAAGTATGTTATTTGTCTATTTTTGCGACTTTCCAATACTTCCTAGTATTTCTAATTTTGTTTTTATGGCTTTTTTTATTTCTTCTTCACCTGATGAGATTATTTTTCTTGGATCATATACTTCTTTATTTTCGTTTAAATATTCTCTTACTTTTTTACTCCATACTAATTGTAATTCTGTATTAATGTTTATTTTGGTTGTTCCACATTCGATTGATTTTTTAATGGTTTCATCATCTAATCCTGTTGCTCCGTGAAGAACAAGGGGAATATTTGTTTGTTTTGATATTTCTTCCATTCTTTCATAGTTTATTTTGGGTGCATCTTTATATAGTCCGTGACAGCTTCCAAGTGCAGGTGCTAGAGCATCAATGTTTGTTTCTTTTACTAATTTTATAGAGTCCTGTGTACTCGCATATATTGCATCTTTATCTTTTTCACCAACTACGCCTATTTCGGCTTCAACGGTTGCTTCATATTTTTTAGCAAGCTTTACTACTTCCTTGGTTATTTTAATGTTTTCTTCTAATTCATAGTTTGATGCATCAATCATTACTGATTTAAATCCGGCATCTAATGCTTTTTTACAACTTTCGATTGTTTTTCCGTGATCTAAATGAAGACATACAGGTACTTTTATGTTTAGGTCTTCAATTAATCCTGTTACTAGACTTACTACTGTTTTATATCCGCCCATATATTTTATTGCGCTTTCACTTACACCAAGGATAACTGGGCTTTCTAATTTATTACATTCTTCTAGGATATATTTGGTCCATTCTAAGTTATTTATGTTAAAGTGGGGAACGGCATATTTATTTGTTTTTGCTGTATTTAATATTGATTTTAAATTTTCAAGCATTGTATCACCTTCTTCATTATACATATTTTATAATAAAATTGCAAGTTTTTAATTTATGGCATTAAAAAAGACCATTTGAGATAGCCTTATTTGAATATATATAGTAGCCCTATTAATATTAAAAATATTCCACCTAGAGTGGGCGCTAGGTGACCTACTTTTTGAGATATTTTATGGCCAAGTATTAATCCTAGATAGGTTATAATTCCGGCTGTTATAGAAAATATGGATGATGCTTTATAAATATTATTTGTTATTGCTTTTAAGCCTAAGCCTACAGAAAAGCTATCTAGAGAAACTGCTAATGAAAATAGGAGTATTTCAATTATACTTTTTAATGGGTCTAATTTTTCTTTCTTAGTTATACACATACTTATTCCAATAAATATAAGTATAATACTTACTATTATATTGGGTTTTATTTTGATTATTTGCATTATTATTGTTCCTATAAAGTACCCTATAATTGGCATAATAAAGTGAAATAAACCTACTATTATTGATAGTGTATATTTTATTTTGTTTGCAATTTTATTTGTTCCATATGCTAGGGCTAGGGAAAAGGCATCCATACTTAAGCTTAGTGCGATTAAAAGAATCATTTTATCACCTAAAAAAGCGTATGTTTTACTTTATGCTTTATGAATATTTTTCGATTATTTCTTTTACTAATAATTTGTATTCTACATCATTTGATTCTTCAGCTTCTAATAGGCAAAGAGGTGGAAATAATATACACCACCAGTTGTCACCTTTGCCTTGATTTAGAGATACAAGGAGTGATTCATATTCTCCGGCATTATAGTTAATTCCTTTATAATTCTTGCTGGGAAAGTAATTTTTTCCATAATTAACTCGATAATTTAGAGATGTGTCATTATTTTGTAAAGTTGTTTCTACTTCCTTTTTTATGGTATCTAAATTATCTAAGATTCTGGTTCTTGCTTCTTTAACATCTTTGGTATCTTTTAATAATTCATATAATTCTTTTTGCACACTTTTTGCGACCTCCATTTTAATTCTTTGGTCTTCTATCGTATTAGAGTTTGCAAGTATTCTTAATCTTATTGATTCATCTTTTATTACTTTTGTTTCCATATAGGATCCTATTAATATATAAGTTAAAATTATTCCGATTATTATGATTATGTTTTTCAAAAAAATCGCCTCCAATTAATTTATGGTGCGATTATTTTTTTTTATTCATTATTTATGATATGTTTCATTATTATTTATTTTATAGGTTCTATAAAGTTGCTCTAAAAACATTATTCTAAATAATTGATGAGGAAATGTTTGTTTGGAAAAAGATAGTTTATAATTACTTCTTTCTTTTACTTTATTACTTATTCCATAAGATCCTCCTATTACAAAGGTTATGTTTGAATTAATTTGAAGAGTTTCATCTATTTTTTTTGCTAATTCTTCACTTGTTAGCATATTTCCTTCGATTTCAAGGGTTATTACATAATCTTTTTCATTTATGTTTTTTAAAATTTTTTCTCCTTCTTTTAGAATACCATTTATATTTGGTTCATCTTCTAATTCAATTATATTTAGTTTTGTATATTTAGATAATCTTTTTTCATATTCTTTGATTGCTTCTTTATAGAAGTTTTCTTTTATTTTTCCTACACTTATTAATTTTATCATACTGTTATTAATTCCGTTTCTTCATTTTGACTAGCGACTATTAGTTCTATCTTAGTGTTTTCAAGTATTTCTGATGTTTTACTGTATGCTTTTTCAGGGGTATTATTTTCTTCACTTAAATGGGCAAGGTATACTTTTTCAGTATTTGGTCCGATTATTTGTTTTAAATAATAGGCTGTTTCATCGTTTGATAAGTGTCCTCTTGAGCTTAGGATTCTTTGTTTTAAGTGATAGGGATATTTCCCAGTCATTAGCATTTCAACATCGTGATTACTTTCAATTACATAGATGTTTTTATTTGATAATTTTTCATAGTTTTTTTCGTGAATATATCCGGTATCTGTTATATAGACAACTGATTTATTGTTTTCAGTTAAGATATAGCCGTTACATTCAACATCATGTGATACTTGAACTGTTTCTATAAATAGTGTATCTATTTTTATTTCGTCTTCTAATATTTCATAGTCTAATAGATTTAAACCTAATTCTTTATACATTTTTCTTGATAAGTATACTTTTGGTTTATATTTTTTTACAAACACTTTTAAACCGGCTATGTGATCAACGTGGGTATGTGTAAGTAAGATTATATCAATATCTTTGGGTTCAACATTTATTTGTTTTAATCTTCTTTCAATTGTTAATGATGTTAAACCGATATCAATTAAAATGTTATGGTTATTTGTTTTAATATAACAGGAATTACCTTTTGATCCACTTGCTAATATACTAAGCTGCATTTGGTTCCTCTTCTGTTGTAAAGTTTTGGAATGTACTTGTATTCTTTTTAAATGCTAGATTTATTGTAGCCGTGCTACCATTTCTGTGTTTTGCAATTATATATTCCATTTTGGCTGTAAATTGATCAATTGAGTTTTCTCTTTTATAGTAGTCGTCACTATGCAAGAATGCTACTAAGTCGGCATCTTGCTCGATTGATCCTGATTCTCTTAAGTCACTTAAAATTGGTCTTTTATCTTCTCTTCCTTCAACGCTTCTTGATAACTGTGCCATTGCAATTACGGGTACATTTAATTCTAGAGACATGGTTTTTAGACTTCTTGATATGTCTGATACTTCTTGTTGTCTATTGTTATTGTATCCTGGTCCAGCTGTTATTAATTGCAAGTAATCAATTAGAATTAGGCCTAAATCTTTATACTGAGATTTAAGTCTTCGGCATTGACTTCTTATTTCTCTTATGGTTATTCCTGGGGTATCACCTATAAATATTTTGGAGTTACCTAATCTTGAAAAGGCTTCATTTAGTTTTTTCCAGTCTTGATTTTCTAATTGACCAGTTTTTAATTTATTATTATCTATTTGACCTACTGAGGAAATCATACGCATTGCTAGTTGTTCGGCGGTCATTTCTAAGTTATAAATTATTACTGGTTTACCGGAATTAATTGCAACATTGGTTGCGATATTTAAGCCCATTGCAGTTTTACCCATACCAGGACGAGCTGCTAGTATTGTTAATTCACTTCCGTGTAATCCGGCTGTTACTTTATCTATTTCATTAAATCCAGTTGATGTTCCCGTTACAGCTTTTTGATTTTTAACTAATTCTTCAATATTTCTTTGAGTTGATGATAATACTTCTTGAATGTTTCTAAATTCTGATCCTCTTTGACTTTGTGCGATATTACATACTTCTCTTGATGCTCCATCTAATATATCAGCTACACTTAAGGTTGAATTGTAGCAATCATTTGTTATTTTGGTTGTTACTGATATCATTCTTCTTAGTAAATAGTTTGATTCAACTATATTTATATATTCATCTACATTGGCTGCTGATGGTATAAAATTGTTTAATTCACTTAAATAGTCAATATCTCCTACTTGTTTTAAGACTTTTTGTCTATCAAGTTCAGCTGATAAGGTTGTTATATCAACAATAATTCCTTTGTCATTTAGGCTTTTCATTGCTTCAAATATTTTAGAGTGATTGTCATTATAAAATTCTTCTTTTATAAGGGAATCTGTACATTTTTGAAGGGCATATTTACTCATTAGCATTGATGCCAAAACGGACTTTTCAGCATCTTGATTGTTTGGTTCAATTCTTGTATTCATATATGCCTCCTATTTTTTTAATTCAATTTTTAGGTTAGCGGTTACTTTTTTGTGTAGTTCAATTTTAATATCGTGGAATCCTAGTGAACTTAATTGGTGATCAAGAATTATTTTTTTCTTATCTACTTTTATTCCTTTTTGTTCTAAAGCAGATGCGATTTGTTTAGTACTTATAGTACCAAATACTTGATCGTTTTTACCGGTATTCACTTTGAATGAAAGGTTTAATTTTTCAATTTTTTCTTTATCTTTTTTGGCTTCTTCGATTCTTTCGTTTTCTTCTCTTTCTTTTTTATTGTTATCTAGTTTTAGTTTGTGCATATTTTCTTCATTTGCTGGTACTCCTAAACCATTTTTTACTAGATAATTCATTCCATAACCGTCTTTTACTTTAATTACTGTTCCTTTTTTTCCTTTACCTTTTACATCTTCTGTTAATATTACTTGCATATTTTTCACCTCTTTATTAGTTCAATTAATTTTTGTTTTATTTCTTCTAATGTTGTTCCTGTTATTTGGGCGGCTGCTTCATTTTTATGGCCTCCACCTCCTAGGGCTTGCATTATTTTTTTTACATCAACGTTTCCAAGTGATCTTGCACTTATACTTACTTCATTGGTTTCGGTTCTTCCGATTGTGAAGGCTGCTTCTACTTTATCTAGGGTTAGTAAATCTTCGGCAATTTCAGCTAAATCACTGCGGTAATAAACTTTATTGTCTAAAACACAGATGGCAACATCTTTAGTTATCATAAAGCTTTTCTTTATTAATTCATTTCTTTTAATATAAGCTTCTTTGCTCTCTTTTAGTATTTTTCTTTTTAATATTTGGTTTGCTTTATTACGGGCTAGAAAGGCTGCTGCTTCATATGTTTCAGCTGTTGTTTTAGTGTTAAAGTTATTGGTATCTATTTCCATTCCTGCTAGCATTATTGTTGATATTAAGCTATCTGGTTTATAGTTTAAGTCTTTTAGATAGCTAACCATTATTTCAACAACACTTGATTTCGTAGGATCAACGTGTTCGATTTTTACTTTTGGCATATATCTTTTATTTGTGCTGTGATGGTCAATAATTATTACATCTCTACATATTTCTAGTACTTCTTCATTTTCTAGTAATTGTGGTACTTGGGTATCTACTATTATTAGTAATGTTTCTTCATTTATTATTTTTTTATTTAATGTTCTTGTTAAATATATTGTTTTATTATATCTTTTTAAATAATAGATTGCTTTTTCAATTGATGGATTATAGGCATCAGCGTCTAAATATATATAACAGTCTTTTCCTTGGGCTTTTACTATTTGAAACATGCATATTTCGGATGCCAGAACATCTAAATCAGCATTTTTATGACCCATTATTACGATATTTTCGTGTTTTTTTATTTCATTTATTATTTGAGTTAGTTTTTTTTGCATAGATACACCTCTTAATAATTATACTATATTTTTGGTTTAAAAAAAAGCGATTATTTGATTAAACCGTTTTCTTTTAATATATTATATATACAAGAATAGCTTCGTGTGTGATAAAACTTACAAAACTTTCTTATACTTGCGTTTGATCTTCTATATAGGTTTACAATTTTTTGTTTTTCTGCTTCTGATAAAGCATTAACGGGTTTGCGATTTTTATTGCCGTGTTCAAGGGTAAATTTATTGTCTAATATATCATTTTTTAGTTTGAATAAATATTTTACATTATATCCTGTTAATGTTGATATTTCTTCATATGTCAAAAAGGTGTCATCATTTATTTTTTTCTTTATTAGTTCTACTGCTTTAGCTTTGTCCTTCATTGATATCACCAATATAATTGTATCATAAAGGTATTATTTTTGCAAGATAATTCGTTTTAAAAAAAATAGGAATTTTACATTCCTATTCTGCGTTTGTAGTTATTTTTAAATCAAACTTGATTGTTCCTCCTGATGCGTTGTTTTCACAGTCAACATCTTGTCCTTCAACCCACATATATACTCTTATTTTTGTAATTCCGGCAGGTAAAGAAAATAATGCTTGATTGCTTGAGAATCCTGCAACAGTTTTGATTGTTGGATTAACACTTTTAAACTTTGTTTCGCTTGAAGTATCACTTTGTAAGATATCTTCTGCTTTTGTTATTGTATCGATTACACCTTTATATGATAATGCAGGTGCGCCATTTTCCATTGTATCAAGTCCATATACGTCTTTTGCTTGTTTAACACCGGCTGGTGTATGAACATCATAGTTTTGTTCCCATAATGTTACTGTTGAGCTTGCTCCATTATTTAGTCCTTGAATGGCATCTAGGCTTGAACCATCAGCTATGTTACCTAAATTAACTAAAGCAATTCTTGCAGCGTTTTTAATACCTGTATCTTGAGCATCTGTTGTAGTTACACCAGATCCTGCATTTAAATATACTTGTGTTTCAGTATTTACTTTAAAGAATAAATCAAATGCAATATATTTACCAGCTGGATCGCCCGGAACTCTAGCACTGTCATCTTTTTCTTCTTCTTTAGTTGTTGTTAGAATATATTGTCCGTTATGGGCTGGTGTTTCTGATGTTTCAATAACACCGTAATACATTGGTAATCTACCATTAGTATCTGGAACAGCTGCTGTTGAAACTGGTTCTAGAATTGTTGGTAATTGGTTAACTGCGGCTTGGTATTTTCCTGTCTTAGCGCCTGCTAAATCAGTTCTTTGTACCATAGCTTTCCAGTTAGTTCCGTCTGCTGATATTTGAATACCATTTTTAGCTTCAATGTTAACTTGCAAACTTTCTACTGAAACATTTTTATTTGAAGTGAACCATGCATATGTTGATGTTGTTAGTAATGTTCCTGTTCCAAATAATAAAAGTAATAATATCAGTAATCTATATTTCCTACGTTTTTGTCTTTGCTTTCTTAAAGTCTCTTTATCTTTCATCTTTTCACTCCTTTTAGCTTACTATATTTTACTCTATAAGTATATCATACTTCATTCTAAAATATCAAGCATATTTCGACATTTTTTTTATTTTGTTTTAAATCTCTTATTTTATAACGGGAAAATGCTATTCAATTATTTGTTTAGCATCTATTTGTACAAATATGGCCTCAATTGTGTCCTGATATTCAAGGCTTCCATATTCTTCTGGAAAATCTATTATTAATTCATAGATATTTTCTTCGTTTTGTTCATATCCAAATATCACTTTATCTGTTTCTAGAGTTCTAAAATATGCTCCATTTTCTTCGTCTTTTGCTGTTGTATCGCTTATTATTATATTTTCTTTATTATTATTCATATATAGTTTATATGTTATTGGCAAGTTAGTTGTTGTTACTAATTTTAGTGTATATTCTAGTTTTGTTTCTAGTCTACTTGTTCCATCATTATTAGCGATTTTAAATTTATATGAATATGGTTCACTTCTTGGCTCTAATTCCGTTAATTTAATTGTTCCTGTGTAATAATTGCTTTTTAAGAGAAAGAAGGCTGTTTCTATTTGAGATATAGAATTTGAAGTACTAAATAGTTTAGAATAGGCAAATGGTACTAAAAGCATAAGTAAAAACACTAATATTACTCCAATTGTTAATTTATTCATTTTTAATAACTTCTTTTTATCAAACATATTATTTTCTCCTTCTTAAATCAATAAATTCGATTGGTTCTTCTAATTCTATTAGTTCAGGTTTTTCTCTTTTATTTTTGGGTATATAAGATGAACAGAGACTAAATAGTATTAGGGTTATTACTATTGATATTATTACCTTTGGTTTAATTAATATTTCTCTTATTATGCCACCTTTTGGTATGATTAATAATACTTTGCCGACTATTTTTGATTTGTTTATTTTGGTATCCGTGCTATTATTAGAATCACCTTTTGTTGTTAAAATGTCACCTTCAATTTTAATTACTCTGTGGGTTATAAAATCATTATTATCACGATATGTTATTATATCATTTTCTTTTATTTTATCTGTTTGAGAAACTACTATTAAGTCTTTAACATTTATAGTTGGTTCCATACTTCCACTTACGATTTCAAAGATTGTTATTCCAAATATATTGTTTTGATTTTTATGTAAAACTTTTATAGATATCATATTATATAGTGATAAAAAAACTAAAAGGGTGATTATAAATATTAAAATATCAATAAATATTTGAAATATTTTATTTAGATACTTTAACATTTAACATCACCTCTTTTATTGTCCATTTTCTTGATATTCTTCTATGTCTTCACCAAAATATTGCATTGCGGAAACGGAAACCGGTATATTAATGTAATTATTCTCTGTAAGACCTATCTTACTATCTGTTGCGTTATTGTCTTCTTTATTTTCCCATTTTAAATAAACTCTTACATTATTTTTTTTATTTTCTTTTATTTCATTTAGGGTTATTACTTTTGAATAAGTTGATTCATCTGTTCTTATTAAGTTTCCACTTGTTGTTTCTTCGATATTTTCTACTATAAAACTATCACTTATTTGACTAAAGTCAAATGATATACTATAAACAATTGATGTATCTGCTTTGGGATCTATTTCGACATCAAAATATCCTCTTACACCGGGCGCTAGTTTACCATTTAAGACATTTTCATTGCCTTCTACGTTTATGGAATTAATAACGAAATCTTCCTCGGTTATATTGCTTCCATTTATTAGTATTTTCCAGCGAGCGACATTTTGATTAACTACTAGTTTATTTTTACTTTCAAATAGTCCATAAGCATCCATTACTTCATAAGTTGTTATTAAAACAAACGAAATAAATAGTAAATATAGTATTTTTTTATTCATCTTCTTTTGGACTCTTTATTTCTCTTATTAATACACTTACTTCATAGATGAAAAGCATAAGTATAGGGAATATTATTAGAAATAAGAATACAAATCTTGATTCTAGTATTGATATTACTAAACCCCAATTGCTATAGACTTTACTTGTTGATGCTTTTCCAATAAAATCTTCTGGTGGTATTGCATAATCACCATCTACAATAAAGCGTGTTTCTTTTCTTGTAACTTCTTCTTTATTAACTACTGTTCCTAAGTTAACTGATACGTTTCCTTCATATATATCATAGAAAAAGATTTTATCGCCTATTTCTACTTCTTTCATAGCATTTCTTTTTACGATTACTAAATCACCTTTTTGAAAGCTTGGTTTTAATTCTTCATCTTTTACTATTATAAAGGTATTTCCATTTATTTCTGTTACGTTATATTTATTATAATTTAATAATAACACTGTTAGTACTATTGCGACTACTACATATGCTGCTAGGAATATTCCTCCTATTATTTTTAAAACTTTTTTCATTCTATCACCTTTTTAAGTATAGCATATTACATTTTCTTATGCAAGTATTTGACTGCTTTCTTTAATGAACTTTATTTTGTTTTCTGTTATACTTAATTTTTCCATTTCTATACTTCCTAATATTGTTTCTAGTTCTTTTATTAGGTTATCTAAATTATCTTTTTCTAATTGTTCTTTTGTTAAGTTAAATCCAAATAGATTATAGCGGTCCATTATTAATAGTCCAATATTTTTTTCTTCGTTTATTAAGATATTTTTTAAAATATTTATTCTTGGATTTGTTATAAAGGCGTTTAACTTACTTACATTTGTTTCTTCTTTTTTGACAAGGTATGTATAATTAGATAGTGCTAGGACAAATAGGTCATATAGGGTTGTATTTTCTTCTAAATTCATTATTTGTTCTAGAAAGCTATTTTGTTCTAATTCTTCATATCTTTCTTTTAAATTACTTATTTCGGTATTTATAATACTATTTAAAACTTCAAACTTTTTTTCTTTTTTAAATATTATTTTTACATTTTTAAATAATTTACTTTCAATTTTATCTATTTCTTTTTTCTTATTTATATAAATGTTTTTATATTTGTCTTTTTCTTTATATAGATTTTTTAAATCAGTTATTATATATTCAAAGTCTAAATAATTTTTATATTCTATTACATTATTATATAGTTTAATTACTTCTTCTTTGATTTTTTCTTCATTTTCTTCATTTACAACTGATTTATAGGCTTTTTTAATTTTATCTTGTGTATAATCATTTATATTTAGTTTTCCTTCTAAAAATGATTTTTGTAAAAGATAGGCATCATTTCTTATTAATTCTTCTTTTTCTTCAACTAAATTTTTATAGTCGTTTTGAACATTAATTAGACTTTCTTTTTTATCTTCATAATAGGCATCAAATTTTTTCTTATTTTGATAATAAAGATATTTAAAGTTTAATGTTATATGCGTTATGATTTCTGGACATTTCCAATATATTTCTTCAAAGTTTTGTTTCAATTCTTCGGCGCATATTTCGGGGTTTAAAAACTTTTCCATATATTTATTGCTATAATAGCTATACATAAAGTCATCGTTTGTTAGAGTAATACCTACTTTTTCAAATACATTGATACCTTTTTTAATGTCTTCATTTACTTTTTCTAAGTCATTTTCATAAAAGTGACCTAATTCATAAAGTATTTGATCTAGGTTACTTTTTTCATAGGAGGTTGCAAATGGATTTGTTAGGTTTAGTAATGGTTTTAGTGAGTTTATTTTTTTAGATATTTTTTCAATTTTAGAATTTTCTTCTAATGATTCATATCTTTTTTTTCTTTTTTTAATTTCACTTATTACTATTTCATTTGTTTCTTTATATTTTTCTAATATTTCTACTACTTTGCCTATATAGTTTTTTTGATTTTTATTGTTGTTCCGAGGAAGTGCATTTAGCACTTCCTTTTGAACTTCAATATTTTGTTTAAACTCATTTAACACTTGCGTCACCTTCTACTTCTTTTTCGAGATATTTGAGAAAATTGTCAATTGTTTTATATAGTTCGATTATTTCTTCATCGGTTAGTTCTTCTATTTCTTTTCTTGTCATGTTTACCTCCTATTTTATTATTATATATTGATATACTTCACCAATATAGTTATCACCATCATACAGGCTTATGATTATTTTATATGTTCCTGATAATAATCCTTCTTTAAAGTATAGATAGTAATCAGTGCTCGCACCTGGATTTGTTGATAAAACATATTCGTTTGTTTTTTTGATTGGAAACTGATTTGTTACATAGTCTTTTAAATCGACTACATTATATTCAGTTGTATATACTGTCTCATAACTTCTACGTGCTAGTTTTATTGTTGTATTAGGGTTTGCTAGTCCTGATACGTGTTCTACTTTAAATGGGAATGCATTATTTTCATCTAAAACAAATCCTGTTTCTTTATCAATAAACATTGTATCATCTCGTGTTGATACTTTTAAGCCATAAATATTATCAATTACATTTAGATTTAATTCTAATCTATCTGATGATTCTAGTCCATAATAGATTCCATCTGGTGATCCAAATGATTCTATTACAATTCTATATTCACCGGTTGCAAGGTTACTATTTGCTGTACTTATTTTTAAACGAGGAGCGAGATTAGCGACTCTTTCTGCTAGATTTATTCTCGTTGTTCCGTCATATCTTGGATAATAAATATTTCCGTCATATGTATAGTTAACACCCATTAAACTTGAGTTACTTAATAGATTGTTATTGCTATCATATATTGATATTTTTATTCCTAGTCTTTGGTCATCATAGTTTGTATCATATATTGTGTTTGAGTTTAATTTTTCTTGTGTGAACTTGATGTTTAAATCTAAGTTAGTATTTTCACCTCTATAAATTGTATTTGCTGATAGATTTCCATCTAATTCGATTGTTGCATCTTTACCAACATACAAGTTATATAGTAAGGTTGATTGTTCAATTCCAAGAACGCTTATTAGTGTTTGGTTTTCATCATTTCTTAATTCAATTAATAATGATTTTTCTAAGACGTTTTCTGTTATATTAGTATCTTTGAAGTCTACCATAAATATGAATTCTTCTTCGGCCGCGCCGTTATTATAGTATGTATTATTAGATATTTCATCATTATAGTTATTGTTTGAGCTTGTACTTCCCATTTTGATGAATTTTGATAAATCATATGATACTTCACCGTATGTGTTATATTCTAGTTGTTGATTTACAAAGTCTGTTTCATTTACTACATAGTAATAATATACGGGTTTACTTGCTACGTGGAAGTCAATCATTGTTATTTCTGTATTTACAGGGTATAGGTATGTTGATACAATGCTTCGATGATATCCTGTTTTATATGGTGATGTTTCACTTGTTATATATAATGAGTAATATGTACTAAAACTACTTTTTGATGTAATATTCGTTGATGAGGTTGCAAACATTTCATATTGTTTTCCTGGAGAAATAGTTCCTTCATAATCGTTTGTATTATATAGTGCGGTTGATAAATTAACGTTTATGTTAATTCTTTTTACTTCATTATTAAGGTCATCAATTGGAGTAATTGCAACTAAAGATATTGTTACTGCTCCAAGATTTTTTGTTTCAGTTATATTTTTGGAATGATAAAAATAGAACACTAAGCTAGGTGCACCGCTCGAATTTTCTCTTTTATAGTCTTTTGTTCCACTTACGGCACTTCCTTCTGTTAGGAAATCCGTACTTCCTTTTGTTATCCATCCGTTTTGGCCCGATTTCATATTTAGGCCAAATATAGTATTGGCTTCTTCAGTTGTGGATGCGATTCGTGGTATTTTATCATATTCTATTAGTTTTATATTTTGTTCAAGTCCAGCAAAGTTAGCGCCTAATATTGAGAATGTTGTATTTGCTGATGCGTGATTTAATAACGATAATTCATATGCCCCTAATGTTGAATATTTAGATGCTGTTAGGGTTATTTCATATGAATCAACTTTTTCACCAATCATCCACATATAGAATGTTGCAGCGTCTGGTGTTGGTTCAATGTATTTTATTTCAATTCCTGTTCCTTCTTCATTGGCATAGTTAGTATAAAAACCATCTTCTTCAATATTGTGATTTGTTTTATGAAGACCTAATACATAACTTCCTTTTGTAAAGTAATAAATATCACCGCTTGATACATCATCAGTTGGTTTAAAGTCCGAATAAAGTGCTGTTACAATTTCACCTGTTCTACTTTTTAGATACATTCCGAAGAAAGTCATTCCTGATACTTCACCGAAGGCTGTTACGTTTTCATTTGTTGCTATATTTAGATTTTTTCCTTCTAACATATATAGTCGATTGTTAGTGTTTCGATTTAGACCGTTTGTTAAATCAACTGTTCCTTTTTCGTTGTTTTCATTTAGACTAACTAACTTTTTAACTAGATTTGATCCATTTTGCAAGTATAATGATGTATTATTTATTAGTTTTAATTCATCAATTCTACTTAGAGAGAATAATACGGTTGAGTATTCATTTGTTCTATCGGTTGCGCCTTTTAATTCAATAAATGAATTATTTAATGACACTATATCAGCTCTTTGAATTGATATATTTTCTTTGATATTTGTTTTTGTTCCATAATTATATATGTTTATATAACTATATCCAGTTGTTGATGAGGCGTTTCCGCTTCCAAATATTGATCCTTTTATTGTGAAATTATTATGGTCTTTAGCATTTATATTAATTTCAATTCCTTTGGTTACACTTATGAAAGAATAGTCATATTCTTCACTTCCGGATGCGTTTGCTTCACCACCACCAAATACTGTTCCGTTTATTTGAATATCTGATTTTATTAGGTTTTGATTAGTGCTTACATTTGTTCCAATATTAACGGTTGTTTCGCCATATAGTCTTGATGTATTAGCCCCACCATAAACATTTCCGCCAATTGTTGCTCCAACAATATTTACAATTCCTTTTGAATTATTTACTGATTCTCTTCCGGTTGCAGCGGCATTTCCGCCACCAAATACGTGATTTGTAATATTTGCTAAATTATCTATATCAAGATTTGTATTTCCATATACGATTGCAGTTACACCATTACCACCAGCATATATGCTATTTGTGATAGTTGTTCCTGATACATAAACATTTGTATTTCCTTCTACTATTGCGGCATTTCCACCACCATAGATAGTTTTTATTGTTGTTTTATTATCTGTTTCAACTTTTGTATTTCCATATATTTTAGCTGGATTTTGTTCTCCTGATGTATCTCCTTCAACTAAAGAGTTTTCACCATTACCGCCACCATATACAGCATTTGTGATATTGCTTTCTTTGATTTTTATTTCAGTATTTCCTTTTAAGCCTGCGGCATCCCCACCGCCATAGATATTTTTAGCGTTTACTTTTGTAATATTTAGGATGGCATCTTTAGTTACCATTGCTTTATTTCCTCCGCCAAAAATACTTTCTTTGATTGTTGAGTCTTGAATAGTACTTATCGTACCTTCTTTTACTTCACCTAAGTTTCCGCCGGCATAGATATTTTGTTCAACTATAGTATTATTTGATATGTTTAATTCCGTTTTTTGAACGGATGCTTGATTACCGCCACCAAATATATTTTTTGATATATTACTTTCAGTTATGGTTGTTTTTGCAATGGTATTTACAGCACCAGCGTTTCCGCCTCCATAAACTGTTCCATAAATAGTTGTTTTATTTACTATAAGTTCTTGTTGTTCATTTACATCGGCTGAGTTACCTCCGCCATAGACAACGGCCTCTTTATTTTCGTTTCCGATTACTGATGATGTTATATTTATTATAACTTTTTGAACAGGTGCGGCATCGCCACCACCATATATTCCTTCATTTATTGTTACATTTGATACATTTGTTGTAGCGTTTGTTGTTTCGGCTTTTTTACCACCGCCATATAATGTATTTATATTTCCGGCTGTTAAATTGATGTTAGCATTTATAGTGCTACCACCTAGGTTATTACCGCCATAAGATTTATCAATTAATAGTCCGGTTGTATATTGATTGCCATTTGCATCAGTTCCAACAATTACATAACCATATATTTTAAAGTTCTCGTATTCATCATAGGAATGAATGTTAAATTCAAATTCATGATCTTGGTTATTGTTTAGGGTATTTGTTCCATACCATTGATTGGTTTCGTCGGCATAATATACATTATTTTCATAGTTTACTTTCGTACTACTCCAGTTTGAATCAAATATACTTGGACTTGTTATAATGTAAAGATTCCATTTTGTTAGGTTAGCACCAGTTTTATTTGTTATTTTAGTTTTTATTTTTTCACTTGCTTTATGACCGGTTGTACCCGTTTGATTTACATTTGATTCACTTATTTCAAATGTTGCAGATAAATTACTGCTTGTTGTTCCATTATTTTTAATATTGCTTGTATTAACTGTTCCGCTTGTGTTTGATCCGCCAAATAGATTAATTATACTTGCATTTTTTAGATTAATATTTGTTGTTTCAGCTCCAGCTTCATTACCGCCGCCAAAGGCATTTTTAACAATACCATAATTTATATTTAAGTTTGCGCGCGTTGTTTCGGCTTTTAAGCCACCACCATATAGGTTTTCAACATAAATTCCGTTTATATCAACGTTTGTTTCATTTGATGTTCCACCTTGATTGTTACCACCATAAACATTGGTTACTTTGGTATTGTTTATTTGAATATTGGTTACAGGAATTGTTCCTTCAAGGTTTGATCCGCCAAATACTGTTTCAACAGGTGATTTTATATTAACATTAGTGCTTGTATTTACTGATGTCTTATCGCCACCACCATAAACAGTTTTTATTTCACCGCCTTCAACTAAAACATTAGTTATACCGGTTGTTCCTCCTTGGTTATTTCCGCCATATAGAACTTCACATTTCCCGCCGGTTGTTTTAACATTACTTTGAGTAACATCACCGCTATTGTTGGAACCGCCAAATATTTTGGTTGTTGTTCCGCCATTTAGGTAAACATTAGTTGTGTTTGCGGATGTTTCATTACCGCCACCATAAACATTTGTAATTGTGCCATCATTTATTGTAACGGTTATATTTCCGTTTGGTTTACCACTTTTATCGTTTCCGCCAAAAGTATTTGTGATTGTTCCACCATTTATGGTTACTTCTATATCGCCTAAAACACCTGGAGTATAGGTTGCATCTCCTTCGCCTCCGCCGAAGACATTAGTAATTATTCCTTTGTTTACAATTACTTCTACTTTTGACGATGATACATTTGTGCTTGCGGTTGCGCCGTTTACTGTTCCAAAGGCACTTCCGCCATAAACACTTGTATTTATAATTGGTGTTACATTAATATTTTTATCACCGATTACAACTTTAACATTATCACGAACAAAGGTTCCTGGATTTGATGAATTTGTATATCCGCCTCTTCCACCGCCGTAGACAGAGTTTGTTACTTCTCCGCCATTAACGTTTATATTAACACTTCCATAAATGGTTCCTTTTTCATTACTTCCGCCGTATAAACTGCCTAGAATATTTCCTTTATTCATTGTAATATTGATAGTTGCTGTTTTACTTGATGAACCACTTCCGTTTTTATTGCCACCGCCATAAACAGATCCTTCTATTAGTCCATCATTTATTATTATTTTTGTATAAGATGTGTTTGATGTGCTTGATATTCCTGTTGCGCCATAGTTACCGCCACCATAAATATTTTTTTTAATTGTTGCTTTATCATCAATTATGATTATAGAGTTATCACAAGATCCAATTGTTTCATATTCAGTTCTACCATTTCCGATTCCAAAAACACTTCCAGATTCAGCTCCATATAAAGTTGAGTTTGTATTTATTAGATTTTCATCACCAATTTGGGCTTTTCCGCCAATATATATATATGTTGTACCGTTTAGTGTACCGTCTCCATTTGTACCGGTTGCTCCGTTTGATCCACCAAATACACTATAATTGACTTTGCCTCCGGTTACAGATACTATTCTATTTCCATAAGTTGCAGTTGTTCCGGCTCCGCCTGTTATCATATCAACAGTTCCGCCTGTCATATAGATATAGATGTCATTTACATTTCCTCTAGTTGATCCAGTTAATGGACCGCCTATTAGGTTATATATATATCCGCCTTCAATTTTTCCTCTTCGTGATGAATAATGGTTTCCGCCATACCTTCCGCCGACATATATTCCTGTACTTAAGTCATCTTTACTGCTTCCGAATGTTCCTGATTTGACAATTAAATCTAATGATATATCGGTCGATGTTCTTGTATTTGTTGTTGCGTATATATTTCCGCCCCAACTTCCAGATGCACAGAAATAGATATCTAGATTGGTATTGTTTCCTGTTGCTTTATCATAATCATTTCCGTAGATACTTTTGTTTTTTATGTAAACGTTTGGTTGAGATGAACCCCACGCACTATTTAAGATACCTCCGGCTGTTAATGATATTGAGTTATATATACCACTTTCTAAAATAAATTTATATTTTCTTGGGTTATTATTACTTCCTATATTTGATGCATTACCTGCTACTACTGATCTTAAGCTTGGATAATTTCCGTTTTGGTTTAATCCACGGCCTATTTTTACATTATTATAGTTTCCAAATAATACTCCGGCTGTTCTTGTTGATGACGGTGGGTTATACACATCATTTATGGTTTGGTCATAATATAGTGTTACGTTTTCAATTCTTGTGTCGCCATAGCAGTTTATTGCTGCATTAGCATTCCAAGTTACATTATATCTTGTTTGATTATGCAAACTTGTTATAGTAAATGGGTAGGTTCCATTATTAGACCAAGTTCCACTCATTGTTTGATTTAGGACAATTATATTGGTGTCTCTTGTTACCATATAATAGTAATCTTTGTTTGAATCAAATTCTTCTTCTGTTCCATCATCTTTATAATAGTTTAATAATTTATAATAGGTACAGGTTGTACTTGTACAAGTTCCATTTGTTAAAATTGTTCCGTTTGTTGTATAGTATCCGTCTAAAGATGTGCCATTTGATAGTTCAACTTGTTCAAAGTATGTTGACATATTTGCGCCTATTAAGGCTTCATCTGGTCCTTCAGATATTATTGGTCTTTCAATTGTTGAATTATCTAACTCTGTCATTCTACTATACCAACCGCTATTTCTTAGGTAGTAATAGGTTTTATTTTCATCAAAGTTTTCATTTTCGATTAATTTATAATAGGTACAAGTTTGTCCTCTATACGGATTACAAGTTGATGGTGCTGTGTCGCCCCAATCATCATAATAGCCAGATGGTATACTATCACCTCTTGTAAATTGTTCTTGGTAATAATATCCTGACATATCAACTTCACCATATATTATTTTTGTTGTTTCTAATTTATGCATTTCTTTTGCGTTTAAATTATTGATTGCTGTATTAAAATTGCTGTTAATGTATTGAATGTTTGCTTTGGTCCATTTTGCTTTTAATTCAATTTCAATTTTTTTTGGTTTATCATTTTCATATGTTACAGGTATTTTTATATATCTTTCATAATAATCTACATTAAAGATTAGTTTTGTTCCTTGATATGTTGTATACCAGCCATTAAATCCTTTATCTTTTGGTCTATCAGTAAAGGGATTATCAATTAATTCTAATAATACATAGTCATCAGTTTTATCGGTTGTTCCGTTATCATTTACAGGATGCATTTTAAAATAAATATAGGTATCTTGGCGCTCATCTAGGGATACATATCCTTTTTCTTCGCCATCTATACTACTATAGGTTATTTTCATTTGCACTAAATTATTTTCGTTATAGATATTTTTATTTTCGGTTGTTGGTAAGGTTCCGTTACTATCGGTATAGTTTAAACTTTTATAGTAATAGTAATCACTTTCTAGTTCATTTACTATTACTTGGTTATTATTTATTCCACTTGGTATATAGTTTGGATCGTTTTCAAACTCATTGATAATGTCACCATAGGTTTTAAAGTATGTTGTTATACCTACTACTAATATTAATAGAGTGAATATACTTAATAAAAAATGAATTTTACTTTTTGTATTTTTTAATATTTTTTTCTTCAACTATACCACCTACTATCTTTGTATTATAAGTATAACATTTTTCTTAAAAAAAAGATAGAACTTTGTCTATCTTTTGTTATAATTGTTTTCCTTTAACTACATTACTATTAGATGATTTAGTTGCAATCATATTATCTACAAGTGTACTTGCAGCAGCAATATAATTAACTGTTATTTGGGCATTAGAATCAGTTGCTGCACCAATAAACATTTGAGTATAACTTGTTATACCTGCATTCATTATGTTTATTTGTGTTGTAAGTTTTTTACAATTATAAAACATCCTACTCATACTTGTTACTTTTGATGTATTAAAACTACTTAAATCTAAACTTGTTAAGATTGAACAATTATTAAACATTTGCCACATTTTTGTTACTTTCGATGTGTTAAAATTACTCAAGTCTAAACTTGTTAAGGATGAACAACCAGAAAACATCCCACTCATATCTGTTACATTTGATGTATTAAAACTACTCAAGTCTAAACTTGTTAAAGATCGACAACCAGAAAACATACTACCCTTATTTGTTACTTTTGATGTATTAAAATTAGATAAGTTCAATGTTGTTAAAGATGAACAACCAAAAAACATACTAGACATACTTGTTACATTTGATGTATTAAAACTACTTAA
>HF993330.1 GCA_000433875.1 Firmicutes bacterium CAG:884
TATTATTAATATTATTTTATATTTATTTTTCACGTTATTACTTCCCTTCTATATATTTTTGCGCCACAAAAAGAAGGACCACTATCTATAGTTAACCCATAGAATCGTACTCCAGCATAATTATTAACAAAAATATATTTTTTTATTTTTTTAGTAATACCAGTATGTATTAGGCCAAACATTTTATCAACATTCCTTCCATTATTTATTACTTTATCAACACTATGGAGTTGCACTAACGCACTTACCCTCACCAGGTTTTTCTCCCTCAACATATACTTTATCCGTTAAAGCACACGCAGTTTTAGTCATTGAATCTTGAATATAACCTCCAAACATCTTTAAAACACTAACAATAATAACACTTATAACAGCAATTATAAGTAAATACTCAACCAAAGCTTGTCCTTTTCTATTCATATACGTTACCTACCTTCTAATAACATTTTATATTTTTTTGTTTCTTTTGTCAAGATGTGATATACTATAAATGGTGAAATTATGGAATTAAAATACGCAAAAAAATTTAAAGATAGATTAATCGGATTAATGTTTAAAAAAAACATAAACTACTGCCTATGTTTCTCTAAATGTAATAGTATACATACCTTTTTTATGAAAGAAAATATAATAGTTGTATTCACCGATAAAAACAAGAATATCTTAAAAAAAGTAACCTGTCCTAAAAATAGAATTCTATTTTGTAAGAAAGCTTACTTTACATATGAATTTCCTTATTATACTAAAGATGAAGAAATAAATTATATTTTAAAATCAAACTCATAATCTAAAATATAAATAGTATCTCCCTCTTCACACCCCATTTTCATTAAAGCATCATCAATACCTAAATGTCTAAGTTTATTCTCGAATCTCAAAACAGATTCCTCAGTTTGAAACTTAGTCATTTTTAATATACGCTCAACCTTTTCGCCCTTAATACGAAACTTATGTTCACCAATCTTTTCAATCTTAAAAGGCTCTTCTTTCTTGAACTTATATAATATATGACCCTCTAATTTTTCTTCTTTATTTATTTGTTCTTTAGGCAATTTAGCAAGCATATCACCCAAAGCATCAACTACTTTATCTAATCCCTTATTAGAACTAGCACTTACAGGAAAAATTGGTAACTTTACCTTTTTACTAAACTCTTCTAAATTATTGTTAAAATCAATATCAATCTTATTCGCGATTACAATCATCGGTCTATCAAGCAATGATTTATCATATTCCTCTAATTCCTTATTAATCTTAACAAAATCATCATAAGGATCTCTTCCTTCATAACCAGATATATCAACAACATGCGCAATTACTCTTGTTCTAGATATATGTTTTAAGAATTGATCGCCTAATCCCTCTCCCTTAGAAGCTCCTTCAATTAAACCAGGAAGATCAGCTACAACAAAAGAATTATTTTTAGTTTTAACAACTCCTAAATTAGGACTTAAAGTTGTAAAATGATAAGCTGCAATTTTAGGTTTAGCAGCTGATATAACTGATATAATAGTTGATTTACCAACACTCGGCATCCCAACTAAACCAACATCAGCAAGTAATTTTAATTCAACCTTAAGATGCTTTCTTTCCCCTTCTTCACCATTTTCAGCATAAGATGGACAAGAATTAGTTCTCGTAGCAAGTGCAATATTACCTCTACCACCACGGCCACCTAAAGCTACAATTGCTTCTTCATTATTCTCTGTCAAATCAGCAATTATTTCATTAGTTTCTGTATCAGTAACAATAGTTCCAACCGGAACCCTTATTATAGTGTCATCAGCACTCTTACCCATTTGACCTTTTCCTAAACCATTTTCACCTTTATCACCCTTAATTAATTTTTTATATTTTAAATCAATTAAAGTATTTAATCCTTCATCAGCTTTAAAAATTATATCAGCACCTTTTCCACCATTTCCACCATATGGACCACCCATTTCGATGTACTTTTCTCTTCTAAAAGCCATACAACCATTACCGCCGTTTCCAGCAATTACATCTATATAAACCTCATCAATAAACATATTATCACCTCTTTTGCATTTAAATTATACATTTATACACTAAATTAGTCAAGCGCAAGCGAAAAACAATTTACTTAAAATCCTTTATATTTATTATATCTATTCTATCCCTATAATCATCTATTAATTCATTAACAAAAACAGAAGGATTAAAAGGTGTATATAAATATACTTTTTCTTTAGTTCTTGTTAAAGCAACATAAAATAGTCTTCTTTCTTCATCATAAGGATAATTTATTTTATTTTTACTTACAAACCTTAATAATTTATCATCATTCATTTTATTAGGAAATCCAAGAGTTTTATTATATAAATTAATAATAATTACATTATCAGCTTCAAGTCCTTTTGCTTTATGAACCGTTAAATATTTAATATCAATTTTTCTATTTTTTAAATAAATTATTTTATTATCTTTAATAATAAAATCCTTATCTAAGTAACTATTAATATCATTATTATTTCTTCCAAGTATTAAAATATTCTTATTCTTTTTATAAATATTTAATATTAATTTTTTTAAATCATTTTTCATCTTATATCTAACCACTACAATAGGTTTATTAATATGAATATTTGATTTTAATTTTTTCTTAATTTGTTCTTTATTCTTCATAATAAAAGATCCTGCAACATCAATTAATTCATTACTATTTCGGTATGTATTTGATATATATCTTATTTTAGTATTTCTAAAATATTTATGAAAGTTAGTAAATAATTCTAAATCACACCCTGTAAAACGATATATAGATTGAAAATCATCACCAACAACCATTAATTTAGCATTCGTTTTATCAATTATTTCTTTAATTAAACTAAACCTTACATATGATGTATCTTGATATTCATCTATTATTATATATTTAGTTTTTGTATCATATACTCTTTCTTTAGCTCTTGTAAGCATATCATCAAAATCAATTTCATTATTTTTTTCTAAATAATCTTCATATTCAATATAAATATTTAAACATAATATTAATAAATGTTTTTCTGTTTTATAATTTTTAATATTAAATATACTTCTTGCTTTTTTTAAAAATTTATTAAAATCTTCTAACTTATAATCATTACATTTAAATAGTTTTATAAAAGTATTTATTAATTTTTCAAGTTCATAAACATATTCATATGATGTTCTATATAATTTTAAATATTCTTCTTTTGTTTTTAAACCAAAATAATTAAGAACAATTTCTAATAATTTCTTATTATATAAAACATCTATTTTGAAAAAATTATTTATTACATTTTCAAGTGTTAAAGGATCAGCAATCTGATATTTATTCTTTAAAAAATATAATCCAAGTCTATGAAATGTATATACTTTTACATCTATATCCATATTTTTAAGTTTATTTTTTAAATTATTAGCCGTTTCATTAGTAAATGAAATACATATTATTTCTTCCGGTTTTATATTTTTTTCATTAATTAAATATTTAATTTTTCCAAGTATTGTTAATGTTTTGCCACTACCAGCACCTGCAACTACCAATAAATTATCACTTTCATCATATACTATTTGTTCTTGTTCGTTATCTAATCTTATGCCACCTATTTCCACCATTTATCACCTTTAAACATTATAGCATAAAAAAAGAAAAAAGCGATCAAAATCGCTTTTATGCTGGGTTCTTTTGTTTACCAGTTATAGTAAATTTAAATGTTGTATTTTTACCAGCCATTGAGTTATCAGCTGTTTCACCATATGGCCATTCCCAGTATAGATTAATAGTATCACTTGTATCTTTAGTTAATGTACCAGTTAATGCACCTGTTCCTAATGTTACAGCATCACCACTTGCATTTTCTTTTTTAAAATTTAATGCAGTATTTGGATTTGTTATCATTGAAATATCAATTGTATATTCAACATCAACACCTGATCCAGCAGCAGATAAAGCAATTGGAATAACTCCGTTTGATCCTGGTTGAGCATCTGGTATAGTTATTATAAAATCTTTAGTATCAACTTTATCAGCCGATGCTCCAGCTTTAAATGACCAACTCAATGAAGTTGCATTTAAAGTTCCATTTTTTGTTGTTGCATAATATGCATATGTTCCTACTCCTGCTAAAACAGCAAGCAAACATAATGTTACAATTCCTGATAATTTTGAAAATTTCTTATTCATCTTATTATTTCCTTCCTATTTTAAGCATTTGGGTTCTTTTGTACACCAGTTACTGTTAAATTAAATGAAACAGTTTTACCTGCATCTGCAGTATCAGCTGCTTGATTACCACTATCATATGGCCAAGCATAATAGATGTAAACATCTTTAGTTCTAGCTGAATCCGTTGCTAAGATTGTTCCTCTTATTTTATTTGTACTAGATAATTGAGTAGTATGCTCTGCGTCAGAATAGAATTTTAAATTAGTAATTTGTTCACTATTTGTTGCATATGCAATATCAACTAAATAATCTAAATCAACTTCAGTTCCTGTTGCATCAACAGTTATTTTGTATTGTCCACTTGCTCCTGGTTGTAAGTTAGCAATTGTATCACTAAATGTATCGCTTAATTCTTTATCATTACCTTTAGCAGTAAATACCCAAGCCTTAGCATGCATATCTCCTGTAGCACTCATTTGAGTTTGATAGTATGCATAAACTCCAGTACCAAGTATTGCTACTACTAAAAGTGCAATTACGCTTATTGAAAAAGCGTTAAAATTTTGTTTTTTCTTTTTCATATTTCCTCCTATCATCTATATATTATCATACCCTAAAATTTAATGCAATATACTTTACATTAATTTTTACAAAAAAAAGACTATTTTGTAGTCTGATTTACAGTTTCTTTCAAAACCTCTTTACGAGATAAATTTAGTCTTCCTTTTTTATCATAACCCATAGATTTTACTTTAATAATATCGCCAACTTTTACAATATCACTTGGTTTATTTACGTGTTCAGTTGATAGTTGAGAAACATGTACCAAGCCTTCGCATCCTTGCCATAATTCAACAAAACATCCAAAGTCTTCAACCTTTACAACCTTAGCGTCATATACAACATTTTCTTCAACTTCTCTGACAACAGCTTCAATCATTTCTCTTGTTCTTCTAATAATTTCTTTATCATTATGATAAATAATTACTCTGCCATCATCTTCTAAATCAACCTTTACAGCATCTTTATCATTGACAGTTTTAACATTACTTGCTTCAAGAATGATTTTTGTTATCATTTCACCACCACGACCAATAACATCTTTAATCTTTTCCGGATTAATTGTAAATGTTTCAATCTTTGGTGCATATTCAGATAATTCTTTTCTTGGTTCTTTAATTACATCAGCCATTACATCTAATATTTGCATTCTTGCCTTTTTAGCTTGCGCTAAAGCTTCTGCAAGTATTTCTTTTGTTACACCTTTAATCTTAATATCCATTTGTAAAGCGCATATTCCTTCTCTTGTTCCAGCAACTTTAAAATCCATATCGCCCATATGATCTTCTAAGCCTTGAATATCTGTTAATATTGTATATTTATCATCTTTAGTTATTAATCCCATTGCAATACCAGCAACCGGTGCCTTAATTGGTACACCAGCAGCCATTAATGATAAACAACCTGAACATATTGATGCTTGGCTTGATGAACCATTAGATTCTAAAACCTCTGTTACAACACGAACTGTATAAGGGAATTCTTCTTCACTTGGCATTACTTGTAATAATGCTCTTTCACCTAATGCACCGTGGCCAATTTCTCTTCTACCAGGTGAACCATATCTTCCAGTTTCACCAACAGAAAATGCAGGGAAATTATAATGCAACATAAAGCGTTTTTCTTCTTCAATTCCAAGTCCATCTAATATTTGATGTTCTCCTAATGCTCCTAATGTAGTTGTTGCAAGTACTTGTGTTTGTCCTCTTGTAAATATAGCTGATCCATGAGTACGTGCAAGTAAATCAATATCACAAGATAATGGTCTTATTTCATCCATCGCTCTTCCATCTGGTCTAATCTTATCGATTGTAATCATATTTCTTACTTCTTCGCCTTCAATTAAATCAACAATCTTTGAAGCATCACTTACAAAATTTTCTAAATCTTCACTATCTTTATATTCTTCATTAATATAAACTATAGTATCTTCTTTCACTTTATCTATAGCAGCATATTTTTCTAATTTTTCTTTTATTTGAATTGCTTCTTTCATTTTAGGTGAAGCAAAATCTCTAACTTTTCTTTCTAATTCTTCATCAAAACTTGCAAGTTCAACTGCAATTTTTTCTTTTCCAACAGCCTTAACAATTTCTTCTTCAAAAGCGATTAATTTTTTAATTGCCTCATGTCCAAACATTAAAGCTTCTACCATATCTTCTTCACTTACTTCGTGGCATCCAGCTTCAACCATATTGATTGCATCCTTAGTACCAGCAACTGTTAAAGTAATATCTGTTTTTTCAAGTTGCTCACTTGTTGGATTAATTATAAAGTTACCATCAATTCTTCCAACAACCACACCAGCAATTGGTCCTTCAAATGGAATATCAGAAATTGAAAGCGCTATACTTGATCCAAGCATCGCTGTCATTTCTGGTGAATTATCTTGATCAACTGATAAAACTGTACTTATTACTTGTACTTCATTTCTAAAGCCTTCAGCAAAAAGTGGTCTAAGCGGTCTATCAATTAATCTTGATGCAAGAGTTGCAGCTTCTGTTGGCTTTCCTTCTCTTTTAATAAAACCACCCGGTATTTTACCTACTGAATATAGTCTTTCTTGATATAAAACAGTTAATGGAAAAAAGTCAGCTGTTATTGCATTTTTACTCATTACTGCTGCTGTTATTACAGCGGTATCACCATATCTAACCAAACAAGATCCATTAGTTTGTTTAGCATACTCCCCAATTTCAACTTTTATGTTTCTTCCATAAAAGTCCATTTCAAATACACTTTTCATTCTATCCTCCTTCAATAAATTAAAAACACTCAAAAAAGAGTGCTTACTTTCTTAATCCTAATTTTTTAATTAGTTCACGATATCTAGTTACATCTGTTTTGTATAAGTAATTTAGTAAACTTTTTCTTTGACCAACTTTCTTATATAATCCACGACGTGAACTGAAATCATGTTTATGTTCTTTTAAATGTTCTGTTAATGCGCTAATTTCGTTTGTTAAGATAGCAATTTGAACTTCAGCAGAACCTGTATCTCCTTCAAATCTAGCATATTTTTTAACAAGATCATTTTTTAATTCTTTATTTAATGCCATAATTTCTCCTTTCGTATTTAATTCGCTTGTTCTTAGAGGAAAGTCAAGGAACTCTTTAGTCCAAGGACAAGTACATATTTAATTATACATATTTTTTTAAATAATGCAACCTTTATTTAATATTTTTTTTAATTTTATAAAATTTATTATAATCATAACAAAAGAAGCCTAAGCTTCCCTCTTATGTTTTTCTTCTTTAGGAGTTTCCTTTTCTAATTTTTCAATTACTTCTTTAGATACCTTAATTACTTTTTCTTTAATAGTGTCTGCCGACTTTTGTAATACAGGAGTTCCTTTTTCTACAGCATAATTAACCAATTCATTACTCATTTTTTGTAAATCAGCAACTTTTTTCTTTGCTATATCAAGAACTTTTTCCTTATCTAAATCTCTTAATTCATTTTTAATTTCATAGATTTTAACTTCGATATTTTCACGAACCTCATCATAATCTACTTCTTTTAATTTAACTAGCATATCATCTAGTTTTGCTTTTAATTCCTTTCTTGTTTCACTACCTTTTTTAGGTGCAAATAACATTCCAGCTCCAATTCCAAGTGCTGCTCCCCAGAAAAATCCTTTTTTACTCATCTTCTTCATCCTTTCTTAATAATTTTGATACCGCATTCGTTAAAAATGCACTAAACTTGCTTCCAGCAAATGATATTGCCTGACAAGTAGAATCTACTGCTTTAAATACGCCATTAAACTTATTTACCTTTTCTTCAAGATTTTTCACAAGCTTATTCGCGCCATCTAAAACAACTATTAGTCTTATAACTAAAACAATAAGACTTATTATTAGTATAGCAAGTAATACATAAATTATGACAGGCATCGCTACTTTCATTGCTTCCATTAATCATCCTTCCTTTCATACATCGAATCTATTAAGTTAAACAAATCATTTTCATTGATTGCTTTGTCACTATCATCATTTACCTTATCTCTTTCTTTTATAGCTTCATTTACTTCATCAAATATATCATTTCTATTATTATTTTCAAGTACCAACTCTTTTGTTGAAAACAAATTAGTCTCAACATCATCTTCAAGAGTTCCATAAGCTTTTTTTCTAACATCATCAACAGTAACATCTTGTACCTTACTAAATGTACTTATTGGTTCTTCTTTTTTAACATCATCTCTAATAATTCCATATACAGGACTTATTATAGGAGAAGGTTTAAATTTATGCACTTCTTCCTTCTTTTGATATGGCTTTCTCTCTTCTTTTTTCTCTTTTGCTAAATCATTAAAATCTGAATCAGTAAATATTGTAAATGGTGTCTTTTCTTCTCTCTTTGGTAGTTCCTCTTTTTTTTCAATTTTTTCTTCTACTTCAAAATCAATCTTTTCTTTTTCTTCTATTGGTGCTGGTATTGAAACAGTTGATACTTCTTTTTTTACTGGTTCAACATCTTCACTTTCATCTTCATATGTTAACATATCTCTTATTTTTCCAAATAATCCCATTTTATTCACCTGCCTTACCAATATTCTCTTCACTTGTTCGATAGAAATTATCTATTTCACTATTAGATGAAAAATTAGTATATATTTTCTCTCTATTTGTAAAATAGTTTTCATCAATTAATGTTTTTATGATTGTATCATTAAATTTAACCGTTGAAAGTATATATGAAGCATCAAGTACTGCTTGATTTAAATCATCTTTTGCCACCAAAGCTTCTATTCTTGCATAGTTATAAAAGAATCTTACCAAATATTCATCATTTTGTTTAGCAACTTGCAAGCATCCTTTTCGATCACTACCTATTTCTTTTTTATAATAAGCATTCTCATCAAAATTACATACAATATCTTTTTTATAATAGTAACTTACTGCATCAACAAACAAATAATAATAATTTCCACCTGAATATAATTTTTCATTAAATTCATTATTATCTATATATGATGCCCCTCTTGGCAAATAATATTTATAACCTTTACCAACTCTATTATAAAGTATATTTTCTTTTGATAAAACTACTGATGTTATATTGTCAATACTTTCAGTATCTATTCTAACAATAGTACAACCTGTACATATTATTAATAATAGAATTATCATAATTTTCTTCATAATATCACTCACACATATTATACCAAATATATAGTAATTTTTAAAAGATTATTTTTCCTTTACAGTAAACTTATCGTAAAGTATAGCTTCAAAATGATAAATCGGCATTCCTTTGCTCCTAAACTTCTTTTCATATTCTGTTTCAACATTATTTTCATCATTATAATCAAGTGATACTTCTTTAAATATATATCCATAATTACTTAAAGAAACTAAAGAATATTCAAAAAGGCCTCTATTATCAGTTTTTAATATTATGTGTGGTTTATCTTTAAATATGCCATCATATTTTTTTAATAAATTAGGACTTGTTAATCTTCTTTTAGCATGTCTTTTTTTAGGCCAAGGATCACTAAAATTAAGATATAATATATCAATATCATTATGAAAAACACTATCTATATTACTTGCATCCATAACCATTAGTTTTAAGTTATTTAATTCTAAACCCTCAAGTTTTTTAGTTCCACTTACTAAAACACTTGCATATTTCTCAACACCAATAAAATTAATATCTGAATATTTTTGACTCATACCAATTATAAAATCACATTTACCAGTTCCAATTTCTAAACAAACAGGATTATTATTTTCAAATACTATATCATTTGTTACATATTTTGATGCTTCAATTATTTCTTTCGCTTTTGGATTATTTTTTAATCTCATTCTTCATCACCCATAATAATATAACACATTTTTTACAAAAATGCATATAATTAATTAGAAATGGAGGAAATAATGCGAAAAGATCGTGCTTGTCCTTATTCTAATAATCCAATGATGCCAGGGATGTATCCAATGATGCCAGGTTATCCAATGCCAATACCGACATTTGATACAGGAAATACAAGTAGTTCAAGTAATTTAGAAGAAAGGTTAAACAACTTAGAAAGAAGAGTAAGTCGTTTAGAGTCATCTTTAAATGATACAACTATTACAAATAATTATAGTAATACATCATATCAAATGATGTAAAAAGGTCTGCATTTTTTGCAGATCTTTTAAGTTGAAAGAACTATTTTGATAGTTCTTCTTCAATTCTCATCAATTGATTATATTTACACATTCTATCAGTTCTTGACATTGAACCAGTTTTAATTTGGCCCAAATCAAGACCAACAGCTAAATCAGCAATTGTTGTATCCTCTGTTTCACCACTTCGATGTGATATAACAGTCTTATAACCATTTTTCTTTGCTAAAGCAATCGTTTCAAGCGTTTCTGTTATAGTACCAATTTGATTAACTTTAATCAAAATTGCATTACCAGCGTGATTATCAATACCCATTTGCAAATACTTAGCATTTGTAACGAATAAATCATCACCTACTAATTGGATTCTATCACCTAACTTATCAGTTATTGTTCTAAAGCCAACCCAATCATTCTCATCAACAGGATCTTCTATTGAAATAATCGGATAATTATTTACAAGTTCAACAAACATATCAATCAATTGATTTGTTGTTAACTTCTTTCCTTCAACATTATATAATCCATCTTCATAAAATTCACTTGCTGCAACATCAAGACCGATATTAACATCTTTGCCTGGAACATATCCGGCTTTTTCAATTGCTTCAATAATTAAATCTAAGGCCTCTTTTGTACTACCTAGATTAGGTGCAAAACCACCTTCATCACCAACAGCAGTAACATAACCTTTTGCCTTTAAAATTGCTTTTAAATTATGAAATACTTCAGCACCAATTCTGATTCTTTCCCTAACAGTATCAGCTTCAGGCAAAATCATAAACTCTTGAAAATCTAGATTATTATCAGCATGTGCTCCACCATTAATTATATTCATCATTGGTCTAGGTAAAGTTTTACCATTTCCAATATATTTATAAACCGGTTCATTTTTATAATTTGCACTCGCTCTTAATACAGCCATTGATACGCCAAGTATAGCATTCGCTCCTAATTTCGTTTTATTTTCTGTACCATCTAAATCAATCATAATAGTATCTATTTCTTTTTGATTTAAAGCATCCTTACCTATTAAAGCCGGCTTAATAATTTCATTTACATTATTAACAGCCTTCAAAACTCCCTTTCCTAAATATCTTTCATCCTTATCACGAAGTTCCAAAGCCTCACGCATTCCAGTAGAAGCACCACTTGGTACAGCAGCTCTTCCCATTACTCCACTTTCAAGATAAACATCAACCTCAACTGTTGGGTTTCCTCTTGAATCTAATATTTCTCTTGCTTTGATATCTTTAATTTTTGACATATTTCCTCCTATAACTTGTTAATAACTTCTTTGTAAAGTTTCCCACGCTCTTCAAAACTATTAAATTGATCCCAAGATGCACAAGCGGGGCTTAATAGTATTGTATCACCTACACTTGATAATTCATAGGCTTTTTTCGTAGCTTCTTCCAAATTATCAACTACTTTACACTCTGGTTTTGCCCAAGCCTTTATTCTTTCTTTTGTTTCTCCATAACAAATTATATATTTAACATGTTTTAAATGATCATTTAATTCATCAAATGAATGTCCTCTATCAAGTCCACCCATAATTAAAATAACTGGTGTATTAAATGAATCAAGCGCAATTCGCGTAGAGACTGTATTGGTTGCTTTTGAATCATTATAAAACTTTCTACCATTTAATTCTTTAACATATTCAATTCTATGTTCCACACCTTTAAAAGTTTCTAATTCTTCAATTATATATTTATTAGGTATATTTAATTCTTTCATAACAAGAATCGCACACATTATATTTTCATAATTATGCATACCCTTAATTACTATATCATTTGTATCAATTATTTTTTCATTTTCAAAATAAATCGCTCCATCTTTATAATAGCAATCACTAACTCTTTTAGATGAAAAATACTCTTTTCTTCCCTTTATATCCTTTGTTAAATTAACAACATCTTCATTTTCAAGATTCAATATTGCAAGTGAATTATCATCAAAATTCTTAAATATTCTTTTCTTAATATTCTTATAATTTTCATATGTTCCAAAGAAATCAATATGAACAGGAATCAGATTCGTAAGAACAGCAATATCTGGTTTAAAATCCTTAAAATTATTTAATTGTTGACTTGATATTTCCATTACTAATATATCATTTTCTTTAATATCATCAATCATTTTTGACAAAGGAATCCCCATATTCCCACACATATGAACATTATCTGTATACCTTTTAATAATATTATAAATAAGAGTTGTTGTAGTTGTTTTACCATTAGATCCAGTAATGCATACTAATTTAACTTTTGGCAAAAAATGATAAGCTAACTCCACCTCATTAATAACAGGAATACCAAATCCTTCAGCTTTTTTAACAAGCTCATTTTCATTACTTATACCAGGATTCTTAACAACATAATCAAATGAATCATCTAAATATTTAGAAGAATCTTCATCGATATGAATAATAACCCCTAATTCTTCAAGTTCTTTCACCTTTTCTTCATCTTGTTTTTTACCATCTACTAATACAATTTCATTATTATGTTTTTTTAATAACTTGGCAGCTTCATATCCGCTTCTCGCCATACCAAATATAAATATCTTTTTACCTTCAAACATATTTTTCCCTTTCTTTTATAAAGGTTGGGTTATGAAGCCCAACCAATAATTAAAAATGTAACAATTAATATTCCAAGTGCAATTAATAAGAATTTAAAGATATGTTTCATCCAATCCTTATAATTAATATCAAAATATGCAAGTCCACCTAATAATAACATACTAGTTGGTGCTAAGAATGATGTTAAACCATAAATAGTTTGCATAATAAGCGTCATTAAAGGATAAGAATCTGTATATGCTTTTGCAAGTGGTGTACTTAAATCACTAGCTAAATAAATAAATTGACCATAGAATATTGTTCCAATACTTGATAAAAGTGTCATCGGTACAATACTCACTTTATCGGCTAAACCAATTATTTTATTAAAGATTGTATAGAATATTGATTGCATATTTGAACTTGTATATAAAGGCATAAATAATACAAATGAAAGCGATACAAATATAGCCATTGGAAGTAACTCTTTCGCACCATCAACAAATCCTTCATATATTTCTTTAGTCTTTAAACCATAAATCCAAGATATTATTAAAGATGATATTAATAATAATGCACTAAAATCAAGTTCACTCCATCTTCCAAGAGCACTCGTATTTTGACCAATTATATTTGACAAAATTGAAAAATTACCAATTTTTATATCAGTTATAGCAGTATGCAAATCATCAAATATTGCAATATTATGAGCGTGGTACCAACTATACATACCAACAAAACCTAATAAAACAGTTAAAATCGCAATTATTAAAGCTGGTATTGTTTTAACGTTTCCTTTTACTTCTAATTTCTTAGAATCAAAATTCTTATTAGACTTTTTAATATAAACAATTAATAATAAAGTTAATATAACAAGTAAAATAACTTTATAAATAATTAATTCATTATATCCTACTTTATAAAAATAGTTAATATAACCATTTACTTCAAATGATAATGTAGAACCGATTAACCCAACAAATATAGCTCCGATAGTTGCAAGCATTGCATTCTTCTTATCATATCCCATAGTTTCAAGAACATCTTTAAAAAATGGTACAAGTACAAATAAGCCCATTGCTATTCCAAGAACAGATGATAGAAGTGCAAACAATATAACAGTTACAACCATAAATGTTGTTTTGTTATAACCAGCACACTTAGAAACAATCTTATCATATGCTCCTGTTTTCTTAAGGATTCCATAAAATCCTCCTACTACCAATAAATATATTCCATATTGTGAAAATGTTTGGAATGATTGTAATGGCACTAAGAATAAGTTTGCAATGCCAAACGGCGCAAATGAACCCTCACTAAATACTCCAGCATCACTATATGTTCCTGTTTTGATAACCCAAGTTAACCCTATAAATATCAACAATGTAATCATTATTGTTTTAAATAATTTTTTCTTGTTCATAATTCCCTCCTGTTAAAATCTCCTTTTTATATCTTCTACTATCTCATTTACTTTTTCTTCCAACTCTTCTAATGTTCCATCATTAACTATCTTATAATCATAATTTGTATAATCATCAAGATCAGTTTCTGTATAATGCTTTTGCTCTTTTTGTGTTAATTCTGTTTCTAAAGAAGGTCTAGTAACATTTATAACAATCACTCTTTTCAATTCTTGTCTTGGAATATCTAATTCCACCTTAGCTCTAGCATCGCTTATAGTAATTACATCAAAAAAGTATGAATAAACTTTTATATCAGATATCATTCTTTTTACAAAGAACAAAAAGTCAATTTTTTGTCTTATTAATTCTGTTCCAAGTAATTGAAGCAATTCTCTTGGCTTAGTTTCATCAGAACCATCCCAATTGCTTATTTTTTTAGCATACTCTTTTATAGGTGTACTATATTGTAAATTGATTGTATTTAAACCAATTTTTTCATAAGCATTTCTAATCATACTAGCAACAGTATCTTTGCCATGTCTTGCTTTTCCAGAAATTATAAATATAAATGGATTTTTTTCTTCTAAATTCATATTTTAGCCTCCATCTTTTCAAGAGTAAAGAATTTATATTTTTCATTATAATATATTATAATTTCTTTAATAACAGCAATAATTGGTGTTGCAATAATCATTCCAACCATTCCAAAGAAATAACTAAATACTAATAAACCAACTAATATAGTTACTGGACTTAGTTTTACCGATTTTCCCATTATTATAGGGGATAAAACATTCCCTTCAATTGTTTGAACAACTGATATTACAATTATTACTAATATACCAGTTAAAGGACTTACTGTAAATCCAATTACAATAGCCGGAACAGCGCCTATATATGGTCCAAGATATGGTATTACATTTGTAACAGCACAGAATAATGCAAGAATTATAGCGGCTGGTACCTTAAGAGCAAGTAAGCCAATCAACATACATCCAAAAATAATCAATGATGAATAAATTGTTCCTCTTATAAACTTATTCAAAATATAATTAACTCTTGATAATACATTCCAAACTTCTTCTTTGTATTTTGTCGGTAATAATGATTTCAAAATTCTAGGCGTTTCATTAAACTTAATAAGTAAGAAGAAACCAACCATTAAACCAAGCCAGAATGTTCCAAGGCCAGATATTATATTAGATACTGTACGTGTTATCCAAGAAACAATACTTGCAGCATCAAATTCGGTTGCTATATCAGTTACTTTCTTTACAATCGCTTCTTTAGTTGAAGTTAAATCAATACCTTCAATGGTAAAATCATCTATCCATTTCAAAGTATTTTTTGTAATTTTACCCAAATTAATTGCTTGTACTTGTTCAATTATAACGGGTACAATTTCAACTAGCATAAGTGCAAGTAAACCCGCAAACGCCACAAACACAATTAATGAACCAAAAATTCTTTTAATTTTATGCTTTTGCATCCAAGTTACAAGTGGATTAAAAAGCCATGCAAATACTAATCCTATAAATAATGGCGTTAATATTTTAAACAATGTACTTATAAATGGCATTATTTGTAATTTGTCACCAATTAAAGTTATTATATATATTGTTACTATTATCAATAGTATATATAATAGGTTCAATAATCTATTACCTTGAGTTAATAAATTATTGACTTTTCTTTTATTTATTTCGTCTTTCATTTAATCCTCCTAATGAAATTATACTCTATTATTTATTATTTTTCAATTATATTTTATTAAAAAGTATTAAAAGACTAGTAAACTAGTCTTAAAATAAACTTAATTGATTAGATTCATCCATATTATCTAAAACACCTAATTCTTTCATCTTTTCAATTAACGTTTTAGAAACACCACCTCTTTTTTGTAAATCTTCAATTGAATAGAATGGTTTCTTTTCTCTTTCTATTACTATCTTTTGAGCAACAGAATCACCCAAACCATCTAAACATCTAAATGGCAAAAGAAGTGTATCCTTATCTAATATTTTAAAATATTTAGCATCTGATTTTTCAATATCAATCTGCGCAAATTTTATACCCCTTGCCGATGCCTCTAAAGCAATTTGCATTACATCCAAAACATTTGATTCCTTATTAGTTGCACTCGATCCCTTTTCACTAATATAAAGAATTTTATTTTTAATTGCATTATAACCCTTAACCATAGCATCAACATCAAAATCAGCGCATCTAATAGACATATAAGCACAATAATAAAGGATTGGATAATGAACCTTATACCACGCTATTCTAAAAGCACTTGTTACATATGCTGTTGCATGAGCTTTCGGGAACATGTATTTTATCTTATTGCAAGAATCAATAAACCACTCTTCAATACCCGCTTCTTTCATCTTATTTTTGAAATCAACCCATTTATCAGGTTCTTTAGAAGCCTTTCCCTTTCTTACAAACTCCATTATTTTAAATGCATCCAAATCTTTCATACCATGATATCTTAAATAAACCATTATATCATCACGACACCCAATAACCTCTTTAAAAGGTACAACATTATTTTTAATCAAATCTTGTGCATTACCAAGCCATACATCAGTACCATGTGATAAACCAGATATTTTAATCAATTCTGCAAATGTTTTTGGTTTAGTATCAACTAACATCTGTATTACAAACTTAGTTCCAAATTCCGGTATACCAAGAGTACCCGTTTCACACATTATAGCATCTTTAGTAACACCTAACACTTCAGGACCAGAAAATATTTCCATTGTTGCCTTATCACCTAAAGGAACTTTTGTTACATCAATATTACCATCTTCATCTCTTGGTAAATCTTTTACATCAACAAATGTATCTAATCCTTCCATACCTTTCTTAACTTCTGCTTTTGATAAATCTTGGAGCATTCTAAGAACTGTCGGATCATCGTGACCTAATATATCAAGTTTTAATAAATCTTGGTCAATAGCATGATAATCAAAGTGTGTCGTTCTCCAAGGAACTGTCGGATCATCCGCTGGATATTGGAATGGTGTAAAATCAAATACCTCTTTATAACCTGGCACAACTACAATTCCCCCAGGATGCTGACCTGTTGTTCTCTTAACACCTGTACAACCTAAAGCAATTCTCTCAACTTCTGGTGTTCTCTTAGTACACCTAATTATTTTTTTCTTTTTTAGTTCGTCTTTTGATGGAACCTTTATATTATAACTATTAGCTTCTACACGTAATGTATCATATATTTTATCTTCATAAAATCCTTGAACAAAACCAAATGCTGTCTTATCAGCAACCGTACCAATTGTTCCCGCTCTATAAACATTATCTGTTCCAAATAATACTTTAGTATATTCATGAGCTGAAGCTTGATTATCACCCGAAAAGTTTAAATCAATATCCGGTACTTTATCAGCATTAAAGCCAAGGAAAGTTGCAAATGGCATATCATTTCCTTCTTTATGCATTTCTGCTTTACATTTAGGACAAGCCATATCCGGTAAATCAAAACCAGATGAATATTCAGCACCTAATGCCTTACCATCAATTTCAAATATACTATATTTACATTTTGGACATACATAGTGAGCTGGAAGTGAATTAACTTCTGTTATACCCATCATTGTTGCAACAAAACTTGAGCCAACCGATCCACGCGATCCAACTATATAACCATCATCATTAGAGTGTTTAACAAGTTTTTGTGCAATTAAATATATAACATCAAATCCCCCACCTATTATACCTCTTAATTCATCTTCAATTCTTTTTTCAATATTTTCAGGAAGTGGATTACCATATATGCTATAAGCCTTATTATAAACCATATCTCTTGTTGTTTTTTCCGAATCTTCAATTATTGGCGAAAAAGGCTTATCAGTTGCAATTATAACCTCAATATTATATTCAACTAAATCAGCAACTTTATTAGGATTTTCAATTACTATTTCCTTTCTTGTTTTCTCATCCAAGAAACTAAATTCATCTAGCATTTCATCAGTTGTTCTAAAGAATTCATCCGGTATATGTGGTTCTTCTTTAACCTCATCTTCTTTTAATTTAGCATTCAAATGATATTCACCTTTATTTTCAACTATAGCTTTTTGACTCATCAAAGTTCTAATAGCATCGTGAATATTATCTCTTTTATTTTTTTCAAAATCTTTTCCTAATTTTACCAAATCTTCTTTAGAAACAGTATATAACTCACATATAGTATCAAAATCACTTGTAATATCAGGAATACTATCTAACATTCCGATTAATTTTAAAGTATTTATTGTTACTTTATCTAATTCATAACCATACATTTCTTTTGATGTATTAATAAAATCATTTATTATTTCTAAATTTTTATTTTGACCTTTATTATCTTTTTTCAAATAACGTGCTAAAGCGTGCATACCTTTACCTGGTACATTTTGATTAATTATAATTTCTCTATAAATTTTATCTTCTTTATTTAAAGTATGAGCATCACTAGTCGCACAAATCAACTTATTTTCTTCTTTAGCGCACTTTATAATTTTATTTAAAGCATATATTAATTCATTATAATTAGATAAATCATGACTTTTAACTAAATGAATATAATTTGCCGGAGGTTGAACCTCTATATAATCATAAAATTTCATTGCCTCTTTTAAATCTTCTTCATTTCTTGTTAAAGCAATATTAAAGATTTCACCATTTAAACAACTACTTCCAATTAATACATCACTTCTATTTTGATTAACGATTCTTCTTGGTATTCTTGAAGACTTTGCAATAAAACCAGTATTAGCATATGATATAAGTTTAAATACATTTTTTAAACCTTCTCTTGTACGTGCAATCAATGTAATATGTTTTGTTTTTTGATTACTATTAGTTAGCTCTTCGCTTCTAGTTTGTTTTGGAATATTATCATAATCTGTCATATATTTTACAGGTTTAATTCCCGCTAAAGCTTCAATATATCCAGGATTCATAAATTCATCAATATTTTTTAAACCCTTAATTTGATCCAACATTTTAACAAATATATAACCTGTATTTTCTGCATCGTAATCAGCTCTGTGATGACTTCTTATTTTATTTATTGTAATTGTTACCTGATTTGTCTTATTTTCAACACTTATTGTATTTATTCCTGGTTTAATTTCTGTATCTATTTCTTTTTCTGTTCCATCTTTAAATAAAACCTTAATATTTATTTTTGTTTCTTCTTCTGTACTATAAACATTTAATTCTTCTTTTTCTTTATTATAAATACTATTATCATTTATAAGGACATCATTTATGTTCGTTACAACAACTGCTGATAAATCATTGCTTTCTTCATTTTCTTCATCATCTTCTTCAGCAAAATTCATTCCATAATGTTTAGAAAGTGCTGTTAAACTATGTCTTTTAAGATCACTATTAATAATTCTTGATAACATCAAAGTATCTATTACTGGATTTTCTAATTTTCCTAAATTATATTTATAATAAGCCATATCAAGCATATTTTTATCGAATGTAGCATTATGCGCGACTAAAGGAAGATCGCCAATCCATTCTTTAAATCTTCTTGTTACATTTTCTTCTGTATCCGCTGTTTCCAATTTACTATCTGTTATACCAGTTAAATTGGTTATAACAGCATCAAGTTTTCTTCCAGGATTGATTAATTCATCAAATCTCTCAACAACTTCTCCTTTATACATTTTTACAGCACCAATTTCAATCATTTGATCATGTAATCCCGGATTAAAACCAGTTGTTTCGGTATCGAATACAACATATGTTAAATCATCAACTTTCATATCTTTAGGATTATATATAATGTTTAGATCTTCATCAGTCATTTCCAGTTCAACACCATATAATCCTTTAAAATATGGCAAATTCTTCTTTTGTTCTTTAAGTTCTTCAATTCTCTTAAGTGTTTCTTCACTCTTTTCCTCTAAAGCTTCTAATTCCTTTATTTCAGCTTTTATAGGAGCCTCCAAATTACCATTATATTTACATATTTCTGAATATACGTGAGGAAATGCTTGACAAGAATCATGATCAGTTATAGCAAGTGCTCTATGGCCATATTTCATTGCTGTTTTAACAAGAACTGTTTCATCAATTACACCATCCATTTGGCTCATCATTGTATGAGCATGAAGTTCAACTCTTTTTTCCAAAGCTGTATCTTTTTTACATTCATCAATTTTATCACTCAAGTTAATATCTCTTATTAGTATTGATAATTCTCTTGCATATTCATCATATTTTACCTGACCAGATACTTTATACCAAGATTTATTATTAATTGCTTTTAATATACTATTCAAATCATCATCGTCACGAACAAATATTTTACCATATATACTATCTGTATTATCAGTCATTTTAAGAGTTACTATTTTAAGTTCTGTCTTGGTTGTTATTGTTTCTGCAGAAAATATTTTTACTTCAATTATTGCTTTATCAACTTCTTTAATATCTTTTAAAAGTGTAACATCACCTTCAATTACTCTCCCTTTAATAACGCCATCAACTTCATCAACAACTAATGTTTTATCCCTTGGTTCTCTTTTCGGATACTTATTAAAATTTTGTTCACTAACAGGTTCATAAACTGGTTCATTATATTTACTATAATCTATTTTTAATTCATCTTGAATTTGATTTTCTAATTGTTGTTGTAATTCTTCATTTATTTTAATATTAGGTTTAATATTATACCCTAATATACTTATTTTTTCATTTATCTCTTTTACAATTTTTTCTAATGTAAACTTTTCGTAATCATTCATGGCATCAATACTAACGACATCATTTTCAACCTTTACTTTATAATCTTTATATTGGTTTAATGTTATTTGTTTTAAATATTCGTTATATAATTCAAAGAAAATACTACTTGTATCTTTATTTAATATATTTATATTAACTTTTATTGTATATAAAGGATAATATCCTTTCAATCTTTTTATAAATTCAATATATTTTTTATATGTTATACTCTTTACTTCAATATAAAACTCAAAGCAAGTTCTCTCTTTGTTACATTTGATTTGTAATAGTTTTCCTTCATCAAAATATGCTTTGCTAAACTTTAATTTTTCTAATAACTTTTGCATTTCTTCCATATAACATACTCCTTTACATCTTTAAATATTTTATCATATTTAGAAAATTAATGATAGTATTTTATACTAAAAATTTCATTATTATTTAACGAAAAAATCCATATTAAATTGTATTAATTTTTTTACATTATAAAAGAGTTACAATATATTTTTACTATATATCTGTAACTCTTATAAAAACCATTCTATCTTTTCCTGTCATATCTTTTTTTATCTCAAAATCATATTTTTTTAAATATTTTTCAGATAATTTCCTTATCTTCTCCCCCTGATTATACCCTATTTCAAAAGCAATTAAACCATTATTATTAATATATTTATATACATTTTTAAGTATTTCTTCATAAAAGTATAATCCCTCATTTGGAGCATATAAAGCTAAATTTGGTTCATTATTTTTAACAATATCCATTATTTCTTCATCATAAGCAATATATGGAGGATTTGATATTATAACATCATATTTTCTATTCAAAGGTTCAAATAAATTACCATTATAAAAATTAATTGAAACATTATTTTTTTCAGCATTTGTTTTTGCCAGTTCTAATGCATCCAAACTTATATCAACAGCATCAACCAAAACACACGGAAAAAATTTCTTCAAAGTAATTGCAATACAACCAGATCCCGTTCCAATATCTACAATGCTTTGATAATTATACTTTTTAATATACTTTACAGTATTTTCAACCAATTCTTCAGTTTCAAACCTTGGAATCAATACTCTTTTATCTACATCAATAATATTTCCATAAAAAGAAACACTACCAACTATATACTGAACAGGTTCACCATTATTAAGCCTTTCAATATTTTCTTTAGAAGGATTTCCATATTTTTCTAAATACTCTAAAGGAGTCATTATTCACCCTTCATCTTTAAAGCAATATCAGCTTCAATCAAAGCATTTATAATATCATCAAGAGCACCATCCATTACTCTATCTAGATTCATTGTCGAAAAACCAATACGATGATCAGTAACCCTATTTTGTGGGTAATTATATGTCCTTATCTTTTCTGATCTATCACCTGTTCCAACAAGTTTCTTTCTTTCAGAACCAACTTCTTCTTTTTGTTTATTCAATTCCATCTCATATAATCTAGCCTTTAATACTTGCATAGCCTCAGCTTTATTTTGAATTTGACTCCTTTGATTTTGACAAGTAACAACTGTATTAGTTGGAAGATGGGTAATTCTAACAGCCGAAGGCGTTGTATTAACACCCTGGCCACCATGACCTGAAGCACAATAACAATCAATTCTAAGATCAGAATCCTTAATTTCTATATCAATATCATCAACTTCTGGCATAACAAGAACAGTAGCAGTCGAAGTTTGAATTCTACCTTGTGATTCTGTAACCGGAACTCTTTGTACTCTATGAGAACCCGACTCATATTTAAGTTTTGAATAAACATTATCACCTTTTATCTTAAACTCAACCTGTGAATAACCACCAGCAGCACATTCTTCAGAATTAATTTCTTCAATTTTCCAACCATTATTAGCAGCATAATAAGAATACATTCTATATAAATCACCAGCAAATATATTAGCCTCATCACCACCAGCAGCGCCTCTTATTTCCATAATAATATCTTTATCATCATTAGGATCTTTTGGAAGTAACAATATCTCTATTTTAGAATCTAATTCCTCTTTTAATTTATATAAATCATTTAATTCTTCCTTAGCCATTTCAGCCATTTCCGGATCATTTAATAATTCTTCTGCATCTTTAATATCATTAATAACCTTCTTATAATTTTGATACTCCTCATAAGTTTCTCTCAAACTAGATTGTTCTTTTGATAATTCAGTCATTTTTTTAATATCAGTTATTACATCACTAGATTGCATTAAATCATTTATTTCATTATATCTTTCTTCTACTCTTTTTAATCTTTCTAACATTAAAATCTTCCTCTTTCTTTGTATATTATATTATATTTTTTTTAATATGTAAACTTAAATAAAACCATTTAAAACAAAAAAGGGATAAATCCCTTATATACTTAGTAGTTCAGTTTCTTTTTTGCTAAATCTATCTTCTACTTCTTTATTATATTTATTGATTAGCTCTTGAACTTCTTCTTCTAAATCTTTCTTATCATCATCTGTTAACTCAGCTTTTTTAATTTCATTATTAGCATCTTGTCTAACATTTCTAAGCGCAATTCTTGCATCTTCAGCCATACCTTTAGCTTCCTTAACATAAGACTTTCTAGTATCCTCTGTTAATGGTGGTATTGTTAAAATTATCATTTCACCATTATTATTAGGAGTAAGTCCAATATTAGCTTCAAATATAGCTTTTTCAATTGCACTCAAACAACTTCTATCATATGGTTTAATACATAGTTGTCTTGCTTCTGGAATAGATATATTTGCAAGTTGCATTATAGGAGTAGGTGCTCCATAATATTCAACCATTATACCATTTACTAAAGAAGCATTAGCTCTTCCTGCTCTAATATTTAGTAATCTTTTTTCTAAATTATCGATTACTTGCATCATTTTTTCTTCTGTTTTATCTAAAATTTCCATAAATCCTCCAACATAATTATATTATAATGGTTCAACTTTTTCAAGATAATTATTACATTTTTTTATTTTTGAAGAATTAGTATAAGCTTTTATATATTTTATTTTAATTCCTTTTAATTTAATTTTATAGTATTCTGTAGATGATATTCTATTTATTTTATTTAAATATAGTCTTTCTAAATCAAAAGTATTTTGATTAATCGTTTTATAATTAAAAACATAAGATTTAATTAAATTGTAATTATCTTCAGGATATACAACTACAATTTTATCTATACAGTCATCTAAAAGACTTATATTTTTGCTAGTAATATTATTAGGCTTTATCATATATACTCTTTCATTTATATTATCAGGTTTTGAATATGTTTGACCAACAAAATATACAAATGTCAAAAGTAAAATTAATAGTCTTCTCATTATATCACCATTAAATAGCATTTACATTTTTTATGTTTTTAAACAAAAAATAATGGCTTTTAACCATTATTTATTAGAATTTTTTTCTTTAGCAAGAGCTTCTCTTATAGCTTCAAGCAATTTATTATTAGCCTGTAATGTTTCAAGTATTGTTTCATAAGCAATATCTTTTCCATCATCATATTTACTCTTTGGAGCCTCATCGTATCTTGTAACTTCTTCTTCCTCAACTCTTCTAGCTTCAATTCCCGGATATTTTTCTTCGAAACTTTCACGATATGACTTATCAGGTTTAATTTCTTCTTTACTTTCAAAACTATAACCAGTTGAATATTTAGGCAACTCATATGTTTCTGATTTCGATTTTATTTCTGGAAGTTTGTAATCATCTGGTTCAACTTCTTTTTTTATAGATGGAGCCCCTGGCATTCTATAGTCATCAATTCTCTTTTCTTCACGAACAGGTTCTTCAGGTAATTTATAATCATCTTTAAAACTGCGCAAAGGATTAAAACCAAAATTATCAGTTAAATCATTTATTTCAGCTTTTTTAGGAATTGAATCGATATAACTTTCTCTTAAACCAAATACAATTTCCTCACGCATCGCTGCTGTTTTATGTCCTCTATCAACAATTATTGTATCTTTTGTTAATTCATCATTAATACCTAAAATATAAACTTTCTTTTCCAATTCATCATCTTTATTGAATGTTAACTTCATATAGTCAATTAGTTTGCGCCATTCAGCATCTTCTAATATATCCATGTAATAACTATCACTATTAGATTTCAATACTGATGCTAGTACAATTATGTTATCATCATTTTTTTCTTCAAATGTATAACATACATACATTCTTTCAGTTTCTTTATCTTTACAGAAAAGTAAAACCTTTCCTTCGTTTACTTTGCCTTCCCTATTTAAAACTTTTATTGTGTTTTCATTCATATTAACGCCACCCTTATCTAACTCAAATTATAGCATAGTTTTACATTAATGTAAATATATTTACAAAATTTTTGCCTTTTTAAGCAAAAAAAAGATACTTTTAAACCATTAAAGTACCTTTAATTTTAATTTTTTTGGATTTTTTACCAATTATACTATTTTCTATTCTTTTTCTTACAACATTTTTAATATGTCTTGCCCCAAATTCTTTATATGATGTTTCTTTTATTAGTTCATCTAATACATCTTCATAATCTATTAAAACATTATATTTTTGTTCTAGCATTTCAATATTTTCTTCAAGTATTTCTTTAATAATTTCTTCATCCAACTGCTTAAATGTCATTATATTATCAATTCTATTTAAAAATGATTTTGAAAATACATCCATTAATTCATTATTACTTTCTTTATTAAATCCTATTTGGTTAGTTTCAAAACCAACATTACTTGTCATAATTATAATTGTATGTTCAAAATTAATATTTCTTCCTTTACTATCCTTTATATGACCTTCATCAAGTACTTGATACAAAAGATTTCTTACGCTTTCGTGTGATTTATCTACTTCATCAAGTATTACAAGCGAATTAGGATTTTCCCTTACACATTCAAAAAAACTATTATTATCATCATATCCAACATATCCTGAAGGTGCACCTATTAATTTACTTATCGTATGAGCCTCACTAAATTCACTCATATCTAATTTAAAAACATTTTTCTTAAATATTTCTTCACCAAATACTTTCGCTAAAAAAGTTTTTCCAACACCTGATGGACCAACAAATAAATATGACAAACACTCATTTGTTTTATTTTGACACTTTAATTTATATGAATCAACTAATGAATCAATCACTTTATCTTGACCTTTTATCTTATTTTTTAATTTTTCTTTCAGTTTATCATAATCAAATAATTCACTATTAAACATATAATCTTCTAAATGAGTTTTCATCTTTATAACATTATATATATCATCAAGTTCAACTTTATTTGTTGTATTTATTGTTAATTCAAGTTCATTTATTTTATTCATTAATTCATTTTCTTCGTTTTTATATTCACTAGCTTTAACAAAATCATTTTTAATTAAATATTCTTTTTTTAAATTCATAACATTTTTTAATTTTTTATTTAATTCATTATATTCTTTTAATTCTTTACTTTCTTTCATACTAGCAAGTGAACAAGCTTCATCTAATAAATCAATTGTTTTATCAGGCTCTTTTCGATCGTGAATATATTTGCTTGATAAATAGGCCATATTTTCTAGTATTGCATCATCAACTATCACATGATGATATGATGCATATATATCTTTTAAATTATAAAGAATATTTAAAACATCTTCTTTAGATGGTTCTTCAACATTAACAACTTGGAATCTTCTTTCAAGTGCTTTGTCTTTTTCAATTGTTGACTTATATTCATCCTTAGTAGTTGCGCCTATTACTTTAATTTTTCCACGAGCAAGAGCTGGTTTAAAAATATTCGAAGCATCAATCGCTCCTTCTGCTCCACCCGCTCCAACAATTGTATGAATCTCATCAATAAACAAAATTATCTCATCATTATTTTCGACTTCACTTATTATCTTTCTTATTCTTTCCTCAAATTCGCCTCTATACTTTGTTCCAGCAACCAAAGATGCCATATCTACACTTATTATTCTTTTAAGTTTTAAACTATTAGGAACATCACCATTTACGATTTTACGGGCTAATTCTTCTACAATTGCTGTTTTTCCAACTCCTGCATCACCTATTAATAATGGGTTATTTTTTGTTCTTCGTGATAAAATTTCGATTACTCTTTTTATTTCCTTATCTCTACCACAAACAGGATCAATTTCATTATTAAGTGCTTTCTTATTCAAATCTATTCCAAACTCATCTAATAGTAATTTTTTGTTTTTCTTTTTAGAAACCAATTTTATTTCAAACTCATTCATCATTTCATCCAAATCGATTCCCATACTTAGCATAATTCTTATAGCAACACCTTCACCTTCTTCTAATATAGCATACAAAAGATGTCTTGGCGTTACTTCATTATGATTATTTTCCTTGCTAGATACAATTGCTTCTTCTATTACTCTTTTAATAAGTGGTGTATATAAAAACCATTCATTTTCTTTTTTACCAACACCAATACTATCTATTATAGCTTTTTTAAAAGTATCATAATCTAAATTATAATTTTTTAAAGAACTTGCTATTTTTTTATCATTTTTGAGGATTGATAACATCAAATGTTCACTTCCTACATATGGATGCTTTAATTCTTTCATTTCGATTTTAGCGCCTACCATTATTTTTTTTGCTTCTTCTGTAAAATTTCCAAGCATCTAATCTCCTCCTAATTTTATTATATGATTTTTTTATCATTTTCAAACAAAATTTATACAACAAAAAACGAGCAATTACTCGTTTACTATTGTTTGATTTAATTTTGATTCTGTTTTCTTTATTTCTTTAACACTTTTTACAAGTTCATTTACCGAAATAAATAGATATATTCCATTTTTTTGATACATAAATACAAGTAAAAATGTAAATAAACTTATATAATTTTTATATAACATATAGCAAGATAAAGCTAGTAAAATTACTTGAACTAAGGTCATAATAATTTGTTCAACTATACATTGTACATTATATTCTTTTTCTAACTTAAGATTTAAATTATTATATTCATTTTCTTCTTTAACTGTATTCTCAATCAAATTATCATTTATTTCAGAGCTTACTATATTACCAAGGTTTTTTCTTTTAGATTTTACAATTTTCTTAAACTCTCTTTTTTGTTTTTCTGTTAAGTTTTGAGCATATTTATTTAAAAAAAACTTAATAATTCCGCCAATTAAACATATCAACCCCAATCTATAATCCAAGCAAAACATAAGTGCAAGAACTGCTAGTTCTTCAAATGTTTTAAATACATTTAAATCTAAATTTCTATAATCTCTTGTATAACTACTTACCATATCAAGTGTACTATTTATTTTTTCATCGTCAACACTTTTATTTTTAACACCTTTTAATATTTCTTTTTTTAAATTGATTTCTGCATCATTTACCATTTCTTGTTTACTTACAAATAATACTTTAGAAAGTATTTCTTTTAATATATAAAGGATTCCTCCAACTAAACATATTATGCCAGCTTCCTTATACTTTCCTAGCATAACATTATTTATAATTTTGGCATTTGCATATGGTATTAATAATATAAATAATGATGTAAATAATGATATTGCTACTAGCAATATTATATTTCCTTTAAATTGTTTAAAATATTTTTGTTTTAATTCAGACATCCTATCACTCCTTAATAATTTTTCATAACGAACATTTCTTACAAAATAATTATATCACACTATTTTTAAGAGTTCTAGTTTTTTTTAAATAACAATTTTTATTTTATATCAAAAAAGATATCTCTATCTTTTTTCATTTCTTATTTTCATCCATAATTTTCCCAAATTATTTAAACCATCTCTATTTTCACCCCAACCCCAATATGCATCTTTTGGCGAATCCTCAACTATATAATAATCTTTTGTTTCTAATAATTTCTTTAAAACATATGGATTTTATTCAACTTTTAATCTCAATAATTCTTCCATTATTTCTAATTCAACCTTTTCCCAATCTTTTCTTTGTTTATCAAGATTTTGATATGCTATTTTTTGAGCTTCATGCGCAGAATGTGAATTTTTAATTTTTTGAACTAATTCCTCATCACTTCCTATAAATCTGGCAGTTTGAAATGCCTCTTCAAGCGTAGAATACATATAGCCATTCCATTCTACTTTAAATGACGAAAAATTGTCTAATGGATAAAATTCTCTTGGGTAAAATCCTATTACTTCATCAACTTTTTCAGATAACCATTTATCCCTATATTGTTCTAGTATAATCATATATTTATCTCCTTACGAAATAAATATATCACTTTATCAGGAAATATTTATGTCACATTTATAATTTTGTTCAAGTTGTTTTATTTTACTTATTCTATTCAAATAAAAATGTCTAATTTCTCCCTTTAATTCACAAAAAACTGCAACACCCCATTCATTATCAAGTAATAATATTTCATATGGTCTTATTATTCGATTTGTCATTTTATCATGTTCCTTTGAATAATACTCTATATAACATTTTTTCTTATTTATAATTGAGTTACTTAATATATTATAATATTTCTTATTATCTATTTGTACTGACTTTGTTTGATTTTTAATTTCTGGAACCTTTATTGTTTGATTCAAATAATAACCACCATATGGTCCTCTTATTGATTCTAGATATATACCTGCTTCTTCTAATTCATTTTTATATTGTCTTATCATCCTCGGTGAAACTTCTAATTTTTCAGACAATTCTTTTATACTATATTTTCTACCATTTTGCATTATTCTTAGCATTGTTATAACGTTTGATAATTTTGACATTAGAACCACCTTTTACAATTATATCAAAAAAGCCAAGATATTTCTATCTTGACTATGTTTTATTAATTATTACTTAAATTATCATCCTTATGATACCATACTAATTAGTATACCTCTACTGCTTCATCATCATTTGAAATAAGTTCTATATTTTCCTTATAAACTCTATAACATTTGCCATAAACTTTATTATTAAATATATATGATTTATCTGGAAGACCATAAATTACTCTATTATTTGATTCTTTTAATATTGCATCCATCTGAATCTTACTAATTTTATCACAATCAAAATGTGGTTCAACATTAATTGTAGTCAAACCAAGTCCTTCTAATATAGAAGGATTAGTTAGGTCCTTTTCTTCTTCTGGACTATTAAATACAATTTTAGCACTATTTATTGCTCCAGCACTTATACCAACAATACATGCATCTATGTTTTTTATATACTCTTTAAGATTTATCTCATTAAAAAATATATTTTGTTTCAAAGTATCACCACCACTTAGAAAAATAAGCGAACTATTTTTAAGTACATTTACAATATCATCTTTATTACGATTATCAAGTACAACGTTTTCCTTAAAATTAATTCCAGACATTGCTAAAACATCCATGTCTAATTTTAGATAATAATCATTTTGTTCATAATTATCAGCATCACTAGCTATAATAACAAATTTATCATAATCATTTATACTTTCCTTCATATTTTTTAAAAAATTATTATTTTCAAAAAAACTTACTGGTACTTTCTTACCATTTTCTTTTTTTATACCTCCAATATTACTAGCTAAAAATAATCTCATTTTATTCTTATATAATTAATCTTATAGAAATATCAATTCCCATTATTGATTAATTCCTTTCCATTTATATTTTTTATTAATATACATCGTTATAATAATTATAACACTATGCGTTTTTTACATTTTCTATACCATCTCATACAAATTCATCATAAAACTAATTCAGATTTATTGTACCACATTTTTACATTAAAATCATTACATAGAAATAAAAACAATTAAAGAAGTGTAATTTCAAGATTTTCTAATGTATTATTCAACACATTTTTATATTTTTTAATAATCTTAAAATTATTACACAATATATTGCATTCAACAAAAAAAAGATTGAAATATTAATTTTCAATCTTTATTAAATTATTTACTAGCCTTAATAGCAGCTTGTGCCATAGCCTTTATTGACAGGAAATTTATATTACTATTTTTTACATTTATACCAACCTCTGTTTATATAGGTAATAGATAAAGAATGTTAAAATACTAAAACTATTATTTTAAAATTATGATTGTTTCATCATTAATAAAAATAGGGTTCTATCCGTAAATAGAACCCTTATAAAAATGATTTAACATTTTTTCCTTACATAGATAATATAACATAATATTTTTCTATGCCAAACTATTGATCTATTATCTTTATAATTTTTTTCGATAATTTTATCAAAATAATCATATTTTATCAACTTTGAAAATTATTTTTGAGTTAAATTATTTTGTTTTTTTACTTTTTTGGATTTTCTCACTAAAATTCATTTTTAAATCATCTAAAAGTTATGAATCCTTTGTAATTGCCTTGTAGTTCTATGTTCTTCACTTAATTTATTAAATATTTTTATTTTATATTACCCTTTATAACGTACAGGTATTCTCTAAAAAATGAATCTTTACCTAAATTATCTTCATATTCGGCATCAGTTAGCATTGTGTGTCTTTCTTTATAATATATCCCATTTTTTAGCAAAGCAACTTCTAATATTTCAGGTGTTGGATAATTAGAACTTTGATTTGATAATAGAACAAATTTTGATACTTTTTGCGCTTTTTTTATTGCTTCTATTACTTTCTCTATTACATTATTTTTATCCCAAATAGTGACTTTTTCATTTCTACATTTTAATATGTCTGCAAAAACATTTGCTGTTGTATCATATTCATCTGTTTTTGTTCCATCTCTCCATGGCCATGCAAAGTCCATAAACATTACATCAACTTTTATATTTTCTTTTTTTAGTTTGTCTAAATATTTGAATAGGTCAAGATTATAAATTTTATAAGCACTTATATTATTATTCTTTATTCTATTTAAATGTTTTGTATATTTTTCTATATTTTTTTTAAGTTCTTTCGTTAATATTTTAGGTACTTTGGGATTATATCCATAAGTTTCTATTAATCCAGCAAACATCGCCGCTCTATTAACATATGTATTAGTATAATTATCGGTCCATGTATTATGTTTAGTTACATTTTCTGCCACTTCATTACTTAAAACGGCTTTTGCAATAGAATTACTATATACACTTATATCATTACCAATTACTTTATATCCTTTTTTTGCAAATTTATATAGGTTCGATACAGAACCCGAATTTGTTTCGGCATAAATACCATCTTTACTCATTAATGGTTCTACACACCTATCAAAAAATTCAAAAAATCTTGATTGCCTACCAAAATAAGGTAAATCTAATTCTGGTTTTTTTGTTTTTAAGATAATATCCATTTTTTATTTCTCCTTATTATTTATTATTTTTGATAAATACATAAATGGTGTATCTAATATTGCAATTATAAATTTAAATATAAACATTGAAATTGCTATATTGAATAAAGTTGAAAAATCAACTATTCCTGAATATGATATTGCTACAAATAGGCACGTATCAATTATTTGGCTAACGATTGTACTTATATTATTTCTTATCCATAATTTTCTTGTCCTATTTTTCAAAAAATCATATAAATTTGTATCTACTAATTGACTACAAGCAAATCCAATTAGACTCGCTATTGTTATTCTAATATTTAATGTAAATATTAATTTTAAACTTTCATTTGCAATATCTGATTCAGATGGAATATATATCAAAGATAATGTCATAAGAATAGTCATTGCAATCATTGAAATGAAACCTATCTTTAATGCTTTAAATGCTGATTCTTTACCATATTTTTCATTTAGTATATCTGTTGCTAAAAATGTTGACCCATACAAGATTGTTCCTAATGCTGACTCTATTCCAAATAAGTTTACTAATTTAACAGTTTGAATATTAGCAATTATTGTAGCAATTGCTATCCAAACGAATAACCCTTCTTTTTTAAATATTTTATAAAATATTAATGTCATTGAAAAACATATTAATAGTGTTATAAAAAACAATAATTCATTCATTATTTTTTTCCTCCTAACATTAATATTTTATTACTTATTTTTTCAACATTGACTTTAGGATCTTCTCTACCATCTAAATATAGTATGTCTGTTCCACTTAAGTAGTGAAATGCTTTTATCTCTTCTTCCATATTTTCTTTTAATTTAAATAATAATTCTATTTCTTTTTGTGAAAACTTTCTGTTATCACGGTTTTCTGTTCTTTTTATATTTTCCTCTATTGGAATACTAACATATGTTAATAAATCAACATTTTTTAATTCAAACAACATAATATTTCTGAACGATTCATAAAATTCTTTCCATTTTACATATTCGTTTTTTATTATATCTTTTTGATAAGCTAATACAGATATAAAATCTCTATCATAAATATTAATTAATTTACTATCTCGTAATCGTTCTTGAATATAGTGATGATTTGCAGCAAGAACTAAACTTTCAAATAAGGAAGTCTTAAAATTTTCTTTCATATTTAAAAATACACTACTTTTAAACATATATTCTAAAATTGGTGTTAGTGGTGTCTCATATACCAAATCAGAAACATATTCATACTTTTGTCCTTTATCATCTAAATTTTTTTTAAAAGCATCAATAATGGTAGTTTTACCACTTCCATTAACTCCTTCGAAAATTATATTCATCTTTTAATCAACTCCAATCGCTTATTTGCTTCTTCAAAACTATTCTCAATAGTTTTTTCATTTTCAAAATCAATTTTTACTACATCATTACTTTTCATGCAATATTTAATGTCTAAATTAGGTGTTAAATGCATATAAGTATTTTTTTTGCATATATCACACTCCATATCATCACATAAACACTTTGTAATATCTATTACTCCAATTGGTGTTTTCGCTTTGTAAAGGCCATAACTATATTTATCAATAATATTGCCTCCACCAAATTCATCTATAATTCTTTCAATTGTTGCAACATTTTTTTTAAAATCATCTGTCACTGCCATGAGCACTAAAAATCTTGGTATAAATCCTCTTTCTTTTGCATACTGATATAAATCTTTTAGTTCATTTAAATTAAATCCTTTTAAAACTGGAATATTTAAGCATATTTTATGTTTTGTGTTATGTAATAGTTCTAAATTATTTAATACATGCGATAAATATTTAGTTCCCGTTATTTTTTGGTGGACAATATTGTTAAGTGATGACAAATTAATATGAAACTCAATAGAATTTAACTTCTTCAATTCTTCTATATATTTATCTACTAATGAAATATTGGAGTTTAAAGTTTTTATATAATATTTGCTATTAAATTGATTTAAAATTTTGCTGGTATTATCCCAATACATAAATGGTTCTCCTCCAGTAATTGAGATATTGTTAATACCGTTTTTTTGTGTAAAATCATAAATTTTTTTTAATTTTTCAGAATCAATTTTTAAATATTCTTTATTAAAATATCCTTCATGATGGCAAAAAAAACAATTATAATTGCACCCATTTCCAACAATGAATCTTAATCCGTTAATCATTTTTATCAATTTTTTCCTCCCATGGAAATACGATCCAACAATATTCATCTATTTTTTCTCCAGATATAGCATTTTCATATTTTTTCTTATTAAAATTATAAAAGGTTGCAATATATATATTTTTAGGACTATATTTTTTTAATTCATCTACTACTTTATCTATAGTTAACCCACTATCTATTATATCTTCTGTAAGAAGAATATTTTTTCCTTCAATTACAGACGAATTTGTAATACCTTTATAAATGGAATTACCAAACTCAGCATTTGAATCATTTGATAAACTTCTTGTAATGTGTATACACGCTGTTTCCAAATTTTTGATATTTGCTGATAAGATTAAAGATAAAACTGATCCTCCTCTAAAAATTGTGACCAATGTATCAATGTTAATTTTTTTATTTTTTAATTGTGATAAAATATTTTTTGATAATTTTCTTATTTCATTCCAATCAACATTGCGAATTTTATAATTTGTTTGCATAAAACCTCCTTTGTATATAAAATTATTCTATCATACAAAAGAGGAACTATATTGTTACTTTAAATTTTAATTTCACTAATTTCAAAAAAAGGGTATGTTCTTATATCATTTATATCGGAACAATATCCGGTTACATAATAGGTATTATTATTAACATAAATAGAATGCGGAATAAATTTTTTTTGTATTATTTGTTTGTTTTTATTAATGAATAATGTTACTTCTAAATCATTATATATTGCATTTAATAATAAATTATACATTTTTTTACTATCATCTTGAGACATATTACCTTGCTTATGTGAATATAAAACAATAAATCTCATTTTTTCAATAATCAATCCTAAACTATCAAATAATTTTTCATCATCAATTTTATCTTTTAAGGATAAATAAATCTTTTCAAGCGTATTTACCTCACTTATATCAAAATGTATTTTATAGCCACAATTATCTGCCTGATAATGATATCCGCCATATCTTCCTTTTACAACTTCAACATATATACCGACTTTTTCTAATTCTTCCATATAAGTACGAATTTGCCTTGGGGTTACTTCTATTAATTCAGATAATTCTTTAGCAGTATATTTTCTTCCACTACTTAACAATGTTAAAATAGATAAAGTATTACTTATTTTACTCATAATTGCATTTTTTCTTGTTTATTTTCCATTTTTTTCTTTTAAGTAATTTGCAAATTCTGTATAACCTGATTCATCCCAAAATTTCCATCTTTCATCATCTGAAAAGCAAGCGAGAGTTTGTTGTTCTCCTTCAGGGATAAATATTTTATCATATCCCCAACCATTTTCACCTGTTTTTTCTTTAGCAATACTGCCTCTCGTTTTTGAAATAAATACAATAGGATCCTTATTTAATTCTGTATATGCCAAAACCTCTAAAAAGTAAGCACTCCTATCTTCAATGCCTTCCATCAATTTAATAATACCATCTTCTGTTAATGTCTCTTCTACATATTTAGAATATGCTGATGGGAATCCATTTAATGCAGGTATTACTAAACCTGAATCATTTTTTAATGTATCACATTGCAATACATCAGATGCATATTTTGAAGAAAACTTTGCCACTTCTTCTATACTGTTTGATTGAATTTCTGGGCAATCAATCACTTTATTTTCAACTTCTACACCAATCGGTTCTAAAATATTTTTCGCAGTTAATAATTTAAATTTATTACCTGTCATATAAACTATTTTCATTCTATTTCTCCTCCTAATATTTATTATAAATTAGTTTTGTCCATTCAATATCAATATTTTTCATGAACTACTCCTTTTATTAATTATAAAACAAATATACATTTTAAACAATATGGTAATATATTTTTATTAGAATATTTTTTGTTCCAAATTCTCTTTATATTTTTTTGCGATAATTTTGTCAAAATAATTATTATTTTTTCTCAAATATATTGCATCATCTTTTTCTGAACATTTTTCAAACTTATATTTTTACTTTTCATATATGGAGTATATCAACTATTTTCATCAGTTGCCTTAATACTATATATGTTTCAGTCATAATTACCTACTATCTAGAACTTTAATGGGTAATTATATTTTTTCATAAATATTATTTTGATTTAATTATAAAAAGATTAAGATTTATATATTGATAACTAATCTTAATCTTTTATTATTATGAATATATTTTAATTAACTTTTTATCTTGATTATATAGTCGATAAACCATATCATTTAATTTATTTTCAACTATTTTTTTATTATAAGGATAATCATTAACATAATTAACTGGACCATATACAGTTTCATTACCATCTAAATCTATTAATATTACATCACCATTTTTAATATTTACAAGAATATTATCTTCCTTAATGTCTTTTGGAACAATATTATGTGTCATTAAATCATAAACTAAATTATAGCATTTTCTTAAATATTCTTCTAATTCTTGTTTTGTTACAATTTTAGATGCTTTTTCTAAAGATATGTAACCTTCAAAATAGTTCATTTCTATTCCTACTAACAGTCCATTATATGATAAAACACCAGTAATTAAATTACATGATTTGGTTTTTGAAAGTTTATGTAATTCTTTCAATCTTTTATTTGGATTTCTTAAACCAAAATTAGTTATTTTTTCAATTTCAAGCCAACTATCAACTTCTATATCCAAATTACTTATATCTCTTGTTAGATATGTTTCTATAAAATCTTTATAATATATTTTGTATAACTTACCGTTAATTAATGTTGTTATTCCAAATTGACCTTTAGAAAACGGATTGGAATTTAATAAAAGATTTAAAAATTGTTCTTTATTAATATTAATAATTTTCATAATCTTCTCCTTATGTGAACTATTATACACTACTTAATATCTATATTAAATCACTTTTTAGTGATTTTCTACATTTTATTTTACCATTTACAATTATTTTCGTTGCTCGTACTTTCTTAATTAAAGGCATTTTAAAAGGATGATTTTCATCATCCCTTAATCATTTATCAAATTTATTGTCCACCAACACTGTTTGACAAAGAACCAATCAAAGTTCATTTATCACTAGTTTTGGACGTCACCAACACTACTTGACAAAGAACCACTTCTTTTTTTATGCAGTTAATAAACTAATTAGTTCATCATAGCTATTTACAACATCATAATGAATTTTTGGATTTTCCTTTTCTATTAATTCAAAATGTTTTCTTGCACACGCTATTTTTGCTTTTTCTACGTCTCTTAATTGCATTGAAGACATGGAACCTTTAGTTTCAGCAATAAAATATACATATTTAAAATCATCATTATCAAAAACTATAGCCCAATCCGGGTTATAATTTCCAACAGGCGTTGGAATTTTAAATCCATTTGGAAGTTTTGCATATACAGTTACTTGACCGGATTCTAATTTTTTAGCGAATTCAATTTCAATCTTTGAATCTGTAACTAAATAATTATAAATATTTTTTTTAACATCTATAGCATTTGTACCTAATTCACCATTTAAATTATTAATAGTAAATATATCATTACTGAATTTACTTTCAGTCTTATGATATGTAATACCCTCAATTACAGTTGTTGCTTTTTCTTCATTAATTAAATTACATACTTTTCTAATAAACTCTTCTGGATTATTTCTAAACAGATTAAACTTTTCAGCAGATATTTTATATAATATCTCACCTACTGTTTTTCTAGTTAGATTAGTATCTCTAACAATCTCACCAATCAAATCATATTTTACTGATGAATCAGTAAATGAATCAATCTTCTTAACAGTTTGTTTTCCATCAGACATAGCATTACCATCTCTAATTTCGTCTATTGTCATTTTGTCTTGTTGTCCACCAGATGTAATCTTTAATAACATTCTTGCAATATGCAACTTACCATTAATTGCATTTACACACTTTTCTATTAATTCATCTGTATTAAATTCAACTTCATATACTGATTGATAATTAATTTTATTCCATAAATCCCTAAACTCTTGTTTTTCAAAATTAGAGTTTGGAATTAATTTTCTTATATGATTTCTATCTATATCATTAATTAATTTAGTATTATCAGTTTCATATATTTTTCTAACAATATTAGTTAATTCTTCATTAAACTCTGGATAGTCTTCAAATATAATTTCACCAATATCTACTGCATCTTTAAATGATTGTTGAACTTTTCCATTAGAATCAATATATCCACGACTATTTAAACTCATCATGATATTAGCAACATTCATATCAGTCATTTCTAATTTGTTTCCATCTTTATTAACAATTTCAACTTTCTTTTTCAAATATTCAAAAGTAAGTTGTCTAGGTCTATCTCTTAATGATTCAGCAAGTTCTGATTGTAATGATCTTGCGAAACTATCATATGATTCAGAAGCAATAACAGTTAAAGCATTAACTCCAAAGAAGTCTCCTTCTAATTCTGATAAATCCATTCTATTACCAAAATTATCGACACATATACGAAGTCCTCTTCCTATTTCTTGCCTTTTACTTATTTCACTATTTGAATGTTTTAATGTACATATTTGGAAAATGTTTGGATTATCCCAACCTTCTCTTAATGCTGAATGTGAGAAGATAAACCTAACAGGTTCATCTAAAGAAAGTAATCTTTCTTTATCCTTCATAATTAAATCGTAAGCATCCTCATCATCTGATAGATTTGTCTTTTTATCTATCTTTCCATCTATGGCATGACCTTTCTTATCGATTGAAAAGTATCCTTGATGAACTTGTTCTTTATTAAATGAATCTAAATATCTTGTATAATCCGGATCATGTAAATCTCTGTATTCATTAGCTATATTTTGATATTCTTCCTCAAAAACACGTGCATATTTTCCTTTTGTATCTTCTTCTTCATAATCACGATATTTTTTTACCTCATCAATGAAGAATAAAGATAAAACTTTAATTCCTTTTTTAAATAGAAATTTTTCTTTTTCAAAATGTGAGATGATAGTTTCTCTAATTTGCATTCTAACAAATTGATTTTCATCTACATTCCCTATTATTTCTCCGGTTCTTATTTCAGTTCCGTTTATAAATTTAACATTATCATAATCATCTAATCTTCCATCTACTTCAGATACAACGTACCCTTCATACTGAGTTAGCCCACCAGATAAATCTTTTAAATTATCTCCTTGTTTAACTTTAAATAATTTTCTGCTTGTTCCAGTAGATGTTTTATAATCTAATTCCATTATTGCTTCAGGATCCTTATTTGTACTAATATTAACTCTATCAAGATACATATAAGCACCCTCTGATTTATCATGAATAAATTCTAATCCTTTAACATTGATTTTTTTGACAAGTTTTCTATTAAATGCATCTAAAGCATCTAATCTATACATCTTATTATATTCCCTGTCTTTTTTATGAGTAGCGCTATAACGAACAATAAATAATGGATTTAATTTATCAAGCATTTCTTCTGTTTTTCCCATTTTTTGTGGTTCATCTACAATAAGAATTGGATTAACCAATTTTATTACATCAATAGGTCTTCTAGATTGTAATTCATCTAGTTCATCATATATTCTTCTGTTTTTTTCACCAGAAGCATTGAAAGCTTGATAATTCATAATCATAACTTGTATTGATTCATCTGAAGCAAAACTATTTATATTTGCAATATTACTTGAATTGTTTGAGTTATAAACAAAATATCTTATTTTTTTATTGTAAATACTTTGAAAAAATTCTTCAGTTAACTTAAATGACTTTTCTACACCTTCACGAATAGCGATAGAAGGAGTAATAACTATAAATTTTGACCATCCATAATTTTTATTTAACTCATACATTGTTTTGATATAAGTAAATGTTTTACCTGTACCAGTTTCCATTTCAATAGAAAAATTCTTTAAACCTTGATTATCAGTATAGTCCAAATCATTTCTTCTTTGTACTTCTTTAATATTTTTTCTTAATTCATCAGGAGATAAACTAATTTTATTATTACCATATGAAATTATTTCTTCTTCGTGAGCAAATATACCAGTATCTACTATTTGTCTTCCAATTAAATCTCTTCTAAAACCATTTGTTTGTCCTATAAACACATCAACTATACTATTAACAGCATCGTCTTGATAGGACTGATTTTTAAACTTGATTTTCATTTAGTTTACTCCTTTCTATAATACATTGAATTTTGTACCAGCTGATAACCTCTTTAATCTTTCTTCAAAATTAATTTTATCTTGATCAGTTGCAAATGATGAATCTCTAAAGACAACTTGTCTAGGATTTATCTTAGCAATTTCTTCAATAATATCTATACTAACATTATCATCAAAGCAAGCTAATAATTCGCCATCATCTACATCATAAACTTTATTACCACACATATCTTTTTCTTCTATTGGTAAATCTAATTTTAAACCTAAGTTTAATATAACTTGAGTTATTAAATCATCTGGTGTTCTGTCTTCTTTGATATTATCTTCAAATAGTCTAATTTGTTCTTGAGATATTTTATCTGGAGTCATATAGAATTCATCTTTCATATTAGATTCATCTATTTTATAAACTCTAAATCCATAATCTATATCTGCTTTAGTCGACTCTTTAATTCTTTTAGCAGCTCTCCTAATACGGTCTTCACCAACATCACAAATAGTTTTGTAGCCAGCTTTATAGGCATCAGACTTTTCATCGCATTCTTCGTGAACTTGAATCATTATATATTTTCTTTTTCCATTATCATTCGCGTTTAGCTGCATTACTGCTTCAGCAGTTGTTGCACTACCACTGAAAAAATCCAAAATAATTTCATCTTCCTCTGGTTTAGATAGTGTTAGTAGTAATTTTAATAAGCCGACATTTTTAGGAGCTGAAAAAACAAGTTTTCCATCAAAAAGCTCCTTCATATATGTACCAGCAGATGTAGTTTTAAAATCCAACTCATATTTAACTACTTTATTATCAACAATTGCATCATATTTTTTGTTTGTAAGTAAATTCTTTATTCTAATTGTTGTACTCATATTTTTTCCATATACTTTACCATCTTTAAATTCTAGTTCTCCATTTTCATGCATTTCTTTGAATTTTTGCATTGTATATGTATTTTCGACAAAAGAATCATCCCTATATGATACATATCTTGAATATCCAGATGATAGTAATTCCTTATTGGTTTCATTAAGAGAATTTTCTTTTATTAATATAAGTGAATCGTCTTCTTTGCGGTAGTATGCAGTATAATGTTTATCTGAATTGTTATTAGTAACTACATTATTAAAGAAATTCTCACCAACAAGTACTCTTTTACCACTGTTGTGAACAAAGTTTCCATTTTCGTCTTCTTTCATTTCTGAAGCATCTTTTGGAATATTTTCTATAAATTGGCTTGAGTTTGTATCTTTAGCATATACTAAACAGTATTCACAACTAACAGAAACAAATTTGGAATTCTTTCTACCCTTTGGATTGTTTTCTACAGTGAAAGTTGTTACATAATTGTTTTCACCAAATATTTCATCGCAGATTTTTTTCAAATTAAACAATTCATTTTCATCAATACTTATAAAAATAATACCATCTTTTCGTAATAAATTTCTTGCTAATTTTATTCTTGGGTAAATCATTGATAACCAATCGGAATGAAATCTACCATTGGAATTATTATTTGAAACCAATTTACTTCCGTTTTCGTCAACTTGTCCTGAATCAATTAATTCTTGTGATATTGATTTATTAAATTTATCATTATAGATAAAATCATTACCTGTATTATATGGAGGATCAATATATATATATTTTACTTTATTTAAATATGATTCTTGAAGAATTTTTAATGTTTCAAGGTTATCTCCTTCTATATAAATATTTTCCGTTTTATCAAAATCAACAGATTTATCTTTTAATGGTCTAAGCGTTTTTGTCGTCCTAGTATTACCTTCAACTATTGACTGTCTCTTCCCAGGCCATGTTAATTCATATTTTTCTTTCTTATCATCAATTACCACTGATGATAAGCTTTGAATTAAAGAATCAGGATTGATTCTTAATTCACCATTTTCTTCAGTAACAGCTTCTGGAAATCGTTCTTTTATATATTCTAAATTATCTTTAACTATATCTTTTGATTCCATATCTAGTTTATTCATTTAACAATTCCTCCAATTCTTTATTTAATTTTTTTATTTCATGATCTAATTCAATTTGTCTATTAAATTGCTTTTCTCTATCAGCTTGAATTTTCAATTTATTAATCTTACTTTTTAATTCATCTATCTTGTTCTTATTATCTAATATTACATCAATAGAAGAATTATTATCAGTTTCTTTAATTATTTCTTTAATTATATTATTCCAAACATTTTCTAAATTTAATCCATTAAATTGAAAATCAATTTCTTCATTCCAATTTGTATTATATATAGTATCATTTTCAATTAATGCATAACAGTAATCATTATCACAGATTAAATTAAATAATATTTTATATGGTATAGATTTATTTATTACTTTTAATGCACTATTGGGAATATTTTTATTACTTAAATTAATAGTAAATATTTCTATTTCTATAACAATATCTGTTTTAGATAAATTTAGTGTATCCGGTGCTAACTTGTAATCCCATGTTATCTTTTCTATATCATTTACGAAACTATTTTTTATTGTTTCAGACATATTTGTATGTTCATAGAACTTCTTTTTAGCTATAAATCTATTAACTTCACAAGTCTTAGGCAAATTCATATTAAATCACCACCATAAAATCTATTAATTCAAAGTCTTCTAAACCACTAATGTCATTTTTTAACATTGTAGTTCCCCCGGTTCTAAATAAGCTGTCTATATCATTTTCTTCCGTTATATTTACTATAGATGAAATAGCTTGATTTAATAATTCAGAATATTTTGACATATCAGATCCGTCTTTTGTTTCATCATTAAATTGCTCAAAGGCTTCTTTAATAGGTTCTGAGTAACCTTTAGATAATTTTCTTAATATATCTAATGTATTCTTTACATTTAAATGATTAGATAAAATTGTTCCATCTTCTTTAATATAAACAAGATAGAATGGATGTAATTGATTCATATTATCAATATTTACTCCATTATTAATATTTTTTAGAACAAATATAACTCCTTTATCTATTCCTACCGTTGAATCTGCTTTTACTACCGAATGCATTCCATTTGGAACTTTATCAATGTCTGGGTGTTCTTTTATATAATCTAATAAATCCATCCTAAAATCATTTAAACCTAAATCTGTAATTGAAATACCATTATTCATATCTTCTAGATCAACTACTTCTTCTTGTAACTTATGTAATTGTTCTTTACGGTATTCCATGTCATTTGACTCATTAGTAAGAACATTATCTTCACCAGTAGCTGATATATCAGTTATGGCCATTCTTGTCTCAACTCTTGATTTTAAATTAATATAATCATCAAGTGAAATATTAGGCCAGAAGTTAACTAATTGAATAACATCGTTTTGAGAGCCAATTCTATCTATTCGGCCGAATCTTTGAATTATTCTAACTGGATTCCAATGAATATCATAATTTATTAAATAATCACAGTCTTGTAAGTTTTGACCTTCAGATATACAATCAGTTGCAAATAATACTTCTATATCATTATCTACTCCATTATCTAGCAATTCTCTATGTTTAGATAATGGTGAAAAATTAATAAGTATATCATTAAAATCTTTACTAATTGGTAATGTACAATCATTTGTACCAGATCCTGTAACTTTAGCAGAATCGAGATTATAATTTTGTTTTAATTCATACGATAAATTTTTATAAACATAATTAATTGTGTCAGCAAAAGCACTAAATACAATTATTTTTTTATTATCTCCATTAATAGGATGTTCTATTTTATTCTTAATTATTTCCTTTAAGGTAGAAAGTTTTAAATCCTTGTCCGGTGTAATTTTTTGCATTTCATATGATAATTGTTTTAAAATTATTAAATCTGCAGATAAATCTTTTTTCCAACCCAAAGTATTCATATCTTTAAGATCAATTTTAACCTTATTACCTATCATATTCATATCATCACTTATGAATTGTTCAATATCATCATCATCCATATCAACATTAATATTTTGTGTTTCCATTGAATTATAATTATTATTAATTTCAAATTTTTGAATAGCTTCTAATGTTGATTGTATTAAATCAGATATTTTAGTTAAAGTTAATCTAAATGATTCTACTGAAGATTCTAATCTCTTTAGTAGATTAATTCTCATTAATATTTGTAGTGATCTTTCACGATCTCTTTGGTGTAGAGTACTTCTTCCACCACCAACAACATTATCATAAAGTTCTTCATATTTTGTAACTTTATCAGCTAATATATAATCGAATGGTGTATAAACACACATATTTAATTTTTGTAATTCATTAGCTATATCTTTAATAGACATAAAACCTTCAATATCAGTTAATTCAGGTCTCTTATTAATTGGTTTTAATCTAGTTGGAAATTTTCCAATTTCTGATAAATTATAATATCTTTCAATATGTCTTCTAGATCTTGCTATTGTTACACTATCTAGTAATTTAAAGAAATCAAAATTTGAACCCAATTCATCAAGCAATTTCTTACTAGTTCTTTCTTCTGGTGGCAATTTAGACCATTGATTAAAAGTAGTTTGAGCATTTTTTAATATTGTATCAATAGACTTATCAGCTGATATATTTTCATCTATTTCATCTGTATGTCCTTCATATGCTAATGCAAGTTGATTCTTTAAGTCATTGAATCTATTGTTAACTGGTGTCGCAGATAACATTAATACTTTTGTTTTAACACCTGACTTAATAACTTTTTCCATAAGGAAATCATATCTTGTCATTCTATCATTTCTTGCACTGTTATTTCTAAAGTTATGAGATTCATCGATAACTATAAGATCAAAATTAGACCAATTTATTTTTGATAAATCAATACCATTTGAATTACCTTTTCTTCTTCCTAAATCTGTATGATATAAAACTTTATAATTCAATCTATCATCAATTAAAATATTATCTTTGTAAGGATTTAAAAAAGTATTCCAATTATCCGATAATTTTTTGGGACATAAAACTAATATAGATTTATTTCTTTCTTGATAATATTTGATAACTCCTAATGCACTAAATGTTTTTCCTAAACCAACACTATCAGCCAATATACAACCATTATATTTTTCTAATTTATTAATAATTCCCAAGACAGCATCTTTTTGAAAATCATATAAAGAATTCCATATCTTCGATTCTTTAAAACCTGTTTTTTCATTTGCTATATCATCTTCAGATATATCTTGTAAAAATTCATGGAATATATTGTATAAAGTAATGTAATATATAAATTCAGGAGAATTTTCTTTATATAAATCATTTAAATAATTAACAACATCATCTGTAATATCAACTAATTCTTTTTGATTGTTCCACAAATCATTAAAAGAATCTAAATAATATTTTGTATGTTCATAATCATCTATCTCTGTTATTGTGGCAAATATAGAATTATCCTTTGTGTAACCTAAACCAGCAGAATCAAATTTATCAGTATTAATAAATGTTTTATTATCTTCATTAGTTCCATCATTATTTTTTAAATTTATAAATCTTTGTATATAATTAGAACTGATATTAGACTTAAATATTGCTTTTTCTTTTACCCACTTAGCACATTCTTTAGCAATACCTTCTCCATTTAACTCATTTTTTAATTTAACCTCAAATTCAGAACCAAAAATTGACTTTTCTCTATTATTTGTATTTATTTCAAATTCACGAGATTGTTTATCATCATTACTTTTTTTTATAAATGCTGGATCAGTAAATATAAATTTAAATTGAACTAAATTATCTAATTCCTTTTTTAAATATTTATATCCATACATCGAGAATATTGAGGCACATACTTCTAAATCAGCATTCTTATGAATACTTTGTTTTAAATTATCTCCCAATGTTTCAATCTTATTATCAATAATTTTCATGCTTTTACCTCACATTCTCCCACAATTACAATTATACCATAATTTTGTTGAATTTCTTTATAATTCGGTAAAAAAAACGATTATTCATCATCTTCTGAGTAATAATCGTCTTCTTCTAAATCTTCTTCTTCAAAATTCCATGGATCATAATTTCCTTTTTTTACTTCTTCTTTTTGCCAATCTTCTAATCCATAATTATCTAATTCTTCATCGGTATATTCATTATTATCTTTTTCTTGTTCATTCATAAATGAAAATAAACCGAATGCTTGTTGACTTTTCTTTTTATCATTTCCAAACAAATCATCAAATAATCCCATATATATTCCATCCTAAACTATATTTTTTAATTTATCATCTAACAAATCATATCTTAATCCTTCATAATTAAAAATGAAATGATTAAATTCTTCTGAGTTATTTTCTTTAGATGTTATTTCTAATTTTATTTTATGAGGCTTGAAACTTGTCTTATCAGCAATTAAATCTTGTAGATAAGATTGAAGATATCTATTCTTTTTATGATATAAATATATTAATTTATAAATCATAATATCCCTCCTAAATTATTATACCATAAATTCTTTCGTGTTTCTTACAAATAAAAAAAAGAAGATTGAGTAAAAACTCAATCTTAATTATTCTTGTTTTTAATAGCAGCTTGAGCAGCAGCTAATCTAGCAATAGGTACTCTAAATGGACTACAAGATACATAAGTTAAACCTACATTATGGCAGAATTCAACACTTGATGGATCTCCTCCGTGTTCACCACAAATACCTAATTTAATATCAGGTCTAGTTTGTCTACCTAAATCAGCAGCCATCTTAACTAATTTACCAACACCAACTTGATCAAGTTTAGCAAATGGATCATTTTCATAAATCTTTTTGTCATAGTATGCACCTAAGAATTTACCAGCATCATCTCTTGAGAAACCAAATGTCATTTGTGTTAAATCATTTGTTCCAAATGAGAAGAATTCAGCTTCTTTTGCAATCTCATCAGCAGTTAATGCAGCTCTTGGTATTTCAATCATAGTTCCAACATGATATTCAAGTGGGAAATTAGCTTCCTTAATTACTTCATCAGCAGTTTCGCAAACTACACCCTTAACATACTTAAGTTCTTTTACTTCACCAACAAGTGGTATCATAATTTCAGGAACAATATTAATACCCTTACGTTTTGAAACATTTATAGCCGCCTTAATAACAGCTCTTGTTTGCATTCTTGCAATTTCAGGGAATGTAACAGCAAGTCTACATCCACGATGTCCCATCATAGGATTGAACTCATGTAATGAAGCAATAATTGCTTTAATTTGTTCTACTGTTTTACCTTGTGTTTTTGCAAGTAATTCAATATCTTTTTCTTCAGTTGGTACGAATTCATGTAGAGGTGGATCTAGATAACGAATAGTAACGCCATATCCTTCCATAGCCTCATATAATTTTTCAAAGTCACCTTGTTGCATTGGTTCAATTTTAGCAAGAGCAGCTTCTCTTTCTTCAACAGTATCAGAACATATCATTTCACGAATAGCTGCGATTCTATCCTCAGCAAAGAACATATGTTCAGTACGGCAAAGACCAATACCTTCAGCACCCAATTCACGAGCCTTAATTGCATCTTTAGGTGTATCAGCATTTGTACGAACTTTTAAAGTACGATACTTATCAGCCCATTCCATAATACGACCAAACTCACCAGTAATAGTTGCATCAACTGTAGGAATAATTCCTTCATAAATGCATCCAGTTGAACCATCAATAGATATCTCTGATCCTTCTGTAAATGTCTTACCAGCTAATGTAAATTTCTTATTTTCTTCATCCATAATAATTTCAGAGCATCCAGATACACAGCAAGTTCCCATTCCACGAGCTACAACAGCAGCATGGCTTGTCATACCACCACGAACAGTTAAAATACCTTGAGCAGCCTTCATTCCTTCAATATCTTCTGGAGAAGTTTCAAGTCTAACTAGAACAACTTTCTCTTTACGAGCAGCCCATTCCTTAGCATCCTCAGCAGTAAATACAACTTTACCACAAGCAGCACCTGGAGAAGCCGCTAATGCTTTAGCAAGAGGTTCAGCTTTCTTTAAAGCATTTGCATCAAATTGTGGGTGTAATAATGTATCAAGATTACGAGGATCAATCATCATTACAGCCTCTTTATCAGTAATCATTCCTTCATCAACTAAATCACAAGCAATCTTAAGGGCAGCTCTAGCTGTTCTCTTACCATTTCTTGTTTGTAGCATATAAAGTTTCTTGTTTTCAATAGTAAATTCCATATCTTGCATATCATGATAATGATTTTCAAGTGTATTACATATTTCACAAAATTGTTTATAAACTTCTGGCATTACTTCTTCTAAATGGGCGATTGGCTGTGGAGTTCTAACACCAGCAACAACATCTTCTCCTTGTGCATTCATTAAGAATTCACCCATTAAATGTTTTTCACCGGTAGCAGGATCACGAGTAAACGCAACACCTGTTCCACTTGTTTCTCCCATATTACCAAATGCCATCATTTGTACGTTTACAGCAGTTCCCCAAGAATAAGGAATATCGTTATCACGACGATAAACGTTAGCACGTGGATTATCCCAAGAACGGAATACAGCCTTTATAGCTCCCATTAATTGTTCTGTTGGGTTAGTTGGGAAATCTTCACCAATTTTATCTTTATATTCTGCCTTAAACTCATTAGCTAATTCTTTTAAATCATCAGCTGTTAATTCAACATCAAGTTTAACGCCTTTTTCTTCTTTCATTTTATCAATTAGTTGTTCGAAATATTTTTTACCAACTTCCATAACAACATCTGAGTACATTTGTATAAATCTACGATAGCAATCCCAAGCCCAACGTGGATTTCCACTTTTCCTTGCTAGTGTTTCAACAACTTCTTCATTTAAACCTAAATTAAGAATTGTATCCATCATACCTGGCATTGAAGCTCTTGCGCCCGATCTAACTGATACTAGTAATGGATTTTCTTTATCACCAAATTTCTTTCCTGTGATTTCTTCCATTTTTGCAATGTATTCAAATATTTCATCTTGGATATCTTTATTAATTTGTTTTCCATCTTCATAATATTGAGTACATGCTTCTGTTGTAATTGTGAAACCTTGTGGTACAGGCATTCCTAGTCTTGTCATTTCTGCAAGGTTAGCGCCCTTACCGCCAAGAAGGTTTCTCATTGTAGCATCACCTTCACTAAAAAGGTATACATACTTTTTCTTTTCCATATAATCCTCCTTAACTATAATATTATAACATTACTAATTTTTTTTAACAAGATTTTTTTAATTATTATAAGAAAAAAGTAGAACTTTCATTCTACTTAATAATACATTTTATTTTTCTTAAAGAATGCATAACATCCAATAGCAAGTAATGTTCCAGCTATTACTATAACAATAGTTGAATTAACACCTGTTTCTGGATTACCACATTTTTCCTCATAAACAGCCTTTGTTACAACATTACCATTGTTATCATAGTATTTACCATCTTTAATTTTGCATTTTGGTGTTTCTGCGCCACATAATCTTTCATACTCGCTTTTTGTAACAACATTACCATTATTATCATAATATTTGTTATTTTTATATTCACATTTTGGATTTTCAACAACTGTTCCACCATCAGTTACTCTAATTGTAATACAATAGCCATCTGGATTAGAAATATTTACTGGGTTACTTCCATCAGCATTTGTACTTATAAATACTTCATCCATTCTTATATGAATAAGATCTCCAGCTTGAACATTATTTTTTACTTTGTATTTAATATACAATACTTCAACATTTCCTGATCTACCATTTGTACTTTTCATTGCAAAACCAGGTTGATTATTAAATGATGTATATGGATTATTATCAGCACCAAAACCAACAAAATTACTTAACGTATCATAATCAATTACTTCAATTTTATCATTATCAAATCTGTAATTGGTTGCTTTTACATATTTTAAATCATTTGCATCTTTGATTACTAATCTTACCTCAAACTCTTCTCCTTTTTTAACAGTTGTTGGATAATTAGTAAATTCAACCGAAGCAGCATTTACTGTTCCTAATAAAAGGAAACAAACTATACTAAATAATATATTTTTTATTCTCATATCCTTCTCCTACTTTCTATATATAATATAGCAAAATTATTTATATTTGTAAATATCATTTTTTGCTAAATGTAAACTATGAGACAAGTAATTCTAAACGGAACCAATTATTTTTATTATAAGAAAGTGTATATTCTTTATCTTTTATCTTAAACTTTGAAGGTAATTCTTTTAAGAATACATCTTTTAACTCTCCATAGTCATCAATTCCATTTAAACTCTTTGTTCTTACATAAAATATATATCTACCTTTTTCTAAATCAGTTAAATCAATACTTGCTGTAAACCAAGCATATATTCTTGAATATCCATCATCAACATTAAGTTTTATTTGACTACCCTTAATACTACCTATTTCATAAGTATATCTCTTTTCAGTATCAATATTTTCTAAAACCAAATATCTATTTACTTCATTCTTATAGTCACCATTTATATTAAATGAATAACCTGTTATATTAAGAGTATTAACAAAATCAATTTTACTTATACTATTATACATGTTTGACGAATGCTTAGTATCACCACTTGCAATTAAACCATTTTCTCTTATTATTAATTCAAGTGGAAATTCTCTTTCATAATTATTATTTCTAAAATAATAACCTCTTCCTTCATCATCATATGCTTTTTTCGTTATATCAAGTAAAAACATATTTCTAAATAAGTTTACACATTCATAATTATCTTTTCTAGCACTTATATAAATAACATATTCACCCCTCGGTAAATCCTTTAAATTAATACTATCCTTAAACCAAATATTATCATATTTATTTTTATTATCTTTATAAGTTCTTGAATAACTATTTGATATAAATTGTTTTAAATCAAAGGCATATTCATTAGTACTATTTTTATCTTTAAATATTAAATTATACTCAAGTTTACCAACATTATCTATTCCAATTATTGCCAAATAACCACTTACATCTAAACTCCCGGTTTTAGCATTATAATTCATTTGCTCTAAATAAAACGCTCCATCTTTTTTTGTATATTCTTTTACATAAACTTTTGTGCTTTTACTTACTTTATGACCAAATGTATCTTCAACTGCTATTGTAATTTCATAAATTCCTTCTTTATTATAATCAATATCTCCATCAATTTTAATTTTATCTACAATATTTCCATCTTCATTATCAATTGCTTTTACATATTTTTTTATATCAATTGGATTTCCGACTTTAGTTTTTAAAGAAGCAACATATAATTTTGGTTCTAAATCTTTAACAACAGTAACATTTATTGTTTTAGTAACTTTGATACCTTTACTATTAATTACTTCGTATGTTACTTTATATGTTCCAACCGTATTAACATCAACTTCATTTAAAATAACTTTAATATTTGAATTTATATTTCCATCAACACTATCATAAGCATTTACATAATCTAAAGCTATAAATCTCTTACCCTGTGATATAGTAACATCATTTGCATTTATTACAGGAATGCTATCACCAACAACTGTAATTTTTATTTGTTTTATATTAGTAAATCTTGATGAATCTGTTACTTTATAAGTAATTATATATTCACCTGCTTTTGATGTATCAACATTTCCATCAACAATTAATTGATCGGTTATATCACCATCTTCTTTATCAATTGCTTTTACATTTTTTAATATATCAAATGCATCATTTAAATAAATTGTTTTACTTTCAATTCCTTCAATTTCTGGTTTATTGTTTTCAACATAAAAATCACGTGCTAAAACATAACCATAACTATTATCGAATAGATATTCATTCTTATTAGGTGAAACAACTCTATCTTCAGTAAGTGCGACTTCTGTATAAACTTTATACCAAAGATTACCTTTTTGATCTTCTACTTCCTCAGTTACAATCAAACTCATATTCGCTGTTTTATATTTATATTTTTCATTTTGTAATTTATATATTACAGTACTTTCTTTATTCGGTTCTTTATATACAGATACACTTTCATTTGTTAATTTAATACCAATTGTATTTTTATTATAATCAAGTCCACCATAATTATCATCGTTATAATAAGCTAGTCTTGCTTGTTTTTCTCCCCAATATGGATCAGATGCATAATTAACATTCATACCGCTTCCTTTGTTTCCGAGAAATGCTCCCATATAATATGCATATGTTGGTATTCCATAAGCACTTACATAGTTTTTAGCGTGATTTGCAATTGCTTCTTCTAAATCTTTATATGAAGTCGCGCAAGTAAATACACAGCTATCATAAGCATTATGTCCAAATGGATTATTTTTAGCAATAGCAAGTTCACTTGTTCCCATTCCGCCTTCTAACATTGCTGTTACAAATATACTAAATGCATTTACGCCATAACTATTTGCAACATTTATAAAGCTTTCACCTTTATTATATAAGGTTGATATTCCCCTTCGGTCAATTCCTGCTATAAAATTACCATTATCATCTACATATTTTACGTTTGGATCAGGTAATCTTGTATACCCATTACTTGCAACAATTCTATTAAAATCATCAGCTGTATATCCTGTTATAGAATGCATTGGTAAATATTGATAATATGAAAAGTATGGTTTATTTTTATTTACTGCTTTTTCGTTATTATTATTTCTATAATCTTCTAATAAATCATAAATTGTTTTATAAAAATAGTTTCCATCAAAACTATAATATTTTTGATTCTTTTCTAAAATATTTTTAACAGCACTATAATATGATAAATTAATTGTAATTGTACTTGTTCCATATGTTCTATAAGTATGATAAAAATATTTATTATCTGTTTTATAATATGTTCTTATATTTATTTGTGACTTCACACTCAAATATGTTTCTTCCTTATTCTGAGCTAAATATCTTGTTGTTCCATTATAATCAATTTTATACCATTTATATGTTCCATCATCTATTACATCGGTATATTTATATGTTCCTCTTGGAGCATTACCATACGATGGTGAAGTACTACTTGGTCCACCTCTTAATGTTAATACATCAATTTTAGGTGATACTGTATTTTCATATAAATCAACTATTGGTACAATTTTTACGTATTTACTTCTTACATAACCTATCACACCACTTATTTTTATTTTAACCATATCATAAGTTTCATCATAATCAATAAAGGCAGCATCTCCGCCCCAATCTCCAGATATGTATGTATATCTATATTTCCCATTTTTATAATCATTTACATTTTCATATACATAAGTTAATCCACCATATCCATCGCTTGTTAAGGTTTTAGAAAATCCATCAAGATTAGCAAAGGCATATTTAGCATTTATTAACTTATCATTTTTATATATAACTGTTACACTTCTTTCATCTGTTTTATAATTATACATTTCTGTTTTTGCTTCATTATAATCTGTATAACACTTTATTACTGTTTCATTTTTAAAACTATCTCTTAATCTTAATTCATATCCACCACAAACATCTGCTTTAATATTAAAAGCAGTTAATGACAAAAATATTAAAATGTAAGCGACAATTTTCTTCATATTTTTTACCTTCTACTTTATTATAGCATTATTTCCTCTTAATGTAAATTGTAAAATTAAAAAGATAGGATTTAGTCCTATCATATTTGTTTTAAAGTTACTTTAGATTGGTTAGCTGTTGATGCTGTTACTTTCATAGCTTCAGCAATAGATTGTGTATCAGTTGTATAACCAAGTATTACATATGCAGATGGATCTGTTAAAGCACCATTAAACATACCAGAATAACTAGTTGTACCTGCATTCATTATATTTATTTGTGTTTGAAGCTTTAAGCAATTATAAAACATACTACTCATTTTTGTTACATTCGAAGTATTAAAACTACTTAAATCTAAGCTTGTTAAGGATGAACAATCACAAAACATACTACTCATATTTGTTACATTCGAAGTATTAAAACCACATAGATTTAAAGTTGTTAAGGATGAACAACCCAAAAACATAAAACTCATATTTGTTACATTCGAAGTATTAAAACTACTTAAATCTAAAGTTGTTAAGGATGAACAACCCAAAAACATAAAACTCATATTTGTTACATTCGAAGTATTAAAACCACATAGATTTAAAGTTGTTAAGGATGAACAACCCAAAAACATAAAACTCATATTTGTTACATTCGAAGTATTAAAACCACATAGATTTAAAGTTGTTAAGGATGAACAACCCAAAAACATAAAACTCATATTTGTTACATTCGAAGTATTAAAACCACATAGATTTAAAGTTGTTAAGGATGAACAACCCAAAAACATAAAACTCATATTTGTTACATTCGAAGTATTAAAACTACTTAAATCTAAGCTTGTTAAGGATGAACAATCATCAAACATCAAACTCATATTTGTTACACTTGATGTATTAAAATTACTTAAGTCTAAACTTGTTATGGATGAACAACCAGAAAACATCAAACTCATATTTGTTACACTTGATGTATTAAAACTTTTTAAATTCAATTCGCTAATACCTATACACTTATAAAATAATCCCTCTAAATTCTCAACATTAATTGTATTAAAATTACTTAAATTCAAACTGATTAGAGTATTATTTTTTGCAAACATATATTTCATATTTACTACATTTTTAGTATTAAATGAGCTAAGGTTTAGTTCGGTCAGTGATGAGTAGTAATGTCCAAAGATTATATCAGCACCGCTTGAAGATGCACTAAGCAATTTTGTTTTAATATCATTCCTTTTATTATTTAAAAATGATGGTTTAACATTTTTAATACTTGATGTTAAAGTAACAACATTACTCCAATCTCCAGGCATGATTGGTAAAAACATATAACTCATATTAGTTACTTTCGAAGTATTAAAGTTATCATTATAATTTATATTTACTAAATTATTAAACCCAGCAAAGAATAAAGAACAATCTTGGGGTGCAAAAATTGGTGCTCCACTTACTATATATAAATTATATAATGCATGATAAATAGGGTTATTATTTTCATCAATACCAACTTGAAAATTTAATCCACTATCTATTAAATAACCATATACTTTCTTTTTACTTCCATCACTTGTTACATCAAAACATAAATTTTCTTCTGTACAACTACTTGGTAAATTACTTAAATCACTTCCGAAATTAATAGTTCTTATATATGGTCTATAATTATCTTTCCAAAAATACATTCTATCAGAACTTGTAACGCCATTACCATTCTTCATCGTTGCATATTCACTTATTTGAACTGCACTTACCCTGATATTTGCTTCTATATTATCTACATTTATAAACTTACTATCTTCTATATCATCTAT
>HF993331.1 GCA_000433875.1 Firmicutes bacterium CAG:884
AACATCAAATATAAAAGATTCAGCAGTGAAAACAACACTTGATAGTTGGTATAAAACTAATATATATGATAAAAACTTAGAAAATTATCTTGTAAATCAAACATTTTGTAATGATCGAAGTATAAGTCAAAAATCCTGGAGTATAGGAGATGGCTATACATTAAATAAAACAACTCTGTATGATCCCTTTTACAGAATGATAACATCACACGAACCAACCTTGATATGTAAGAACAATAATGATAAGTTTACACTTAAAACAAATGCTTTAAGCAATATAAAAGGAACAAATGGTTATGGTAATAATGCACTTAATTATCCGGTTGGTTTAATGACAGCTGATGAAGTAGTACTAGCAGGTGGAATGTATAATGTAATGAATATTAAGTATTATTTATATAATAATGTTACTACTTGGACAATGTCACCATTAAGCTATTTAACAACATTTGTTCAAGCACGAAGTGCTTTTATAGATGCAAAAGGATATTTAAATAACGGTGCATTAGATTATTCTATTATTATTAGACCAGTAATAAACTTAAATGTAAATGTTAAAATAGCATCAGGATCAGGAACAGAAAATGATCCATATGAAATAAGTATAGGTTAAACTATACTTTTTATAATTCATAATAATTTTTAATAATTATTTTGTTTAATTATTTAAAGATGTGTGATATAATTTTAATAATGGAGGAAATTGTATGGCAAAAAGGAAAAAGAAAAAAGAAGAAAAAAAAGAAACAAGTTATAAAACAGAATTATACGGATTATTCTTAGTACTATGTGCAATTATCGGAATAGGTGAATTCGGTATTATAGGAAAAGCCATAGTCGCATTCGCATCATTCCTAGCAGGAGCATATGGTAAAGTAGCACTTGCCTTAGTATTTATAGATGGTTTATATCGTATAATTAAACGAACTAAACCCAAATATTTCACATCATCAAGACTATGGGGATTATATTTAATACTAATAGCCGTATTAGTCTTAGCCCATACAAGCTATTTAAAAGGCGGAACTGAAACAATAAAAGACGTATGGAACCATACATATACTAATTTTATAACCGCAATACAAAACATTAAAAAACCAGAATATAGTTATGTAGTAGGTGGTGGAATAATAGGCGGAATATTTACATCACTATTGTTATCTCTATTTGACTATACAGGAGCCTATGTTGTAAATGCCATAATATGTGCAACCGGAATAATAATACTATTTAAAATAAATATAGCTGCATTATTTACAGGAATAAGCATATTCTTTAAGAAAATATGGACACTAAAAGATCGTAAGAAAGATAAAGAAGAAATAATTGAGGCTGAAGAAGAATATGAAAACGGACCAAAAGTAGTAAAAACACTAGATGAAATAAAAGCACCAAAACAAGAAGAAGTAAAAGAAACAAAACCATTAATCGAAAATATGGATACAAGTGGATATATGTATCCCCCAATAACCTTGCTTAAAAAGAATCCCAAAACAAAAGATAATACAAATGATGTATACGCTAAATCAAATATACCAGTACTAGAACAAGTATTTAAAGATTTTGGAATAGAAGGCGCTAAAGTAATATCATATCACTGCGGACCAGCTGTAACCCAATATGAACTTGAAATAAAATCAGGAACCAAAGTAAGTAGAATACTAGGCTTAAATAAAGAAATTGCCTTAGCAATGGCTGCTAAAGATGTCAGAATCGAAGCACCAATACCAGGAAAGAAAACAGTTGGTGTTGAAGTACCAAATAAAAACCTAATGGGAGTATTATTAAGAGAAGTATTAGAAAACTTCCCAAATAAAGACTCTAAATTATTAGTTGCTCTTGGTAAAGATATAATGGGTATGCCAAAAGCAACCGAAATAAACAAAATGCCACACTTACTAGTATCAGGAACAACCGGTTCCGGAAAATCAGTATGTATAAATAGCTTTATCATATCAATATTAATGCGAACAAAACCAGATGAAGTAAAATTAGTATTAGTTGACCCTAAAAAAGTTGAATTAAGCTGTTATAACGGAGTGCCACATCTATTAACACCAGTAGTAACTGATCCAAAAAAAGCCAATGTTGCCCTTAAAAAAATTGTTACTGAAATGGAAAGAAGATATGATGAATTTGAAAGAACTGGTAATAAAAATATAGCCGGATATAATATGTACATTGAAAAACAAAATAAAGTATTACCAGAAGAAGAAAAACTACATAAAATGCCATTTATAGTAGTTATCATCGATGAACTTGCAGATCTTATGTTAGTTGCCGCAAAAGAAGTTGAAGACTCAATTATGAGAATCACTCAAATGGCTCGTGCCGCAGGTATTCACTTAATCGTAGCAACCCAAAGACCATCAACAGATGTAATTACCGGATTAATTAAAGCAAATATTCCATCAAGAATTGCATTCGCTGTATCAAGTGGAATTGATTCAAGAACAATATTAGATGCAACCGGTGCTGAAAAATTACTCGGAAAAGGTGATATGTTATTTTTCCCAATCGGTGATAGTACACCAACCCGTGTTCAAGGAACATTTGTATCAGAAGATGAAATCGCAGCAGTTGTTGACCACGTAATAAGACAACAAAAAGCTCACTATGATGAAACATTCCTTATGGATGATGAAGAAATGGGCGCAAAATCAAGCTTTGATCAAACAGATGATTATGATGAACCATTATATAATCAAATCGTTGAATTTGTTGTTGAACAAGGAAAAGCAAGTGCCTCATTATTGCAACGTAAATTTAGACTAGGATATAACAGAGCAGCTCGTGCAATAGATATCCTTGAAGAAAGAGGAATTATTGGACCAAATAATGGCTCAAAACCAAGAGAAGTCTTAGTTAAATTAGGATCAAAGGAGGAATAGAATATGAAAAAGGACTTGTATATTATTTTATCATTAGCGTATCTAGAAGCAATGTATCATATATTAGCATTTTCAAACATCAATATAATAGGTCCTATACTATCAATTGTATTTCTAAGTTTTATATTAATATTTATAAAAAATTTATTTAATCAAAAAGTAAACAAAATTTTATTTTTTATCCTATTTTTTACAATAACATTTATCTATGAATTACAATTTATTTACTATAAAATGATAGGATTTGTATGTTCAGTTGCATCTCTAACAATGGCTGGAGATGCCGCAACTGGCTACGAAAATATATTAGGTTATATGTATAGAAATTGGTATGCTGTATTACTCTTACTCTTACCATTTATATTACTATTAATCTTTAATAAAAAATTAGACTTTGAAAAAAAGATTGAATATAAAAAATTATTATATTCCCTCATAACATATATAATATTTGTTATATATTTGTTAATCGGAAAAAATGAAATTTATTCGAATTATAATTTATATTATAATCTTCCACAACCATTAATGATAACAAGAAAGCTAGGCGTATTAACAGAATTAAGATTAGATATTCAAAGAATGTTATTCGGACTAGATGAAAAAATAAGTCCAAGTAAAGAAACAAAATATGATGAAACATATAATATATTAGACATTGACTTTGATAAAAAAACAAGTGTAAAAAAAATCGATGAATTAAATCAATACATAAAATATAATAAAGCAACAAAAAAGAATGAATATACAGGTATTTATAAAAATAAAAACGTTATATTCATACTAGCAGAATCTCTTTATCCAATCGCAATCGATAAAGAACTAACACCAACACTATACAAAATGACATATGAAGGATTTAACTTTACAAACTACTATACACCACTATATTCTAAAAGTACAAGTGATGGTGAATATATGGCTGACTGGGGCTTACTACCAAAAGCTGACAATGAATCAAACTTAAAAGATTCAATGAAAAATGCAAATCCATATATGTTAGTAAGTATGTTTAATAAAAACAACTATAATACATATGCATATCATAATTATTACGGCTATTTCTATGATAGAAAAACATATTTTCAAAATTTAGGCTTTAAAACATATAAGTTTTGTGAAGATAATATCGTAAAAAATTGTAAAATGGGTGACTTCTTCCACGCAAGTGATGAAGAAATGATGAAGAATACCATAAACGAATATATAAACGATGACAATTTCTTTGTTCACTATGTGACACTAAGTGCTCACGGCGTTTATAAATATGATAAAAATGAAGTCGCACACAAATATTATGATCTAGTAAAAGATTATGATTATCCTGAAGAATTAAAAGTATACTTATCCGCAAACATCGATTTAGATAGAGGTTTAGAATATTTGGTAAATGAACTAGAAAAGAAAGATAAACTAAAAGATACAGTCTTTGTAATAACACCAGACCATTATCCTTACTATTTAAACCCATTAGGACTTGATGTTTTAAACTTAAGAAGTGATGAAAATAAAAACGATAAATATAATTTGCATCACAATTCTCTAATAATATGGAATGAAAAAGATGAAAATAAAAATATAGATAACTATGCAAGTAATATTGATATATTACCAACAATACTGAATCTATTTGGATTTGAATATGACTCTAGACTATTAATCGGAAAAGATATTCTATCATCAAATGATGGACTTGTAATCTTCAGTGATAATAGTTGGATTAATAAAAATGGTAAATATGATGCAAATACAGATACATTTTTTTGCGCTGATAAATGTATAGTTGATAAAACATATGTTGATGAAATAAATAATTATGTAAAAAATGCTACAGTAGCATCATCTCTAATTCAAAAATATGACTACTACAAATATATACAAAAATAGGTTTTATTCCTCACCAATATTCATAGGACAGCATAAAATAATATGAATATAAACCACCCTATAGGGAAGAGAGGGAAAGGAATGAAAAGTATTCTGACTAAACGTGAACGCGAAGTTTTTAAATTATTAGTTGAAAATAAAACAACATCTGATATAGCTGAAATATTAGAAATCAGCGAAAAAACAGTACGAAATCATATATCAAATGTAATGCAAAAACTTGGCGTGAAAGGTCGAGCAGGAGCGGTAGTTGAACTTTTAAAACTTGGAGAAATTACTCTGTAAAGCACATAAAAATGTGCTTTTTTCATATATTGAAATAGGTGATAAAATGTTTTACAAAATGTCAATAAGAAAAATATTAATATCATTGTGCGCATTATTTGCAATGACATTAATATACTTAATTCCAAAAGAAGAAAAATTTACCCAAGAATTAAACTATACAAAAGAAAACCTTGTATTTAATGATATATATTTATTAGATGGTTATAATTATGTAAGCTTAACAAAAGTACCAGTATCAGGAAAAGATGTTGTAGAAAAAGCAAAAGAATTACTATCAATCTTAACCCTTGAAGGAACATTTAATGAGTTTGTACCCAATGGCTTTAGAGCAACGATTCCAAGTGATACTAGAGTATTAAATGTAGATTATGTAGATAATATTTTGAAAGTAAACTTTAGTAAAGAATTTTTAGATATAAAAGAAGAAAATGAAGAAGATCTAATTTCAAGTATAGTATATACATTAACATCTCTTGAAGATGTAAAAGGAGTAATCCTATATGTTGATGGTGAAATATTAACCTGTCTTCCAAGTGGTAGATTTTTACCAGCTTTACTAGATAGAAGTTATGGTGTAAATAGAATATATGATATAGAAAATTATAAAAATGTAAAATCGGTAAATATATATTATACAGCTAAAAATAAAGATGATTACTATTATGTTCCTGTAACAAAATACGTAAATGATGACAGAGAAAAAATATCTGTAATAATAGAAGAATTAACAAGTATGAGTACGTATAATACCAATCTTTTAAGTTTTTTAAACAGCAATACTAAATTATTAAAAACAAGTAATGAAGATGATATATTAACATTAACATTTAATAATTATATATTCGATGATATAGAAAATTCAAAAATATTAGAAGAAGTAATTCATACAATTTCTTTATCTGTAAAAGATAATTATGATGTAAAAGATGTTGTTTTTGTAGTAAATAATGAACAAATTTACAAAAGTGTGTTAAAAACACTTGATTAAAAAAAAAAAAAGAGTTATAATCAATCTAGTTGATGTCTCAGTAGCTCAGCTGGATAGAGCAGTGCCCTTCTAAGGCAAAGGTCAGGGGTTCGAATCCCTTCTGGGACACCATTAGATAATTAAAGCTCTTATTTAATAAGAGCTTTTATTATGCTTTGCCTTATATCAAAACTATTTTAAGCTGAGCTAAAGTAAGTTTTAATAAACTTATTTTTTTTAATTTGTATCTATTTGTTTTATATTTTCGTTGCTTTCTATATATCTACGATTAATGTTATTTTCTTTTGTAATGACACTTCTACCAAGTTCTTTTTCTAAATTATCACGAGTATTTTTAGCAATATTACCTCCGCGTTTGGCGATTTCTTTGTTTTGTATTAATCCTCGTGGATTATATTTTTTTGCTAGTTCTCTTGTAGCAGTTTCACCAATATCTGTTAATAGGATTTCTAAATCAGACATATTGTCTCTTAACGATTCTTTTCTAATTCCTTTATAATCTTTATACTCACTTGCTTTCATTCCAGACCAAGCCTTGTATATTTCATTTGTCAAGACACCATATTCCATAGGTTCACTTATACCACCAGATTTCCATACATCTGTTAATTGAAATCTATGTAATTGACCTTTTAATCTTTTTTCAATCCAAGCATCACTATAACCTTGTGATTTATAAATCATAATACTTCTATCAATTGCTTTGGATGGATCAAATGTTTCATCAATTCTTTCGCTACCAACTTGAGCTAACCAAATTTTAAATGGTTCTGCTTTGGGGCTAGGTACAGTTTGTATAAGCCTTAGTATTCCTTTAGTGTCTAACACATCAGTATTATAAAACTTGCCATCTGATGATTGCATTTTCAGTTGACTACAAATTGTAGTCAACTCAGAACCTTCTTTATTTAATCGTGTTTTAAGAACACTCCAATATTTTCTTGGATTTGAGCTATCAGTTAATGCTTTGATAACATCCACAACACTAAAATAGTAATCTTCTTTTTCAGCATCCCATTTTGTTCTAATATTTGTTGTTTCAAATATTTTTATAATATTTTTCTTTTCTTCTAACTTGTTTTTCACTTTGACTTCAGTATTCATTAATCCACGTCCTTTCCTTCAATGTTTATTTCTTTTGGTGTTTTTGAAAACTATCATTATCTTGTCCGTAATACAATAAATAAAATAGAACATTTTCCAAATATTTATATACGATATCTAAATTAGCTCTTAAATATTTAATGTTTTACAAAAAATATTCATTGTACAATTACACGAAAAAATTACATAATGAAAAATATAAAAAGTCAATAAAAAGTTGTAAAAAGTCAATATGTGTCAATCATGAGACACAATTTTATGATTAATCTTTTAACAAAATAATCTTAAGCAGAGCTAAAACAAGTTTTACTAGACGTGTTTTTTATATCAATCTTCTTTATAAAAAAGTAATAAAAAAATACCTAACTCATATATTTTAATGAAAGTAGGTAAATATGGATAAATTAGAAATAATAAAAAGTATCACTGAAAGAACGAACGGTGATATATATTTTGGGGTAGTAGGAGCAGTAAGAACAGGAAAATCAACATTTATAAAGAAGGTTATTGAAACACTAGTCGTACCAAATATTGAAGATGAATATGAAAAGAAAAGATGTTTAGATGAGATTCCACAATCAGCTCAAGGAAAAACAATAATGACAACAGAACCAAAGTTCGTGCCATCAAATGCAGCAAATATCAAAATTGATAACTTTGAAGCAAGTGTTCGACTAGTTGATTGCGTAGGTTACGTAATAAAAGGTGCCAAAGGATATGAAGATGAAAATGGACCAAGAATGGTTCATACACCATGGTATGATGAAGCATTACCATTTGTAGAAGCAGCCGAAATAGGAACAGAAAAAGTTATTAAAGACCATTCAACAATTGGAATAGTTGTAACAACTGATGGATCAATAGGGGAGTTTGAAAGAGAAGAATATGTAGAATGTGAAAAAAGAGTTGTAACCGAATTAAAAGAAATCGGTAAACCATTCATCGTATTATTAAACTCAACACACCCAATGCTACCAGAAACAGAAAAATTATCAGAAAAATTAAGAGAAGAATACAATGTACCAACCTTACCAATAAATATTGAAAATATGAACGAAAAAGATATTTATGGAATCCTAAGAGAAGCACTATATGAATTCCCGGTATTAGAAGTTAAAGTAAATATGCCAGAATGGATAGCTTGTTTAGATGCAAATAATTGGCTAAAGAAAATATACATTGAAAAAATAAGAGAAAGCGTTGTTGAAGTCGATAAATTAAGAGATATTGAAACAATCAATAAACACTTTACAGACTGTGAATATATTGAAAAATCTTACATTTCAGAAGTAGACACCGGATCTGGAATAGTAACTATATCATTAAAAGCACCAAAAGAATTATATAATACTGTTCTAAATGAAATAATTGGCGTAGAAATAAGAAATAAAACAGACCTTTTAAAACTAATGCAAGAATACAATGAAGCAAAAGTAGAATATGACCAAGTAAAAACAGCTCTAAAAATGGTAAAAGCAACCGGGTATGGAATCGCAACCCCATCTCTAAAAGATATGAAACTAGATACACCAGAGGTAATTAAACAAGGAAGTAGATACGGAATTAGACTAAAAGCAGTCGCACCATCAATACATATGATAAGAGTTGATGTTGACTCAACATTTGAACCAATTATCGGAACAGAAGTACAATCTAAAGAACTAATCGACCATCTAGTTAAAGATACTGATTCAAACAACGTATGGAAATCAGAAATATTCGGAAGATCACTTGATGTAATCGTTCAAGAAGGAATTCAAACAAAACTTTCTATAATGCCAGAGACAATAAGATATAAATTACAACAAACACTAACAAAAGTAGTAAACAAAGGTTCTTCAACAATGATAACCATAGTATTATAAATGCCATTAAGGCATTTTTTACATTTTTTGACAAAATTATCGAAAAACTATTGCATACCTAAAAAAGATGTGCTACAATATAATTGCTTAGTAAGAGTAAACCCTAATAGGGTACTTAATATTTTATGATTTTATAAATTAATGTTTATTCTTTTGATTAAATGATTAATATTATAACTTATAAAATAACTAGTGATTTTATATCACGAATGACTGTCTGAAGATGGTCGGTATTATATAGAGTATAATACAAGTCAGTACTTCTATAAAATAGGAATAAAGAAGCAGGAAAAATTTATTAATTGTTATTAATAAATCCTTATCAGCGCTAAGCAAAAGCAATTGTTTTATGAGAAAGTAAACTCAAATGATAAGACGTTGTGGTGAATACTGATAATATTCATTTAGTATTTATATTAGATAAAGCCTAATATAAATGGTACAACAATTTCTAAAAAACTCAAAACAGTATAGTTTATCAGGCCGTACTGTTTTTTGGTGTAAAAAAACAAAAACTATTAAAAAATAATAAAAAAGTGTTGCATTTATTATATAAAAATGGTAACATTTAAATGTAGGCAAGATAAGCTTACTAACATGTATAGGAGGTAAACATGACAAAAACAGATTTAGTAAACTATATGGCTGAAGAAACAGGCATGACAAAAGCAGATGCAACACGTGCTTTAGAAGCAATGTTAAATGGCGTTGTAAAAGGTTTAAAAACAGAAAAGAAAGTTGCATTAACAGGATTTATGACATTTACTGCTAAAGAAAAAGAAGCAGCAACTCGTCGTAATCCACGTACAGGTGAACCAGTTGAGACTCCTGCACATACTGCAGTTACATTTAAAGCAGGATCTAAATTAAAAGAAGCTTTAAATTAAAAGGCATCACGCCTTTTTTTTCTCGTAAAGGAATGATAAAATGTATGAAAACGCAATAGAAGTATTAAAAATACTAGAAAAGAATAACTATCAAGCATATATAGTAGGTGGATTTCCAAGAGACTTATATCTAAAAAGAAAAAGCTCTGATGTCGATATATGTACAAACGCAAGGCCAAAAGATTTAACCAATATATTTGATGATACTAAAATAACAAATATAGAATACGGATGTGTTATTGTAAAACATAAAGGAACACTATTCGCTCTAACAACATTTAGAAGCGATAACAATTATAAGGACTTTAGAAAACCAGAAAGTATAAACTATGTCGATGACCTATTAGAAGACTTAAATAGAAGAGACTTTATAATAAATACAATGTGTATAGATATAAATGGCAATCTAATAGATATGCTTGATGCCAAAAAAGATTTAGACAAAAAAATAATAAGAACAGTTGGTGACAGTGATAAAAAAATAGAAGAAGATGCCCTAAGAATATTAAGAGCAGTTCGCTTTGCAACAACCCTTAACTTTAAATTAGATGAAAACTTAAAAAGTTCAATCATTAAATATAAAGATAATTTAAAAAAACTATCATACACAAGAAAAAAAGAAGAACTTGAAAAAATATTTTCATCCCCAAACAATAATTACGGCATTAATCTATTAAAAGAATTAAAATTAGAAGAGCCCCTTGATATAAATCTTAATATCATTGTAACTCAATCATCTCTTGGAATATGGGCCCAAATAAATAATGACAAATATCCATTTACCAAACAAGAAAAAGAAACAATTAAAAAAGTAAATGAAAGTTTAAATGAAAATATTTTGGAACCAAACACATTATATAAAAAAGGATTGTATGTAGCATCGCTAGTTGGTGAAATAAAACAAATACCAAAAAAAGAAATATTAAAAATATATAATGAATTACCAATCCACGACAAAATGGAAATAAATATTGAACCACTAGAAATATGCGAATATCTAAACATTGAACCAAGCTATGTTCTTCATCATATATTAGATGATATAGAAAATCAAATAATAAATAAAAAATTCAAAAATGAAAAAGAAATTATCAAAAAATATTTAAATAAATATAAAAAATGATATAATATTAAGAAAGAAGGTGCAAGATGATAGATAAAATAACAAATATTTTAAAACAAAAACCATTAATAATACCACAAAGTTTGTTTTACAATTATAAAAAATTAAACATAAATGAACAAGACCTATTAGTACTTATCTTTTTACTAAATAGCGAGGAAACATTCAACCCAATGTTAATATCATCAAATATGCAAATAAAAATAGATGAAGTAATGAAATCAATTAATAATCTAATAAATCAAAAACTAATAGAAATTGATACAATAAAAGAAAACAAAATAAAAGAAGTTACAAACCTAAATAAATTATATGAAAAACTTGCACTTCTCCTAAGTAATGAAAATAAAGAAAATAATAAAGATATCTATAAAAAATTTGAAGAGGAACTAGGTCGTACCCTTGCACCGACAGAAGTAACAATGATAGCCGATTTAAAAGAAAATTATAGTGAAGAATTAATACTATATGCATTAAAAAACGCTATAATTAATGGAGCAAGAAATCTAAGATATATAGATTCAACCTTAAAAAATTGGAAAACATCTGGATATAAAACAAAAGAAGACGTAGAAAATAATCAAAAAAAATTTAAACAAGAAAGAAAACCTGAAATAATAGATTACGATTGGTTAAATGAAAGCTGAAGAAATTGTAAAATATCTAGATGAAATAATACCAAACCCAAGATGTGAATTAAATTATAACAAAGATTATGAACTACTAATTGCAACAGCCTTAAGTGCTCAAACAACTGATAAAAGAGTTAATGAAGTAACATCAGTTCTTTTCAAAAAATATCAGACACTTAAAGATTTAAAAAATGCTGATATAGAGGACATCAAAAAAATAATAAAACCACTCGGATCTTTTAATAAAAAAGCTGAATATGTTATTAATATAGCTGAAAAACTAGAACCATTAGGTTATGTTCCAAATGATAGAGCATTTCTTGAAAGTATAAAAGGTGTCGGAAGAAAAACAACCAATGTTGTATTAAGTAATATCTATGAAGCTCAGTTAATTGCTGTCGATACTCACGTATGCAGAGTAAGCAAAAGAATGGAAATCGCCAAAGCTAATGATGATGTTCTAATTGTCGAAAAGAAACTGAATAAGTTCTTTAAAGGATATGATTTATCAAGACTCCATCACCAATTAGTACTCTTTGGCAGATATCACTGCACGGCTAAAAAACCTAAATGTAAAGAGTGTAAATTAAATTGTAAACAGTTTTAATTTATACTCCTTTTTCATATAATTTAATATGAAAAAAAGAATAAGACTAAAAAAGAAAAAAAATATAAAATGGACACTTATTATATTAGTACTATTAATAACATTCATTATTTCCTTAGCATCCAAACAAATAAGAAAAAGTGCGCAAATCTATATAGAAGCAAAAACAAAAGAAATAGTATCAAAAGAAATAACGTTAACAATAAAAGATTATTTGCCCAAAGAAAATATCTTTAAAATCGAAAAAGATGGAAATGAAATAATCGGTGCCAGTTTAGATAATGAAATAATGAATCAAAAACTAGTATTAATAAATGAAAAAATAGAACAAAAACTAGATAGTATGAATAATACTATCATTTTTAAAATGCCATTACTTGCTTCAACGAACAATATTTTTTTTGCAAATAAAGGACCAAAAATACCAATAAAATATATGTCAAACGGAAATATAATAAACAATATAAGAACCGAAGTAAAGAATTACGGATTGAATAATGCACTCATAACAGCATATCTAGATTTAAACATTGAATGCAGTATTATCTTACCAATAACAATTAAAAAGGTTGAAGTAAATCAAACAATTGTATTAGGAACAAGAATAATTCAAGGGAAAATACCAAATTATTATGTCAGTAATAATACAATTTAGATTTGACAATATTATTAAATATGATAAAATTAAATATAACTAAGGGGGAATATATAATGGCAAGAGTAAAAATGACAGAAAAAGAAAAACAATTAGGTCAATTATACAAAAGATTAAAAATCGTTTTAAAAGCATATAATGAGGGAAAAACATATAAGGATTACGAATCAATTATTTATGATTTAAAAAAACAAATAGCTGAATTATCAAACAATAACCTATCAGATGGCATATTAAGTATTAGAATCAAAACAATTAAAAATAAAACAACATTTTTTGATATCTATGAATTATTAACCGATGAAAAAATTGGTGAAGCAATTGTAGTAATGGAAGGAAAAAATGGATCAATGAACTACAACTTCACAACAACAAAAACTAAAGTAGGTTATGACTTAAGGGTAATAAAATTATTATGTATGGATATGACTGATAAAGGAATAGAAATGGTTAATACAAGACAATCAAAAGAAAATATTGAAACAAACGCCGCACTTAACTCATATGGCGCTGTAAAACAATTAACCCAAGTAACGCCGTATAATGAATATCAAATCAATTTAAATAAAAGAGGTAAATAAAATGAATAGATCACAAGAACTAGACCTTCTGCGCACACTTCATAAAAAAATTGAAAACGCTGAAAGATCATTAAAACTAGGAAAAACCAACAGAGATTATCTAGCAATCATTTATGATGCTAAAAAACAAATCCAAATGATTAATACAAAACTAGCAGATGATAAAATCACATTAAGAATAAATAAAGTAGAAGAAGACACTATTTCCTTTATTGTTGATGAAAATTTAGCAAATGAAGAAATAGGTCACGCTAAAATAAAAATGGTTAAAAATGTTGGAATACTAGAATATTCCCTAACTCAAAAAGCAACTAAACAAAACTATGACTTAAGAATGATAAAATTATTATGTCAATTTATGAAAAGACAAGGATTAACTGAAGTTAGAACAATGACATATAAAGAAGAAGTAGAAAAAAGCAACTGCTTATGTTTAGCAGGAGCTAAAACAGACCCAACAAAAATAAGACCATACAATGTATATAGTTTGAAAATAAAGTAGATATTATCTACTTTTTATTTACATTTAATAAAAAAAATGCTACTCTATATGTACTAGTTAAGAAGGTGAAGAAATGGACCTAAACAAAATAAAAGACCCATCTTTTTTAAAACAAATGAATAATGAAGAATTAGAAAAGTTAAGCGCGACAATAAGAAAAGAAATAATCGAAAAAGTATCAAAAACAGGCGGTCATTTATCAAGTAACCTAGGTATTGTTGATTTAACCCTAGCACTCTATAAAGCATTTAATCCCCCAAAAGATAAAATAATATTTGATGTTGGACACCAATGCTATACTCAAAAAATAATAACTGGAAGATATAAAGAATTTGATAAACTAAGAAAATATAAAGGATTAAGTGGCTTTCAAAAAAGAAAAGAAAGTATCTATGATGTATATGAAGCTGGTCACTCATCAACAAGTATAAGTGCAGCCGCCGGCTTTGCCTATGCAAGAGATTTAAATAAAGAAAACTATAATGTAGTTGCAATTATAGGAGATGGCTCAATTGGAAATGGCCTAGCATATGAAGCATTAAACCATATAGGAGAATTAAAAACTAAAATAATAGTAATATTAAATGATAACGAAATGAGTATTAATGAAAATATTGGAGCAATTCATAATTATTTAGACAAAATAAGAAGTGGTAATGAATATGAAAAAACCAAAGAAAAAACCAAAACCATTCTCGATAAAATTCCTTTATTAGGAAAACCAATCAAAATAGTAACTAAAAATATTAAAAACTCTATTAAAAGTATCTATTTAAAAGATGGTTACTTTTTTGAAGAATTAGGATTTAAATACTATGGACCAATAAACGGCCACGACTTTAAAGAAATGGAAACATATTTTAATCTTGCTCAAAAAGAAAATGGCCCTGTTCTAATCCATACAATAACCATAAAAGGAAAAGGCTTTGCACCGGCTTTAAATGATAAAAAAGGCATATGGCATGGTACACCTGCCTTTGATATAAACAATCCCGTAACAATATCTAAAAGTACCTGGCCAAACGTTATAACAAAACACCTAATCCAATTAGCACGCAATAATAAAAATATAATTGCCATAACACCAGCAATGGCAAGCGGAAGTAAATTATTAGAATTTAAAAATGAATTCAAAGAAAGATTCATTGATGTTGGAATAGCTGAAGAACACGCAGTAGTAATGGCCAACTCCTTAAGCTTATCCGGAAAAATACCATTTGTCTTTATATATTCAACCTTCTTACAAAGAGCATATGATGAAATAGAACACGATGTAGCTAGAATGAATACCCATACAATAATATGTATAGATAGATGTGGTATAGTAGGTCCAGATGGCGAAACTCATCAAGGAATATATGATGTAAGTATGCTATTACCAATACCAAATCTAATAATATGCGCACCCTCAACAAATGAAGAAGCAGCTGATATGCTATATACAGCATCTATTACTAAAAAGCCATTCTGTATAAGATATTCCAAAGAAAAAAAAGAATATCATCAATGTAAAATGAAAAAAATAGAAATAGGAAGTTGGACAAAATTAAAAAAAGGCAAAGACGCCTATATTATAACCTATGGAGACTTTGTCCAAAATGCCCTTGAAATAAGTAATGAAAGTAAATATAGTATAGGAGTAATAAACGCTCGCTTTATAAAACCAATCGATGAAAAAATGTTAAATAGCATTAATACACCAATATTTGTCTATGAAGAAGTCACGCAAATAGGTTCTTTAGGAAGTTATCTAAAAACCAAAACCAATAAAGACATAACAATATATGCCATAAAAGATACATTTGTACAGCAAGGATCAAGAAAAGAAATATTAGAACACCTTGGATTAGATACCCAAAGTATTAAAACAAAAATCGAAAAAAAACTAAGTTAAAATATGACAAAAAAATAAATATATGATAAACTTAATATGAGGGGGCAAAATAATGAAAAAATTAATAATAGTATTAATATTATTTGTATTATGTATAGGAGTAGTAGATGCCAAAAGAAGAGATATGGTAAAAGTATCAAATGTAAAATATAAAACATACGACGCAAACGGAAATGTCCAAGAAGGAAACTTAAAATTTAAAACAACTTACATATACGATATCAAAGAAATATAAGCAAGTAAATCTTGCTTTTTATTAACCATTAAATTATAATATTAGAGTGATTGGCAAATGGAAAGAATTATAATGCATATAGATGTAAATAATGCATTCCTATCTTGGAGTGCAGTAGATTTACTAAATAACGGATATAAATATGATATAAGAAATAGCTACGCAGTTATAGGCGGCGATGAATCAAGAAGAGCGGGTATAGTCTTAGCAAAAAGTACGCCCTGTAAAAAATTAGGCATCCAAACAGCTGAAACCCTATATCAAGCAAGAAAAAAATGTCGCGTTTTAAAAGTATTCCCACCCAATTATGCATTCTATCAAAAAATGAGTAAAGAACTATTTAAAATAATAAGTAAATATACACCAGATATTGAAGTTGCCTCAATTGATGAATGTTATATAGATTACGGAAAAAGTATGCTAATTAATGGTGATCCCATAAAATTTGCTTATAAATTGCAAAAAGAAATAAATGATACATTACACTTTACAGTCAATATTGGAATCGCAAACAATAAATTATGTGCCAAAATGGCATCAGACTTTGAAAAACCCAATAAAGTTCATACACTATTTCAAAATGAAGTCAAAACAAAAATGTACCCATTACCCGTAGGAGATTTATTTGGAATCGGTAAAAAAAGTGTACTCAAACTAAATCAAATAGGAATACACAAAATAGAAGACTTAGCAAATTATGATGAAAAACACTTAGCATTCTTCTTTAAAAATCAAGCAAAACATATGATTGAACTTGCTCAAGGAATAGATGATACCGAAGTAGTAAGTGAAAGAGATGATTGCAAAAGTATAAGTATGACAACAACACTACCAATTGACATAACACAAATCGATGATGCCTATGATGAATTAAGAAAAATAGCCGAAAAAATCGCTCAAAACCTTAGAAAAGAAGAAAAATATGCCTATGTGATAGCGGTAATATTAAAAAGTAATAGCTTTGTAACTAAAAACCATCAAGCAAAATTAACAAATCCAACAAACATAGGAATTGAAATCTATAAAAAAGCCAAACAATTACTAAAAGAAATGTGGGATGATGAACCAATTAGATTAATAGGAATTAGACTAGATAATTTGGTTGTGAATTATGGCTATCAAGCATCAATATTTGAAAATGTTGATGAAAAAATTAAAAATGAAAAACTAGAAAAAGTAATTGACCAAATAAAGAAAAAATACGGAAACAAAAGTATAAATATAGCAAAATTAAAAAAGGAGTAAAATTATGAAAACAGATGATTTTGATTACAATTTACCAGAAGAATTAATCGCCCAAGTACCATTAAATGATAGAACATCATCTAAATTAATGGTTCTAGATAGAAAAACAGGCGAAATCGAACATAAACATTTCTATGATATAATTGAATATCTAGAAAAAGGTGATGTCTTAGTAATAAACGATACCAAAGTAATGCCAGCTAGATTAATGGGAACCAAAGAAGAAACAAAAGCCCATATTGAAATATTAATGCTAAAAAACCTAGAAAAAGATACCTGGGAATGCTTAGTTAAACCAGCCAAAAGAGTAAAAGAAGGAACCATAATTGATTTTGGCGGAATTCTAAAAGGAAAATGCACTAAAGTATTAGATGAAGGAATAAGACATATAGAATTTGAATATGATGGAATCTTTTATGAAATACTAGATAAACTAGGTGAAATGCCATTACCACCATATATCCACGAAAAATTAAAAGATAAAGATAGATATCAAACAGTATATGCTAAAGAAATAGGAAGCGCAGCAGCACCAACAGCCGGTTTGCACTTTACTAAAGAATTAATGGAAAAAATAAAAGAAAAAGGAATAATTATAACAAACGTAACCCTTCATGTAGGACTTGGAACCTTTAGGCCAGTAAACGTAGAAGATGTAACGAAACACGAAATGCATAGTGAATTCTATCAAATGACTAAAGAAACAGCCGATATTTTAAACAAAGCAAAAGAAGAAAAAAGAAGAATTATAAGTGTTGGTACAACAAGCACAAGAACTCTAGAAACCGTAATGGAATTATATGGAACCTTTAAGGAATGTAGTGGATGGACTAAAATATTTATATATCCAGGCTTTAAATTCAAAGCAATTGATGGATTAATAACAAATTTTCATCTCCCAAAATCAACTCTTGTAATGCTAGTAAGTGCCTTTGCATCCAAAGAAATTATCCTAAACGCCTATAATATAGCCGTTGAAAACCATTATCGCTTTTTCTCATTTGGCGATGCAATGTTTATAAGGTAAATATGGTAATAGTAATAACAGGACCAACCGGAGTTGGTAAAACAAAACTAAGTATTGAACTAGCAAAAAAAATGAACGGCGAAATTATAAATGCTGATAGCACACAAATATTTAAAGGATTAGATATTGCAACAGCAAAAGTAACAAATGAAGAAAAAGAAAATATTATTCACAACTTAATAGATATAAAAGAAATATCGGAAGATTATACCGTATATGATTATCAAAAAGATGCCAGAAAAAAAATAGATGAAATTATTAAAAAAAATAAAACACCAATTATAGTAGGTGGAACTGGACTTTATATAAAAGCAGCCTTATATGATTATAAGTTTAATGAAGAAAAAAACAAATTAACATATGACAATATAGAAACAAATGAATTATATAAAGAATTATTGAAAGTAGATGAAAAAACAAATATTCATCCCAATAACCGTAAAAGAATTATAAGAGCATTAAACTATTATAATGAAAATAATGAACCATTATCAAGTAAAGAAAAAACAGATAAACTATTATATGATACCCTATTTATAGGCCTTACAACAAATAGAGCAAACCTATATGAAAAAATAAATAAAAGAGTAGATAAAATGATAGATGAAGGCCTATTAGAAGAAGCAAAAAAAATATATGAAACTAATATAAGAACAAAAGCCGTATTAACACCAATAGGGTATAAAGAACTATTTCCATACTTTGAAAACAAACAAACATTAGAAGAAGCAATTGATAAAATAAAACAAAAATCAAGAAACTATGCCAAAAGACAATATACTTGGTTTAATCATCAATTAAATATTAAATGGTTTGATGTCGACTACGATAATTTTGAAAACACAATAAAAGAAGTATATGAATATATAGAAAAAAAGTGACTTATTTAACAGCCACTTTTTCTTCGATCTCTGTAATAATAGGTAAAATAATAGGATTTCTACCAGTTTCACTCTTAATATAATTAGATAAATTTAAAATAATATCAGCTTTTATATCATTTTTACTTTTCTTAATAGATTTCATAACAACATTAGCACATATATTCTCTAAATTTTTAAGAATATTTTCACTTTCATTAACAGTAACAAAACCCCTAGTAGTAATATTAGGCCTAGTAAGTAATTTATTATTAGCAATAGTAGCGCATGCAATAACAATACCATCATTACTCATAGCTCTTCTATCTCTCATAACAGAATTAGAAACATCACCTAAACGATTTCCATCAACATATATATCATTAGCAGGAACTGTACCTTCTTGATGGATAACGCCATCTTTCATAACAAGGACATCACCATTATTTAAAACAAATGTATTTTCTTCAGGAATACCACATTCTTGAGCAATTTCAGCATGCCTTTTTAACATACGATATTCACCATGCGCTGGCATAAAGTATTTAGGTTTAATTAATCTTAACATAAGCTTTAATTCTTCTTCACTACCATGACCTGTTGTATGTATATCATTGAAAGAAGAATTAGTATATACATTAACGCCTTTTAAATATAATTTATTAATAGTTCTTGAAATGCTAAGAGCATTACCAGGAATTGTAGAAGAAGAAAATATAACAGTATCTCCTTCCATAATCTTAATTTGTTTGTGGCTTCCATCAGCAATTCTTGTTAAAGCAGCAAGTGGTTCTCCTTGGGAACCAGTACAAAGTAAACAAACCTTATTTAAAGGAAGTTTATTAGCTTCTTCAGGCGTAACAAATATATCTTTATGTTTTATGTAGCCACCCTCAATAGAAATCTCAATATTATTTTCCATACTTCTACCAAAGATTGCAATTTTTCTACCCCTTTTATAACAAGTATCAACAATATGTTTTAATCTATAAATATTAGAAGCAAATGTTGCAATTATAATTCTACCATCAGTACAATCAAAAATATCATTTAAAGCTTCATCAACCTTCGACTCAGATTTACTCATTCCCGGATTTAAAGCATTTGTACTATCACTTAATAATAGCGTAACACCATCATTACCAATACTAGCCATTTTATGTAAGTTCGCAACCGGACCAATTGGCGTTAAATCAAACTTAAAGTCACCAGTTACAACAACTGTACCATTAGGTGTATGAACACATATACCATGTGAATCAGGAATAGAGTGGGTAGTTATAAAGAATTCAACCGAAAATCTTTTAGTCTTAACAACTGTTTTTTCCGTATAAACAATTAAATTCTTATAAGGAATATTCTTTTCAGCAATTTTCTTTCTAATTAAACCACAAGCTTGATTAGGAGCATATATATAAGGAACATTTACTGTTTGAAGTAAAGAAACAATTCCTCCAATATGATCTTCATGTCCGTGAGTTATAAATAAAGCCTTAATTTTACTCTCATTTTGCTTTAAAAAAGTATAATCAGGAATAACATAATCAACACCCTTGATGTCACTTTCTGGAAAAATAACACCAGCATCAACAATGATAATTTCATCATCGTGCCAAATAACATACATATTTTTTCCAACCTCACATAAACCACCAAGAGCAAATATTTTAGTTTCGTTCATAATTTCCCTCCTTTCATTAAAATTTCGACTTTATAATTATATACTTTTTTTTTATCTTTTGCAAGTTCAACATATTTGAAAAAAAATCATTGAAAAAAAAGCCAAAATATGGTATAAATATAATAGGGAGTGTAAAATATGAAACGAAATTTACTATCAATATCAATAATATGTGCCTTATTAGGATTTTTCCTTATTTTATTTGGTTCCGTTGCCTACTATTCAACAACAAAAACAGGAAATGTAACATCAACGACAAAAAAAATATCATTTGATGTATATCATAATAATAAACAAATAGAAACAATAAATCTTTATGATACTATTGAAGCAAAATCAGAAAGAAGTGGCGAAGTAATTATACCAGGTGACAAAGGAAAGTTTGAATTAGTTGTACTAGGAACCGGATCAGAAGTTAATATAAAATATGAAATAAAACTAACAGGAACAGAGGTACCAACAAACATGAACTTTTATGTTGATGAAAAAACAGCTAACAATTTAATAAATATAACCGACCATACTATTGAAGGAACAATGAAAGTCGGAGAAAGTATGACAAAAAATCATACAATATATTGGGAGTGGCCTTATGATAATGGTGAAGCTAACCAACACGACTATAATTATCAAGGAAAAACATTTAACATAAGCATATCTGCAATAGGTATCCAAACAATTGATTAATAAAATAATGAAAGTTTTATATAATATAAAACTTTTTCTTTATAAAAAAGTAGAAAAAATAAAAAAAATAAGTTATAATTATATTAGAGGTGTTAAAAATGGGAATATTCGACAAGTTTAAAAACATATTTACAAAGAAAGATATAAACGAGTATGACAAAGCATTAGAAAAAACAAGAAATAGCTTTACATCAAAATTAGGTAACCTATCAAAAAAATATAAAGAATTAACAAATGAATATTTTGAAGAATTAGAAGAAATTCTTATAATGGCTGATATTGGCGTAGATACAGTAGTAAAACTAGTAGACCGCTTAAAAAGAAGAGTAAAAGAAGAAAAAATAACAAGTCCAGAAGAATTGAAAGAAATAATTGTTGACGAAATGTTTATTATATATGTTGATGGTGATATCTTAACAAATAAAATAAACACAAACAAAGAAGGACCAACAGTATTATTATTTGTGGGTGTAAATGGTGTAGGAAAAACAACAACAATTGGTAAAATCGCATATCAATTAACAAGTAAAGGCAAAAAAGTCTTATTAATAGCCGGCGATACATTTAGAGCAGGCGCTGTTGAACAAATTCAAGAATGGGGAAGAAAATCGGGAGCAGACGTTTATTATAAAGAAAAAGCTGACCCTGCAAGCGTTGTATATGATGGCTTAAAAAAAGGCTTGGATTATGATGTAATACTAATTGATACAGCAGGAAGACTTCAAAACAAAGTAAACCTAATGAATGAACTAGCAAAAATAAATAAAGTAATAAAACAAATAATACCATCCGCTCCTCACGAAACATTACTTGTAATAGATGCAACAACAGGTCAAAACGGAATATCACAAGCTAAAAATTTTAAAGAAATAACAGACATAACAGGAATTGTTTTAACAAAACTAGATGGAAGCGCTAAAGGCGGAATTGTTCTTGCAATTAAAGATGAAGTTAAAATACCAGTAAAATACATTGGTTTAGGTGAAGGATATAATGATTTAAAATCATTTGATATTGAAGCATATATATATGGCTTATTTAAGGATCTAGGTGATAAATATGATGAAAAGTAGTACTGATAGTGCGAAAGTAACTAAAAAAATAAAAGATTATAAAATGAAAGATTGGTTATTTTTCACGCAAATTTTACTAGTAATAATTACAATTGGAACATTTATTTATACATATTTAGTTGAGCGTAACTATAAATATTTAACTGATTTTATGGTAAGTTTATTACTATTTAATCTTGCCCTTAACAATAAAAAAATATATAAAAGGAAAAACTTTACAACAATATATATAATTTTTGGTATATTCTTTGTTCTATCAGGAATATGGGGAATCTTCAATGGATAATGTATTAAAATATACTGAATTATTTGATTACTATGGAAACTTATTAACTGAAAAAGAAAAAATATATTTTAAAGACTATTATTTTGAAAATTTTTCATTAAGTGAAATTGCTGAAAATAATGGAATAAGTAGAAATGCAATCCATAAACAAATAAAATCAGCAGAACAAAAATTAGAAGAATATGAAGAAAAACTAAATATGATAAAAAGAGATCAAAAAATAAAAAAAATATTAAATGAAATAAAAGATGAAAGGGTTTCTAAAATATTAGAAATAATGTGATAATATGTTTGGAAAAATACTATATATAGGAGATAATATAGCACGTGTCGCTTTAATAGAAGGTGCAGTTGTAAGTGATATAATGAACTTACACGTAATATTTGAAGATGAAAAAAAACAAATATTAGGCGAAGTAGATGATATAAGTGAAAAAGAAATTAAAATATCTTTCCTAGGAGAAATTGTAAACGGAATTTTTATTGGTGGTGTAATAAGAAAACCAAGCCTAACAAGTAAAATAAGACCAATTAAACCAGAAGAAATGAAACTTATAATAGGTGATGAAGGAAATGATACAATGTTACTAGGATATTCACCATTATATGATGCCTGTCCAATTAGAGTAAAATATAATGATTTATTCAGTAATCATATGGCTATATTTGGTAATACCGGTTCCGGTAAATCTTGTGGTGTAGCCCGCTTACTTCAAAATGTGTTTAATAATAAAACATATTTACCATTTAGATCAAATATATTTTTGTTTGATGCTTATGGAGAATATCATAATGCATTTAGAGATTTAAACAAATATAATATAAATTTAAACTTTAAATACTATACAACTAATTTGCACGATTCAGAAGGTGAAATATTAAGAATACCATTATGGTTATTAGATGTTGATGACCTAGCTATTTTACTAGGTGCAACAAACCACGGCCAAATAACTATTCTTGAAAGAGCACTTAAATTAGTTGAAATATTTGCTGAAAATGATGAAGGTGCAAGAAAATACAAAAATCATTTAATAGCAAAAGCAATAATGACAATACTATATACAAATCAAACATCAGCATCTAAAAGAAATGATATATTTAGTATAATTCAAACTTGTTCAACACCAGAATTTAATTTGGAAACAATTATACAAGGAATAGGTTATCAAAGAAGATTTAGAGAATGTTTTATAATTGACACTGCCGGAAACTTCTGTGAAAGCGTTTTGATTACTCAATATATTCAAGGATTTATTAATGATGAACTTGAAAAATATGAAGCAAAAAGTGAAAATTATTATACATTAGATGATTTTGAACAAGCTCTATCATTTACATTAATAAGTGAAGGATTTTTAAGAAATGAACAAACATATGGTGATGCAGTAACATTAAAAGTAAAATTACACGCTTTAGTAATAGGTGAAAATAAAGAATACTTTAATTTACCATCTTATATAACAAGAGAAAAATATATTGCATCATTAATATCATCAGGAAATAAAAAAGTTCAAATAATTAACTTTAACCTAGAAGAAGTAGATGACCATTTTGCAAAAGCAGTAACAAAAATATTTACAAAAATGCTATTTAATTTTGCAAAATCACTAAAAACAAGAGCATCAATACCATTCCATATATTCTTAGAAGAAGCTCATAGATATGTTAAAAATGATGAAGATACATATTTAATAGGTTATAATATTTTTGAAAGAGTTGCAAAAGAAGGAAGAAAATACGGAGTATTATTGAATCTAATATCTCAAAGACCAGTTGAACTTTCAGAAACAGTAATATCACAATGTTCTAACTTTATGATATTTAAAATGAATCACCCAAGAGATTTAGAATACATTAAAATGATGCTACCAAATATTAATAATGAAATAGTTGAAAAACAAAAATCATTACAACCAGGAACATGTGTAGCATTCGGTAAAGCATTTAAAATACCAATGATAGTTAAAATGCAAATGCCAGATCCGGCACCATATAGTTCTAGCTGTAATGTTTATGAAACTTGGAAAGCAAATAGAGAATAATATTGTTATTCTCTTTTTAATTTGAATATTTAATATTGTGTGATATAATTATGATGTAGGGGGATATCTATGGAAGAATTTAATAAACTAAACATACTACAAAAAAGAAAGATGGCTATTGAAGATCTTGTTAAATATTATGCTGATTATAGAATATATTGCTATAACAATAATGAGAAATTAAAAGGAATAGAACTAAGAAAAAAAATACATTTTCTTATTGATTTAATTTTACAAATTGACAAATTAGTATCTAAAGAAAATAACATTATAATAGGAAATGAAAATAAAGCAATAAAAGATGAACCAAAAATATTTGCGTGTACACATATTGGTGGAAATGATATTCAAAGAACTTTACAAATAATTAAAGAACCAGCATATTTAATGCTAGGTGATCCAGGTATTTTATATAGAAAACTAATATATCAAGGATTGAAATTAAACGGAGTTATTCCATTAGAAACAAAAAACAAAGTTGATAGAAAAGTAGCATATAATAGATCAATAGAACTTTTAAATAATGGTGGTAATTTATTGATATATCCAGAAGGTGCTTGGAATGTTTCACCTAATGAATTAGTTATGAAAACCTTTGTCGGAACAGTTAGAATGGCTAGAGAAACAGGAGTACAAATAGTACCAATAGCAGTTGAACAATATGGTAAAAATTTTTATTTTAATATCGGTAAAAATTATGGCATTGCAAAAAATTCGAACAAAACTGAAAAAGAATTAAATAATGAATTAAGAGATAAACTTGTAACACTTAAATGGCATATTCTTGAAACACAGAAAACACTAAAAAGAAAAGATTTGCCAAGCGACTATATTCATAAGTTTCAATCCGAGATAGTAGATAAATGTAACTATGGATATGGTTTTTCTTTAGAGGATGCCTTAAGTGAAAGATTTCACGATAAGAGTATAATATCAGAAGCGGAAGTATTTAGTTTTCTAGATAATTTAAAAATTAATAAAAATAATGCATTTTTGTTAAGATACAAAAGATAAAAGAGAGGGTTGATTATTGTGCAAGCAATTGTTTTACAAATTGTTGGACTATTAATAGTCACAACATTATTAATTATGTTTTTTACTAAACCTAATGTAGAAAATAAAGAAACAAAAACGTATTCAAAGTTGCTAATTTTAAACTTAATATTTATACTTGTTGGTATAGCAACATATTTTGTTGCTCATTTAACTAAAAAATACACATATATAATGATGCTTCAAAAAATATATATGAGTGTTTTGGCATTACTTAATATGTACTCAATGTTTTACTGTATTTCTATATATGATAAAGACAATAAGTATCAAAAAATTAAAACTATGCTACTTGTAATTACCTTAATATCAATATTATTAATTATAGTATTACCACTAAATGTAATTTTTGAAGGTAATTTACTTGATGGTGATGGTCCTTCATATGATGTTGCAATTGGTCACACAATTTTAAGCTTTAGTTTTTTCATAATTGTAACCATATATTTTTTAATAAAGAAATATTCAATAAAAAAAATCTTGCCTTACATTATTCTAATAACATTATATTTGTTAGGATTTCTTATTAGAACATTTTATAAGGAACTAATATTTGAAGGCTTCTTTTATTCATATATCTTACTTATTATGTTTAACACAATAGAAAATCCCGATGTAAAAATGGCTAAAGAATTAGCATTTCAAAAGGAATTAGCATTGGATTCATCAAAAAAAACAATGGAATTACTTGAAGAAATGGCTAATGAACTAAAATCGACAATTAAAGAATTAGTTTTAATTGAAAATGTCAAAATAGATGAGAATAATATAAATGATGTGAATAATACATTATCAAAATTTCAAAATAGGGCAATTATATTAAGGGATAAGATTACAAGTATTTTAGATCTTGCAATGGTGAAAAGTGACACAAAAGTTGTTACATACAAATATGAAACATATGATATGATTGATAGATTAAAACAATTATTGTCAAATGAAGAAAGTATGCACTCTACAAAAATGAATGTTGACGTAGAAAAAAACATGCCACAAGTACTTTATGGTGATGAAAATAATGTTTTAAAAGTTACGATAGCTTTCTTCAACTTTCTATCATCGATAATTGAAAATAAAAAAATAGAACTAAAAATTAATAGTATTAAAGTTGGAAATTTTGCAAAAATAAGATTTAATTTTATAACAGATGATAAATTAGTTGAGGATTATATTGTAGAGAATAAGCATACAAAAAAACTAAGAATCGAAAAAGACAATGATATGAACTATGAAATGATAAAATATTTATTAGCAAAATTAGATGGCACAATCACTATTAATAAAAGTGAAAATATAATAACTATTTCCTTAAATATAAATCAAAGATTAGTAAGTGAATATGATGTTATAAGTAATAAAAAAGAAAATCAGAATATTAAAATTAAATATCATAATTATAGTGATAAGAGAATATTAATTGTAGATAATAATAATCTAAAAATTAAAGAACTTAAAATATTATTAAGTCCATATAATGTTCAAACCATATCTACAAACAACTTATCAGAAATGTGTGATGCTATAAATGATAATGAAACTTTTGATTTGGTTTTTATTGATGATATAATACCAGGAGATAGTATTAATGAGTTTTCAAAAATGCTTATTAAGGATAATGGTGTTTTAAACTACATTAGAAGAGAAACAAAATATCCAATCACTACTATTGTAATGATTACGCCGAATATTAATAACAATGAAAAAGAGTATTTAAAACTAGGATTTAGTGATTACATTATAAAACCAATTAACAAGAAAAACTTAGATGATATTCTAAATAAATATTTTCAAAAAAATAATGATTGATAATTTGTAAGTTTTAGATCAAAAATCACTATTATATAAGTTATTAGAGTTCACAAAACTCTTTTTTTCATAAAAACCTTTATTTTTTAATAATTATTTGTTAAAATTAGAAAGAGGGTGATTAAAATGTTTGAATCATTAGGAGAAAGATTACAAAACGCAATAAAGAAAATAAAAGGGTATGGAAAAATAACCGAAGAAAATATAAGTGATGTAACAAGAGAAATTAGACTCGCACTTCTAGAAGCTGATGTAAACTATAAAGTTGTAAAAGAGTTTATTGATAATGTTAAAACAAAAGCTTTAGGTGAAGAAGTTGCAAAAGCTCTAAATCCAGGCGAAGTATTTGTAAAAATATTAAAAGATGAATTAGTTGACTTACTAGGCGGAAATAAAGAAGATTTAAAAATAGATGGAAATCCAACAGTACTAATGTTAGTTGGTTTACAAGGATCTGGTAAAACAACAACAATTGGTAAACTAGCTAATTTATTAAGAAAAAAATATAAGAAAAAGCCACTTTTAGTAGCATGTGATATTTATAGACCAGCAGCAATTGATCAATTAAAACAACTAGGAAAAGAACTAAACATCGAAGTATATGAAGAAGGAAAAAATAATCCTGTAGAAACAAGTAAAAATGCTGTTGAATATGCCAAAAATAATAATTATGATTATGTATTAATTGATACAGCCGGACGCTTACACATAGATGAACAATTGATGGATGAATTAAAAAATATCGAAGAAACAGTTAAACCTGATGAAGTCCTATTAGTACTAGATAGTATGATTGGACAAGATGCAATTAATGTTATCAATGGTTTTAACGAAAAATTAAAACTAACTGGGGCAATACTAACTAAACTAGATGGAAGTGCTAAGGGTGGTGTCGCACTATCAGTAAGACACTTAACAAATATTCCAATCAAATTTATAGGAACAAGTGAACGCTTAGATGGCTTAGAAGAATTCTACCCAGAAAGAATGGCAAGCCGTATTCTTGATATGGGTGATCTAATGTCAATGGTTGAAAAAGCTGAATCAGTAATTGATGAAAAAGAAGCCGAAGACCTAGCAAAGAAAATGCAAAAAGGAAAATTTGATTTAGAAGATTTCTTAAAACAAATGAACCAAATAAAGAAACTAGGACCACTAGAAAATCTAATTAAACTATTACCAGGCGCAAATAAAATGGGATTAAATAATATTCAAGTAAATCCTAAAGATATGGCTCATATAGAAGCAATTATTCTATCAATGACACCATATGAAAGAAAACATCCCGAAGTATTAAAAGCAAGCCGTAAAATGAGAATTGCAAAAGGTTCAGGAAGAAGTGTTGAAGAAGTAAATAGACTTTTAAAACAATTTGAGCAAATGAAAGAAATGATGAAAAGACTTCAAAACGGGAGTATGAAATTACCATTTTAATATGAATGAAATATTATATAAATTATCTAAATCAAAATTTAGAAGTAGTTTTAAATTAAAAGAAAAAGATAAAAAATATATTGAAGAAAAAACACTATCAAAAATAAGAGAACATGCGTATGATTTCATTAATAAAAGGCTAAAAGATGTCTCAAATATAAATGATGGCAAACAAACACCAATGAAAGGCCATCCAGTCTTTGTAGCCCAGCACGCAACAGCAACATGTTGTAGATCTTGTTTGGAAAAATGGCACCATATAAGTAAAAATAAAGTACTTTCAAATGAAGAAGTAGATTATATTGTAAATATAATAATGAAATGGATTGAAAATCAAATATCATAAAATAATCAATTTGAAAAGTGAAACGAATAAAAATATGATTATAGAAATGAATAAAATTTTAAAAAGAAACACAAGTGGTGAAGAAGATCCAAGGTATAATGTTGGAGGCTTTAAAATTGTTCCCAATATGATAGGCGTAGTCAACATAATAGAAACAACAAAACCAGAAAATGCTTTAAAAGAAATAACGGAATTACTGAAAGAATATAATTCCAAAAAAACAATAAAAATAGAAGATATAATTGATTTTCACTTTAGATTTGAAAGAATACATCCATTTGGTGATTAGGATGAACACTTAAGACAGAAAATGGCATACTTTCAAAATTCACATATAAGTAGTGGAATGTTCTGATATAATATGTTTATTAATGTAATTAAATCAGGAGGTAAAGAATTATGCAAACATTACAAATAAGAAATTCAACAGCAGAATTTTTGATATTTACAAAACAAAATAAAGAAAAGACAATAGAAGTGATTGTTGATGAAGAATCAGTATAGCTTAGTCAAAAATTGATGGCCGAGCTTTTCGGAACAACGAGAAATAATATAACAATGCATCTTTCTAATATTTTTGAAAAAGAATTAAGTGAGGATTCAGTATGTAAGGAATTCTTACATACTGCTAGAGATGAAAAAAATTATAAAACAAAATATTATAATTTAGATGCTATTATTGCTGTTGGATTTAAAGTTAATAGCAAAAGAGCAATTGATTTTAGATTGTGGGCAATCAATATTTTAAAACAATATTCTGTAAAAGGATATGTATTAGATAAAGAAAGACTTAAAAATGGAACATTTTTAAATGAAAATTATTTTGATGAATTATTACAAGAAATAAGAGAAATAAGAATTAGTGAAAGGAATTTTTATCAAAAGATTACCGATATATACACAACAAGTTTAGATTATAATGTATCTTCACCAATAACAAAAGATTTTTTTTAAAACAGTTCAAAATAAAATGCATTATGCTGTTCATGGAAATACGACTGCAGAAGTTATAGTGAACCGTGCTAATCATAAAAAGGCGCATATGGGATTAACAAATTGGAAAAATTCACCTAATGGCAAAATAATTGCATCTGATGTTATAGTTGCTAAAAATTATCTAACTAAAGAAGAATTAAAATCTTTAGAAAGAATTGTTACAATGTATTTAGATTACGCAGAGGATCAAGCTGAAAGACATATTCCTATGACAATGGAAGACTGGAAAGGTAAGCTAGATGTATTTTTACAATTTAATGAAAGAGATGTACTTGATAATCCTGGTAAAGTATCTCATAAGGTAGCAGAAAGTTTTGCACTTTCTGAATTTGAAAAGTATAGAATTACTCAAGATAAATTATTTGAATCTGACTTTGATAAATTTATGATTGAAATGGAAAATGAGGATATCAGTTGTTAAAAAAAATTTGTTCTTAAATATCATCCTCAGACGGAAATGGTCGTGTTGGAAGAATTATTATGTTTAAAGAATGCTTAAAAAATAATATTATGTCATTTATTATATTAGATGAAGATAAATCGTATTATTTAAGAGGATTAAAAGAATATGAAAATGACAAAATGTTTTTAATTGACACTATAAAAAACGAACAAGATTTGTATGAAAAAATATGTGAAGAATTATTAAATTTTGAAATAAAAGAAACAAATGACCCATTAACCAATGACAAATAACTTATACAAAAAAATAAAAACCTCATATTATAAAGTAGTTAGGAGGTTTTTATGCTATTTGGATTTGGAAGAAGGAACAACGGATGTGGATGCGGATGCAATCAAAATATGGATCCATGCCGTCAAAATGAAGTAATTGAACCAACAATTACAAAATGTGTAGAAAAAGAATTCTATCACGAAGTACCACACATATGCCCAATACATACACATGTTGTAAATAAACATATTTATAATCATACATATAGACCAGAGTATACTTGCTCAGAAGAAAACGTTGTCGTTAATAATGATTGCAACAAATGTAGTGGATTTTAAAATAAGGCCTAAAAGGCCTTTTAAATTTGTTCAAATAATGATATAATCAAAAACAGGAGTGATAAAAATGTTTAAAGGAAAACCATTCGTAAAATGGGCCGGAGGAAAAAGACAAATTATAGATAAATTAAAAGAGTATGTACCAGATGAATATGATACTTACTATGAACCATTTGTAGGCGGAGGCGCATTACTTTTTGAACTAGCACCTAAAAAAGCTGTTATAAATGACCTAAATGAAGAATTAATGAATGTATATAATTGTTTATGTAATGAAGAAAAGTTCAAAAAAATGTGTAACTTATTAAATCATTATGAAGCTGAACATTCAGAAGAGTTTTATTACGAAATAAGAAATAAAGACAAAAATAAAAATGCATATAATCGTTTATCTGACTATACTAAGGCAGCCCGTACAATATATTTGAATAAAGCTTGTTTTAACGGATTATATCGCGTCAATAGCAAGAATGAATTCAATGTACCATTCGGTAAAAAAACAAAAATTAATACTTATGAAGGAAGTAATCTAATAACAGTAAGCAATTATTTAACAATGAACGATATAAAAATACAAAGTGTAGATTTTGAAGAATCTTTAAAAACAGCTAAAAAAGGTGATTTTGTTTATATAGATCCACCATATGACTCAGACACATCAACATTCAATAACTATACAGAAGATGGCTTTGGAAAAGAAGAACAAAGAAGACTAGCCAAAGTATATAAAGATTTAGACAAAAGAGGAGTATATGTTATGCTTTCAAACCATAATACAAACCTAATAAATGAACTTTACAAAGACTATCATATTCATATAATAGAAGCAAAAAGAAATATAAACGCAAATGGAAAAAAAAGAGGTAAAGTAGAAGAAGTAATTATAACAAATTACGAAAATAAAAGAGATTTTTAAAATCAAACGAGGTGGAAATATGAATGATGAATTTCATAATCTAATAAAAGAAATATGTGAAAAACATAATATAAAATATAATCTTATTTCAAATGGTTGGGTAATGGTTCTTGAAAAAAACAATATAAAAGAAATAATAGTAGGCTATAAGTTTGAAAATAATAATCATGCAATCGGTAAAATATTTGATGACAAATATGCAACATATGAATTACTTAATCTATATAATATCCCAGTAGTAGAGCATAGTATTGTTTATAGCTTATCAAACAAAAATGAATATGCTAAAAAATATAATAGTGCAAAATACATTGAAAAATTATTCAATAAATATAATAAAGATATCGTTATAAAAGAAAATACTGGATCAGGCGGAAAACAAGTTAAAAGATTTAATGATTTGAATGAATTAACAAAATACCATATAAAGATCGAGGATAATAACTCATATAGTATTACACCATTTTATAATATTGAAAATGAATATAGAACAATCATTTTAAATAATCAAATAAAATTAATGTATAAAAAAGAATTACCAGTAGTATATGGTGATGGTAGAACTAAAATAGAAGATTTATTAAAAAAATTTAATTATGAATACTTTAAAAATATAAAAGATGAAAGAATCTTAAAAAAGGGTGAAAAATATGCATACGACTGGAAGTTTAATCTAGCCCGCGGATCAAGAGCAAACTTTGAAATAGAAGAAAATGATAAAAAACAAATATTAGACATAATAAATAAAATACTAAATAATTTCAAAATAGGATTTTGTAGCATTGATATAATTAAAACAGAAAGTAAGTTTATGGTTCTTGAAATCAATAGTGGGGTTATGATGACAAACCTAATAAAAGAAAATATAGATGGTAAAAATATAGCATTTAAAATATATGAAGAAGAAATACTAAATATCTTTGGAGAAAAATAATATGGAATTTATAAAAACACTAATTGAAAGTATAAAAAGTAATTATGTAACATATCTTTTTTACTCTTGGTTCTTTTGTTTTCTTATGTATGCCCTATATAAAATAACAAGTCATTATTATCCCCAACTAAGAGGCTTTTGGGGTGAAAGATGGGTTAAAGACGAATTAAATAAACTACCCAAAACAAATTACAAAATATTAAACAACATAACAATATCTGATGAAAAAGGAATTCATCAAATTGACCATATCGTAGTTTCAAAATATGGAATATTTGTTATTGAAATGAAAAATTACTACGGATTAATAAGAGGAAATGAATACTGGGATTATTGGATGCAATATGTAGGTAAAAATAAAAGAACATTTAAAAATCCCATTTATCAAAATTATGGCCACATAAAAGCCCTAGCAAATCTATTAGATATAGATGAAAATAAATTCTTTTCAATAATCTGTTTTTCAAATCAAGCCAAATTAAAAGTTATATGTAAAACACCAATTGTACAAACATATGAAATCGCGCTTACAATAGGAAAATATCAAGAAGAAATACTAGATAATATAGAGCAAATAAGCGAAACAATAATAAAGAATAATATTAAAGATAAAAAAGTAAAAAAAGAACATACTAGTAAAATACAAAACCAAATAAGACTAACAGAAGAAAAAATAAGCAAAAACATATGTCCAAAATGTGGAAGTAAATTAGTTGAACGAAAAAGCAAATATGGATCATTCCTTGGCTGTTCTTCATATCCGAAATGTAAATTTACTAAACAATTATGAAAGGATAATATGAAAGCATTAACTATAAAAGAACCATGGGCTAGTTTAATCATAAACGGTTATAAAAAATATGAATTTAGATCTTGGAAAACCCATTATCGCGGTAAAATTCTAATCCATACAAGTCAAAAAATTGAAAAAAAATGTTACCAAGATTCCAAAAATATAATGTAAAATATACTGAAGGCGCTATAATAGGTGAAGCAGAACTAGTAGATTGTATTTTAGTAGACGAAAATTTTCAAAATAAATTAAGAAAAATAGATGAAAAAATATATGAAAGAAGTAACCATACAGAAAAATATGCTTGGAAACTTGAAAATGTAAAAAAATATGATAAACCAATCTATATGAAAGGAAAACTAGGACTATGGAACATAGAATGAAATTAAGAAATAAACCATTTGAACAAATAAAAAACAACAAAAAAACAATCGAAATGCGTTTATATGATGAAAAAAGAAAACAAATAAAAGAAAAAGATACAATAATATTCACAAATATTGAAACAAACGAAGAATTAAAAGTAGAAGTAGAAAAATTATATATTTTTAATAACTTTGAAGAATTATATAATTATTTTGATAAAAAAGAATTAGGCTATGAAAATGAAGAAGCATCATATAAAGATATGGAAGCCTATTATTCAAAACAAAATCAAAAAGAATATGGTGTTGTTGGCATAAAAATAAAAAAATAAACAAAAACTTAAAAAATGATGTTTATTAATATAAAATATTGTGTTAAAATATAATTGTTAGTACAAAATAACAATGGAAGGTGAAAATATGTTAAAAAAAATAAACAAATTATTTTGGATGACAATACTATTTTCAGTACTACTATTAGTAGTAGGCGTATTATTTGTAGCATTTCCAAATGTTTCAATTAATGCACTATCAATCCTAATTGCTTCATCATTATTAGCATTTGGGCTAATATTAGTATTAGACTATAAATCCAGAATATTCTATATGCAATTTGTAACACTAGGAGTAATATTTATTATATTAGGTGCAATACTTTTACTTCACACTGATATAGTACAATCACTAGTACCAATCATAATAGGAGCATACATTATAGTAAATGAAATTATTAATATGCAAATATCATTAAAACTAATGAAATATAGTAATAAATTAGTATGGGCATTTATCTTATCATTACTATCTTGTATATGTGGATGCTTTATGATAATATATCCAACAAACGGAGCATTAGCGATTACACTATATATGGGAATTGTTTTAATTATCTATTCAGTATCAGTACTAACAAATATGATAATATTCAAAAAACATATCAATGATATAGTAAAAATCGCACAAAACTAGGGACCATATAGTCCCTTTAATTAAGGAGTTATATGCAAAAATTATTCATTTTATTCATAATATATTCATTCATCGGTTGGAGTATGGAAGTAATATGTAAATTAGTTCAAAAAGGAAGATTTATAAATAGAGGATTTTTAATCGGGCCTTGGTGTCCTATATATGGAATCGGATGCGTTCTTTTAACTCTTCTTTTAACAAGATATAAAGCAAATCCATTATTACTATTTATAATGGCAATAATTATATGTTCATTCCTTGAATATATGACAAGCTATATAATGGAAAAAATATTTGGAGCAAGATGGTGGGATTATTCAACCAAAAAGTTTAATATAAATGGAAGAATATGCGCGGAAACAATGATTCCATTTGGTTTGCTAGGACTATTAGTAATATACTTTTTAAACCCATTTCTAATAAAACAAATCGATAAAGTAGATCCAAATGTTCTAAATATAATATCAATAATTATTCTTATTATATTTATACTAGACTTAATAATATCATTTACAATAATCTTTAATTTTAAATCAACAATAAAAAAGACTGAAAAAGATTCAACCGAAGAAATAACAAAAAAGGTAAAAGAAATATTCTTATCAAAGAGTATCTTACATAGAAGATTAGTAAAAGCTTTCCCAGACCTTAAAAACAAAACCAAAAAAATAAAAGAAAAATTAAAGGCAAGGTATGAAATAAAGTAAAAAAATAATAAAAGGTATAATATTATACCTTGACTATTCAAACTAAAGGTATGAAAAATACCTTTTTTTGATGAATATAAATAAAACTTTCAAAAAAAATAAAAAAATTTGAAAAATAAAAAGTTTTAAGACTATTTACCTCGTATAGTATATTTGAGGAGGAAAAATATGTTAAAAACAATAATAATAATTTTAAGTACTTTATTATGTATAACAAATACAAATGCCAGTGCGAAAATAGAAAAACAAAACATTTACTATGCAAGATATGGAGGAGGTAAACCATATTTATCAGATAAAGTTGAATACTTTGAAATAGACGGCAACACGGCTTACTGTATTGAACCAGGAATGCCAATATCAACAACTGACTATATAGAAATGAATGAATTACCATATTCAAATGACATAATTGAAAAAATAAAACTAATAGGCTATTATGGCTATAATTATGAAAACCATAAAACAAATAACTATCGCCTAGCAACCCAAGCACTTATATGGAATCTAATAGGTGGACAAAAAGTTGACTTTTATACTAAACAATATGGTTATGGTGATTATATTGATATATCCAAAGAAAAAGAAGAAATCCAAAATCTAATAAATAAACACTACCTAAAACCAACTATAAATGATATAGAAGAATTTTATAATAATGAAATCATAATAAAAGATGCAAATGAAGTATTAGATAACTATGAAATTGAATATCAAGGAAAAAATAATGTTCAAATTAAAAATAATACCCTAATAATCAAAATACTAAAACAAGATAAATTAATCCTTAAAAGAAAAAAATATGATAATAAAACGTCTGTATTTTATGAAGGAAACAATATAAAATCGCAAATGATAGCAGTTTTAACATTAGATGAAATAGATAAAATAGAAATAAACCTATCTCCAATATTTGGTGAATTAAAAATAAATAAAAAAAGTAATAAAGAAAGTATTTATACTTTAAAAGATGCCATTTATGGAATATATGATCTAGAAAATAATTTAATAAAAGAAATTAAAACAGATGAGAAAGGAAACGCTCAAGCAAAATTAACCAAAGGAAAATATTATTTAAAAGAAATAAAAGCACCATTAGGTTATCATTTAGACGAAACTAAACATTACTTTGAAATAGATAAAGAAAATCTAATAAAAGAACTTATTCTTGAAGAAGAAGTAATTGAAAGTAAAATAAAACTTAAAAAAAGGTATGGTAATTCAAGTAAAGAATTATATGATGAACCAAACATAACATTTTTAGTATATAAAAACAATGAATTAATAAATAAAATAACAACAAATGAAATAGGGGAAGCAACAATTATCTTACCATATGGAAAATATACTATAAAACAAGAAAATACCAAAGAAGGATATTTAAAAGTAAATGATTTTGAAATTACTGTAGATGGAAAAAATAAAGAATTAAAATATGAATTAGTAGATGAAGAAATAAATGCTTTTGTCAAAATTATAAAAAAAGATTATGAAACAAATGAAACAATAAAACAAAAAGGAATAAAATTTAAAATCAAAAATTTAGATAAAAATGAATATATATGTGAAAATAAAGAATGTACATATGAAACAAACGAAGAAGGCTATATAATAACATCTGAGCGTTTAAAAGGTAATCTTTTAATTGAAGAATGTAAACAATACTTGAATGGTTATATATGGAACAAAGAAAAAATTAAAATATTTATAGGTGATAAAATAATAGATACATATACTATTGAATTCAAAAATAAAAGAGTAAAAGGTCAAATAAAAATCCTAAAACAAGGTGAAAATGAATTATTAGAAAATGTTAAATTTAATTTATATGCTAAAGATAATATTATCATCAATAATAAAATAATATATAAAAAAAATGAATTAATTTTAACAAAAACAACAAACAAAGAAGGAATAATTATATTTGATAATTTAGAATTAGGAAACTATTATATAAAAGAAATAGAAACAAATAATAACTATATACTAGATGATAAAGAATATGAAATATCATTAAAATACAAAGACGAAGAAACAAGTATTATTAAAGAATATATAGAAATTAAAAATTATCTAAAAAGAGGGAAATTAGTATTTTATAAAATAGATTCCTTAACAAAAGAAAAACTAGAAAATGCTGTTATTCAAATATATAAAGATAATGAATTAATAAAAGAAGAAGTAACAAATATAGATGGATTAATAGAACTAAGTAATCTTTTAATAGGTAATTACTATATTATTGAAAAAGAAGCCCCCAAAGGGTATATAAAATCTGAAAATATAATAGAGTTTGAAATAAAGTATAACGAAGTAACGGAAATAACTATGGAAAATGATCCTATAATAGAAGTACCAAATACAATAAAAAACTCCAATTATAAAATAATAACTTTACTCATAATAGGACTATTAAAAAAATATGAAGAAACTAATTAGTATAATTCTTTTATTAAACATATTAAGATTTAAATATATAGAATATAGAATTCCTGTGAAAGAAGAAAATAAAATAATTACAAAAGAAACAACTAATGAAGAAAAATATTTATTAACTCTTGAAATACCAAAAATCAAATTGAAAAGAAAAATATATAATTTAGAAAGTAAAAATAATAATGTAAACAAAAATATTGAATTATTAAAACCATTTATTGAACCAAGTAATAAAAATGGTATTATCATTTTAGCAGGTCATAATGGTAATTCAAATGTATCATATTTTAACAAATTATATAAATTAAATATAAATGATAATATAATAATAGAATATAAACAAAAAAAATATGTTTACCAAATAGTAAACATATATGATATTTTAAAAACAGGGAAAGCTCTAATTAAAACCTCTAATTATAATAATATAATTGTACTTATAACCTGTAAAGGACGGAATAAACAAACCATTTATATAGCATCACTTATTAGCTAAAAAATATTCATAATACTCATCATAAGTAATACCTGTTTTGTAAATATATTCAGCAACTTCTGAACCAACATACCTATAATGCCAAGGCTCATAAACATAACCAGTTAAGTTTGTGTACTCTTTAGGATATCTCAAAATAAAACCATATCTATAAGCATTATCTTTAAGCCATTTAAACTCATTTGTGTTACTAAAATTATATGAAATATCATTTAAATCAATAGCAAGCCCCGTTTGATGTTCTGAATGACCTGGTCTTGCAGAGTAAGTATCAGCCTCAGCCTTACCATCTCTATTTACATATTGATTATATAATACCTTTTGATAATCATAACTTCTGTAACCAGAAGCAATATAAATATTTAATCCTAAAACTCTTGCATCATCAGCCATCTTTTTAAAGTTTTCAAATAATGTCTTATCAACCTTACCATATCCATAACCAGAAGTAATATTAACTAAAGTAGTAGGTTCATATTTCTCATCTAATGCATAAAACTTATTAACAATAACAAGTAAATCATTTTGATTCTTAGATTGTTTAATATTATTATAATAACCATAATCAATATTAGCATTTACACTAGCAACAATATCTCTAACCTTTAAATCTGAATGATTATTTAAATACTCCAAATATCTATTAGTATTACTTAAAATAAAATAACTATCATTTTTAATATTGTATAAATTATCGCTATAATCATAATTATCAAGATTAGCGTTAACCATCTCAATCGCACGCTCATAATCAATTTTATTCTTTGTAATATATTTTATATAAACACACTTTTTAGAACTATCAAAATTTTCATTATCAATTAAACTATCAATATTATCTATATAATTATCATATAGACAATTAACATCCTCACCAAACACACTAAATAACTTATCAGCAGTTTCTTTGGTATAACCAATTTTTACAAGTTCATTATCCATCTCTTTATCACCACTAAAATATATTATGCAAGTAATGATTAAAATAATTGCAATAACAAAACTAAATATAATATTCTTTTTCATAAACGCTCCTTTTATATAACATATCTAATTATATTATATCATATATTTTATTGGTGATGATATGAAAAAAATAATAATTATATTTACAGGAATACTTTTATGTATATCAAAAGTAAATGCAGATGAAATATTCGCTCCATCAAGTAAAAGTGCGATCCTAATAGAAGCCTCAACTGGTGAAGTATTATATGAAAAGAATGCAAATGAAAAATTAAAACCAGCGTCAATGACTAAGATGATGACTCTTTTATTAACATTTGAAGCAATTGAAAGAGGCGATTTAAAATTAACAGATGAAGTAATTGTATCAATTAATGCATCAGGAATGGGTGGAAGCCAAATATTACTTGAAACCGGTGAAAAAATGACGGTTGATAACCTAATAAAAGGTGTAGCAATTGCAAGTGGTAATGATGCTGCTGTCGCTTTAGCTGAAAAAATAGGTGGAACTGAAGATTATTTTGTTGAACTTATGAATAAAAGAGCAACTGAATTAGGTTTAAAAAATACCCATTTTCAAAATGCTCATGGTATTGATGCCGAGAACCATTATTCAACAGCATATGATATGAGTGTAATTGCTCGTGAACTTTTAAAACACGAAAAAATAACTGATTATACAAAAATATATGAAATGTATCTAAGGGAAAACACTAATCGAAAAGTTTGGCTTGTTAATACAAATAAATTAGTTAGATTTTATGATTATATAGATGGACTTAAAACAGGCTATACAAGAGGAGCAGGTTATTGTATAACATTAACCGGAATGAAAAATGGTATGCGTTTAATTGCTGTAACAATGGATGAACCAAGTATTGAAAGTAGAAATAGAGAAACATTAGGTTTAATTGATTATGGCTTTGCACAATATGAATTGGAAACATTATTATCAAAAGAAAGTATAATTGCAACAAAAACAATCGCAAAATCAATTCAAAGAAAGGTTGATGTTGTACCTTTAGAAGATATAAAAGTATTAAATAAAAAAATGCAAAATAAAAAGACAGTTACATATAAAATTGACATAAATAATATAGAAGCACCAGTTAATAAAGGAAATGTAGTCGGAAGTATTACATTAATTGAAAACGATAAAGAAACAAGAACAATACCATTAACTGTAAAAGAAAGTATAAAAAAAGCTAACATATTTGAATTGTATTTAAGAAATATGAAAGAATTACTGTTAGGCCAAATATAATACTTAGTTAAGTCTAAGTATTTTTTATAATAATTAAATATTTTATGTTATAATTATTAAAGCATTAGAAAAGAGGAAAAAATGAATACCACAATCCAAATAAGAAAAAAAGGAAAAAGTTTAATAAAAATACCAAGCAGATTTGTTGTATTTGACATAGAAACAACTGGATTAAATCCAGCAACTGATGAAATAATTGAAATAAGTGCTATTAAAGTAAGAGATAATGTAATAGAAGATACCTTTTCCTATTTAATAAAACCAAACAATGAAATACCATATTTTATAACAGAATTAACAAAAATAACCAATGAAATGGTAGAAAACGCTCTATCAATCGAAGAAGTTTTACCAAGATTTATAGACTTTATAGAAGATGAAATATTAGTAGGTCATAACGTAAATTTTGATATTAATTTTATTTATGATAATTTAATTAAATTAGGAAAAGAACCATTAAAAAATGACTTTGTAGATACTCTAAGATTAAGTAGAAAACTATTACCCAATTTAAATCATCACCGCTTATCTGACCTAACAAATTATTATAAAATAAACAATAAAGGAAGCCATAGAGCAATGCGGGATACCGAAATGACTCTAGAAGTTTTACAAATGCTTGTAAAGGGAAAAAATAAATTATAGACAATTAAATAAAAAACTAGTACAATATATATAAAATAATATAGGAGTAAAAAAATGAAAAAGAAAATAATAATCTTTATAATTGCTATAATTTTAATAATCACACTTGATAGAATCATTTGCCCTAAAAAAGAAAAAAATCAAAATCCGAAAAGACTAAGTATTAATGAAATAGTAACAATACCAGAAACAAATATTATGGTAGCAGATTCATTTTACATTAAAAGAAATAATAACGGGTTTATAGTATATGATGAAAATAATAACAAGTTATATGAATTTACTGAAGAAAATAATTACTATGAAATATTAGGTAACAAATATATAATGATAAATAAAAATGATGAAACATTAATAATAGATAAAAATGGCAATCAAATTAAAAAAGGTACATACCAAGAAGTACATGATCCAGTATCTAATGATAAATACTTTATAATGGATAACAAAATATATAATAATAAAATAGAAGAAGTATATGACTTACCATCAACTATAGATATCAATAATGTTGAATTCTTCTTTATATTAAATAATAATTTATATGTAAAAAATATGGATAAAGAAAAAAACATAATTGTCGATCTTGAAAACCAAAAAACAATCTATTCTAATTTTGAAGACTACACTCAAATAAGTCAAGATTATGTAGCAATCAAAAAAGATAAAACATATGACATATATAATATAAAAGATAAAAAAATAGAATTAGAAAATGTTGATTTTGATGAAAGATATATTATCAAAAAAGATAATCAAGTAATGTATATTTATAATAATAAAATATATAAAGATAAAACTAAAATAAATGATAAATATCATATGAGTACTAATGATTGTAGTGAAGGCGGGAAACTGCTAGATAAAAACGATAACATTATAATTAATAAATGTATGCTTTACTATGAAGAACCACTGGAAGATATAATAACCGGATATAGTATAAAAGAAAGTATATTATATTTAAAAGGTAAAGAAATAACTACAGACACAATTCTAAAAGTAGGAAATTATATAGTAACTTATGATTATAAGGAAAATGAGACAATCTATAAAATCTATGATAAGAATGGCAATGAAAAAAATATAGACGGTTATATAGCCTATATAGGAAATGGTATTTATTACTTACAAAAACCACGAAACCATTCATTCCTAGATAGTAATTTAAATGTTATTGAAGGTAATTTAGATAGTGTCACCTGCTATTATAATGATTACTGTATTGTATCAGATGAAAATGAAAATAAAAAACTTTATAGAGATGGAAAAAGAATAACAACCAACACCTATGATGATATTATAATAAATAAAGATACTATAATCGCACAGACCATATTTAATACATATATCTATAAATTAGGTGAAGATAATGAAATAAATATAGATACAAAAGAAGAAGTAAATATTGACATAAATGAAATTATAAAAAAATATGAATTAGAAGATATAGAAAATTTAATAAAAAATAATGAAGAACTATTTAAAAAATATGCCTATATAATTGAAAACAATAATGATTTATTAAACTATAAAAAAGAAGTAATGGATTTATTTATTATATTAGGAAACAATAAAAACTATTTAAACGAAATGTTTTTCTTAAAAAAACTAAAAAAATTGAGTATAGCCAAAGTATCTGATCTAGGACCAGGAGTAGGTGCAACTTATGCGGATAGTGAAGTCAAAGTAAGATTAGTTGACAAATACAATATTACAATATATCACGAATTAACGCATTTTATTGATTTCTCAATTAATAATAAAAATAACATATATTATCTATTTGATTGTAACGGTGAATATGTCATAAAAAAGGAATTTACAAATGCTTGCTCACTAGTTAACATAGATACAAACTTTATAACCGAAGCCGGAGCTGAATTATACTCAGGAAAATACCTTACAAACGAACTTGAAGCTTATAATCCAGCACCATCAATTTTATCAGCAATGGAATATATACTTGGAAAAGAAGAAATAAATAAATGGTATTTTGAAAATGACGCTTACTTTAAAAAATTATGGCTGGATATGGGATATAGTATTGATGAAACCAAAAAAATAATAAAATATATGACAAATACAACACAAATAAACTCAAATGCAAGTGACAATATAATATATATTATAGATACACTAATCGATTTATATAAAAACAAAAAAGATGAAAATTTTATGAATGATAAAGCATTTGTTTATATATTAAGAAATCTAATAGACTACCAAACAGATTTTAAAGCATCTAAATATGAATCAGAATTAAATAGTATTATTAACAAAGAAAATAATATACTAAATCAAGTAAATGAAAAAATAAAAGATTATTACCTATATGAATCATATGGAGATTTCTTAATAGAAAACAATAAATATTATATTCTAATATTTTGCTCAAAAGATAATACATCAGGATATTTGGCGATAAATTATGATTTTGAAAATGATAAAATCATAGACTATACCTTCACGCCAAGAAGAGTATTAGAATAATAAAAAGAAAGAAAAAAATATGAATAAAACTAACTTTCTAGCAAAGAAAGCATACAAAGATCTTGATATTTAAAAAATATTAAACTCGTTTCTATGATTAAGAAATGAGTTTTATTATTATATTTTAATATGCCCCATAATAATTCTTAATAATTTTATAATTGTTTAATAATAATTAAATGGTATCATTAATTACAGAGGTGGTTTTTATGGATTATTTTATAATATATGGTCTTACATATTTAGCGCTTTTCATAACCTTAGGCGCTAATATATTAATAAATGTAAGATATGAAAAATATTCAAAAATAAAAAACAAAAGGAATGTCACAGGATATGAAACAGCACGAACAATCCTTGATAAAAATGGCCTAACAAATGTAAAAATAGAAAGCGTATCTGGAAAACTTACAGATCATTATGATCCCAAAAGTAAAACAGTTAGACTATCTAATAACATTTATAATGGAGCAAGTATAGCAAGCACAGCTGTAGCAGCTCATGAATGTGGCCACGCAATTCAAGATAAAGAAAATTATACATTTTTGCGCATTCGTGCAGCACTTGTACCTTTTGTTAATTTATCATCACGAGCAGGCTATGTAGCAATCTTGCTAGGTCTACTATTTGGCTACTTAAATCTAATTTGGATTGGAATAGTATTTGAATTAGTAATACTCCTATTCCAAATAGTAACACTCCCTGTAGAAATAAATGCCAGCGCGAAAGCCTTAAAAGAACTAGATAACACTCATATTCTAAATAGTAACGAACTAAAATCAAGCAAAAAGGTCCTAGCCGCTGCAGCAATGACTTATATAGCAAGCGTAGCATCTGCAATCTTGCAAATATTAAGATTAATACTAATGTTTGGAAGAAAAAATGATTAAGGTAATTTCTTACTAAATAAACTACTTCAAATCTTTTCGTACTACAATAGAAAAGAAAACTCCCATAAAAAACCACCCCTATAATTAAAGAAAATTACTCCTTCCGAAAACAGATGAAAAATCATCTGTTTTATTTTATAACAAAATATAAAAAATATGGTATAATTAAGAAGTAAACATTAGAAGGTGATATTATGTATGGATTAACTGATAAAGAAATTGAAAAAAGAAAACAAGAAGGTCTAGTTAATACCGATAATACAGTTAAAACAAAAAGTATAAAAAAAATAATATTAGATAATTCATTTAACATATTTAATATAGTAAACTCTATATTAGGCTTACTAATTATAATATCAGGAATTATCTTTAAAATATATTGGATTGATATAATAAAAAGTGTCACATTTATGTTCGTAATGATAATAAATACCCTAATAAGTATATATCAAGAAATATCAAGTAAATTAATAGTCGATAAATTATCAATCATAAGCAAATCTCCCGTATGGGCAATAAGAAATAGAAAAGAAACTCAAATTGATGTAAATGATATAGTAATTGATGATGCCCTAAAATTTAAAATAGGCGCGCAAGTAGTAGTAGATAGTATTGTACTATCCGGAAATGCCGAAGTAAATGAATCATTTATAACCGGAGAATCAAAAAATGTCTATAAAAGAAAAGGTGATAAAATCTTGTCCGGATCTTTTATAGTAAGTGGTGAAGTAACTGTAAAAGTAGTAGCAGTCGGAAGCGATAACTATACGTCAAAAATAACAGCATCAACAAAGAAAAAAAACAAAGTCAATTCAGAACTAATGGATTCATTAAACTTTATTATAAAAAACATATCAAAAATAATAATACCAGTAGGAATTATAATGTTTATTAAACAATATAGCATTCTTACAAACGATTTCTATAACGCACTAATAAGAACCGTCGCTTCACTCGTTATGATGATACCAGAAGGATTAGTCCTATTAACAAGTACTGTTCTAGCTGTAAGTGTTATTAGATTAAGTAAAGTAAAAGTTCTAGTCCAAGAATTATATTGCATTGAAACACTTGCCCGAGTAGATACATTATGTCTAGATAAGACAGGAACCCTAACCGAAGGCATAATGGAAGTATATGATGTTATAAAATATGATGACATTGATGTAAAAAAAATAATTGCATCCTTCTCATCAAATCTAGTCCATAATAATACTCTAGATGCACTAGACAAGAAATTCGGTCATAACGGAATAGAAGCAAGAAAAAAAGAAGAATTTTCATCAAACAAAAAATACTCAATGATAAATTATGACGGAAATGACTATTATTTAGGAGCACCCGAAATATTGTTTCCCGGAATAGATATAAAAGACTATAGTGATTATAGAGTTTTAAGTTTAGGCTATAAAAAAGAAAAAGAAGCTTCTTTAAAACTAGGAGCCCTAATATTGTTACAAGACAAAATAAGAGAAAATGCTAAAGAAACCCTTGATTACTTCAAAAAACAAGGAGTTGATATTAAAATCATATCCGGTGATAGCACGCAAATGCTTGTCAAAATTGCTGAAAGATTAAATATTAACATTAAAGGTTATATTGATATGAAAAATGTAAATGTAATAGATGAAAATATTGTTAATAATACAATCTTCGGAAGAGTAAGTCCATTTCAAAAGAAAGAATTAGTCGAAAAAATGAAATTACTTGGACATACAGTTGCAATGACAGGAGATGGTGTCAATGATGTACTAGCTCTAAAAGAAGCAGATTGTAGTATTGCAATCGCAAGTGGTTCCGATGCAGCCAAAGCCGTATCAAGATTAGTACTATTAGACTCTAACTTTGATAGCATTCCAAACATTGTATATGAAGGAAGAAGAACAATCAACAACATCACAAGAAGTGCAAGCTTATTTTTATCAAAAACAGGATATGCCATATTATTTGCAATAATTTATTTATTTTTAAATGTAAGTTATCCATTTGAACCAGTCCAAATATCACTAATAAGTTCTCTTACAATAGGTATACCATCATTTGTCCTAGCACTCGAAGACAATAAAGATAGATTAAATGGAAGTTTTTTAAAAAATGTCTTATATAAATCTATTCCCGTAAGTATAACAAGTGTGTTAATGGTTCTAATAGTAGAAATAATCGGATCAATATTTGGTCTTTCTCAAGAACAAAAATCAACAATTGATGTCATACTAATTGAAACAATCGGCTTTATGCTAATATTTAAAATATCCATTCCATTTAACAAAATTAGAAAAATACTATTTTATTTTTGCATAATATGTTTTATAATATGTAGTATATTTCTAAGAAAGTTTTATTCACTTACAATATTAAGTGGCGAATTATTACTAATGACATTCGCTCTAATTACTCTTAGCATATATATACTAATATATTTATACAAAATATTTAATAAATTAATAGAAAAATGGGAGGCAAAAAAATGAAATCAGGATTTGTTGGAATAATAGGCAGAACAAACGTAGGAAAATCTACATTAATAAACAATTTAATAGGAAGAAAAGTTGCAATTACATCAGATAAAGTACAAACAACCAGAAACATAATACAAGGAATATATAATGATGAAGATAGCCAAATTGTCTTTGTTGATACCCCAGGCATTCATAAACCAACACATAAACTAGGTAATTATTTAAATAAAGAGGCCTATTTTAGTATTGATGATGTTGATATCATATTATTCGTTGTTGACGGAAGCGTTAGCATTGGTCCAGGCGATAAGTTTGTAATCGAAAAACTAAAAAGCGTTCAAAAAGATGTTATATTAGTTATAAACAAAATCGATAAAATGACTAATGAATATATAATGAAAAAAATCCTTGAATACAAAGATTTATATGATTTTAAAGAAATTGTACCAATGAGTGCCTTAAAAGGGAAAAATAAAGATGAACTTTTAAAAACAATAAAAGAATACTTACCAGATAATGTTAAATACTATGGAGATGATGTTTTCACAAATAAACCAGTGCAGTTCTTAATAAGTGAATTAATCCGTGAAAAAATATTTAATTTAACAAGAGAAGAAATACCACATTCCGTAACAGTAGTAATTGAACAAATGAAAAGAAAAAATGGCAATTTAATTATAAACGCAATGATAGTTGTTGATAGAGATGCCGTTAAAAAAATTATCGTTGGCCATAATGGCTTTATGATAAAAGAAATAGGTACTCTTGCAAGAAAAGATATTGAAGAACTACTAGGAGAAAAAGTATATCTAGAACTATTTGTTAAAACAATTGAATCTTGGAGAGATATGGATAAATATCTAAAAGAATTCGGTTATAATGAAATAGATGAATAAAAAATAAATAAGTAATCATAATTATATTGGTGATAAAAATGAAAGAAATGTTATGGTTACTTTTTGAAAATACAGGGAAAATAGAATATTATTTAAAATATAAGGAGCTTGATGATGGACAAAGTAGAGGGAATAGTAGTAAGTGAAATAGATTACCGCGATACAAGTAAAATTATTAATGTACTTTCGCCAAATGGCTTAATAGGAATGATAGCCAAAGGCTGTAAAAGCCCTAAAAGTGTATTAAGATCTTGCACTGATAAATTAACTTATGGTAATTTTTATATAAAATATAAAGAAAATAAATTATCAACTCTAAATAACTTTGATAATTTAAACAGCTTTAAAAATATAAGAACCGACTTTATAAAGTTAGGCTTCAGTATGTATTTACTCGATCTAAGTTATCAAGTAGCACGCGATAATTTTAACTCCCAAATCTATTATGATTTAATCGAATCTCTAAAAAAAATAGATAACAATATCAACCCCTTAATGATAACTAATATTCTCGAACTTAAATATTTAAACATCCTTGGCGTAAGCCCAATACTAGATAGATGCGCTATATGTAATAGCAAAAATAATATTGTTGGCCTATCAAGTAGCAAAGGTGGCCTCATCTGCGCTAATTGCTTTAATAATGATATGGAAGTAAGTGAAAAAGCAATTAAATTAATAAGACTATACTATTTAGTTGATATAAAAAAAATTGAAAGTTTTAACGTTAGTAAATCTATAGTAAATGAAATAAATAGATTTATCGATGACTATTATGAAAGATATACAGGATTATATTTAAACAGTAAAAAAATAGTAAATAATATGTTTGACTTGACATAAAAAATGTGGTATTATATCTATCTATTAGGGGGAATAGATATGATTAATAATGGTTGGATAGATGCTAATGGAAATATAATTTCGGTTAAAGAAAATATAAATGATAGTGCATTTAATTATTGTGAAAAATATTTGCCGCCACATATAAAAAACATATTACATTTATATATAATTAAATATGGTAACATAAGTGAAATTGAAAGAAAAAAAGATGTATATGCTGATTTTCTAGTTATAGTATTAGGCTTCATTAAAATAAGTAATGGTAAAGTATGTGTTCCCGAACACAGATACGAAGACTATACAAAAAAATATAAAAAAATATATGACCATTTCAATTTTAAAGAAATGATTTACCCAAAACTTATCTTTAATAGAACTAATGGTGAATTTATGAGTTATAATGAAAAATCAATGTCATTTAAAAAAAATGTTGCAAGTGCATAAAAATGTGTTATAATTTATTTATGAATGCGATGAAGGCGTGGAAAACTGGAGCAATGTATTTTAAAGATTCTCTATAGAATAAAGTAGGGTGGAACCACGAAAAATCGTCCCTATAAATATAGGGAATCTTTTATTTTAAGGAGGATATATGGAAAAAATAACAATGGATGATTTAGTTAATTATTCAAAACAATATGGATTTGTATTTCAAGGAAGTGAAATATATGGAGGACTTGCAAATAGTTTCGATTTCGGTCCATTAGGAACAGAACTTAAAAATAACATTAAAAAAGCTTGGATGAAAAAATTTGTTGAAGAAGATATTAATAACGTTAAACTTGATAGCGCTATTCTTATGAATCCAAAAGTTTGGGAAGCAAGTGGTCACTTATCAACATTTGCTGATCCATTAATCGATTGCCGTGAATGTAAAAGTAGATATAGAGCAGATAAATTAATCGAAGACTATACAAAAGGCGAAATTACCGGTGATGGAATGAGTAATGAAGAACTTATTAACTATATAAATGAACATAATATCGTTTGTCCAAAATGCGGTAAACTTAATTATACAGATATAAGACAATTCAATTTAATGTTTAAAACATTTCAAGGTGTTACTGAAGATTCGAAAAATACTATCTATTTAAGACCAGAAACCGCACAAGGAATATTTACAAACTTTATGAATGTTCAAAGAAGTATGAGATTAAAAGTACCATTTGGTATTGGTCAAATAGGTAAAAGTTTTAGAAATGAAATAACTCCAGGTAATTTTATATTTAGAGTTCGTGAATTCGAGCAAATGGAACTTGAGTTCTTCTGTAAACCAGGAACAGAATTAGAATGGTTCAACTATTATAAAAATGCATGTTTTAACTTTTTACTAAGTTTAGGTATTAAGAAAGAAAACTTAAGAATGCGTGATCACTCTAAAGAAGAACTATGTTTCTATAGTAATGCAACAACAGATATTGAATATAATTTTCCATTCGGATTCGGTGAATTATGGGGAATCGCTAGTAGAACTGATTATGACTTAAAACAACACACAAAGTTCTCTGGCGAAAATCTATCATATTTAGATCCAGAAACTAATGAAAGATATGTTCCATATGTAATTGAACCATCATTAGGAGTTGAAAGATTATTCTTAACAATACTAAGTGATGCCTATACAAAAGAAGAATTAGAAAATGGTGAAGTAAGAGAAGTTTTAAAAATTCATCCTTTCCTAGCACCTTACAAAGTTTGTATCTTACCATTAATTAAGAAAAATCATAGTTCTAAAGCAATGGAAGTTTATAAAAACTTATGCTCTCATTTTCCAGTTAGCTATGATGAATCAGGTAATATTGGTAAAAGATATAGAAGATCAGATGCAATAGGTACACCATTTGCAATCACAATTGATGATAATACAATTAATGATAATACAGTAACAGTTCGTGATCGCGATACAATGAAACAGGAAGTTGTAAACATTGATGATTTGGTAAACTATATTGAAGAAAAGATAAAGTTTTAGGACATTTAGATGTCCTTTTTTGTTAGTTTTGACTTTAATTGACTATTTTTGTGGAAATATATACATTTTTAAGAAAAAAATGCTAAAAAAATGTTGAAAAAAAATATTTGTAGTGCTATAATACAACTAGAAAAAGGGGAGAGGAGGGATTAGAATGACAAAAGTTATAGTTAGAAATGGTAATGTTGATTCAGCTTTACGTACATTTAAGCAAAAGACTGTTAAAGAGGGCCTCCTAAAAGAAGTTAGAAAAAAAGAAAGTTATATGAAACCTGGCGAAAAGCGTAGGGAAGCTAAAAAAGAGGCTATTAAAAATAGTCGTCGTAGAGAAAGAAATAGGGGCTAAGGCTCCTTTTATTGTAAAGAAAGGGATAAATATGAAAGAAAGAATATTAGAAGATTTAAAAAATGCTATGAAAAATCAAGATAAAGAAACTTTATCTACTATTAGAATGTTAAAAGGTGCATTACAATTAGAAGAAATTAATAAAAAGCAAGAATTAACTGATGATGAAGTAATCACAATAGTTGGTAAACAAATAAAAACAAGAAAAGAATCTATTCTTGAATTTGAAAAAGCAGGAAGAACTGATTTAGCTGATAAAACAAAAGCTGAGATTGTTATTTTAGAAAAATATTTGCCAGAACAATTAAGTTTAGAAGAAGTTAATAAAATAATTGATGAAGCGTTTGATAAAATTAAACCAACAAGTATGAAAGATATGAAAGACCTTATGGCTTATATAAATCCACTTGTTAAAGGTAAAGCAGATATGGGTTATGTAAGTAAATCAATAAAAGATAGGTTAAATTAATAAATATTTTTTATATAATGTGCATATATATAATTAGAAAAATATGCGTTCTAGTTTGACATTTATATGGTTATTATGGTATCATTATAATGTCTTAGGACAATAAGGGTGATAATTTAATGAATCATATATTAGATGATAAAGAATACTATGACATAGTTTCTGACATTATAAATAATGATGAATTTGATAAAATAAAGAAAATTGAACATCACGGAATAACAAGATATGAACACAGTTTAAAAGTTTCTTATAGAGCATATAAGATTGCTAAATTTCTTAAACTTAATGCTTATGAAACAGCAAGAGCTGGTTTACTTCACGATTTTTTTATTAGTTCAAATAATCAAAGTAAGATGAAAAAATGTATTTCTACATTTACTCATCCATATAAAGCAGTAAAAACAGTTAGCAAAAACTTTAATGTAAGTGATAGGGAACTTGATATTATTAAAACACATATGTTTCCTGTTAACTTATCAATTCCCAAATATGCTGAAAGTTGGGTTGTCAATTTAGTTGACAAATGTATTGGTACTTATGAGTTTTCAGTAAAGTTTGGTAATAAGTTTAATTATGCTGCTAACCTAGCAATAGTATTATTTATGAATATTATGAAATAACTATGGTAACATAGTTATTTTTGTGTTATAATGTACTTGTTGTCTCCGTAGCTCAGTAGGATAGAGCGACTCCCTCCTAAGGAGTAGGTCGTTGGTTCGATTCCAATCGGGGACACCATTAGTTATTTAGTTCTTATTTTATAAGAACTTTTTATATTAATAAGTTCGTTGGCTCTCATAATATAATCATCATCATATTCGTTAATATTGCAGCCTTTAGGTAGAAAAATACGTAGTAATTTATTGCCGTTTTCATTTGAGCCTCTTTTGCAAGATGAATAATGATGAGCAAAGTAAGTTTTAGTTTTAAGATATTTCTCAATGTTTTTCCATTTGGAAAACCCAACACCATTATCAAAAGTAATGGTTTTAAATATGTCTGATAGTTTATAATCATTTAATTCAGGACATTTTTTTTAATAACTTAACAGCTTTATAAACAGTATTTGACTGTCTATCTTTCATTTTATCCTTCCTTTCTGGAAAGAAAAAATGAAAGATGCTCAGACAGATTTTGTAGATTTTTACGAGATGGTAAAATTTCGAAGTGTTATTATCCATTGTTAATAGAATTACTGAATAAAAAATCAGGTATGAATTTTGAGGTTAGTAAAGATGACTATATTGAATTAAGAGATATTGTAAATGGCTGGGATGCTGTAGAAAAAATGAATGGTGATATTCCTTTCTGTGAGTATTGTAGAGAGTATTTAGATGAGTATAAATGGGAAGCACATCATAAAAATGATAGTGATTATTCTAGCTATGTATTAAAAAAGAGAATGTGATATAATTATTTTATAATATAGAAGGGATGAAATAATGAAACAATTTAAACATTTAGGAGCTTATGGTTTAATAATAAAAGATGAAAAAATAGTTTTGATAAAAAAGGTAGGAGGCCCTTATAATGGAAAATTAGACCTACCGGGAGGAACTATAGAATGGGGTGAAACTCCAGAGCAAACATTAATTAGAGAATTAAATGAGGAAGTAGGAATTGATGTAATTAAATATGAACTGTTTGATGCTAATTCAATTGTATTTGAATGGATACATAAAGAAGAATTAGAGAGAGGTCATCATTTAGGAATTTTTTATAAAGTGTTAGACTATAATAATGAATTGTTAGAAGATATTAAAATAGATGAAAAAAATGATGATTCACTTGGAGCCAAATTCTATGAAATAGGTAAATTAAAGAAAAGTGAACTATCAGATATAGCAAATTTAGAAATTGAAAAATTAGGGTATAAATTAGAAGATTAATATTAGGAGTTTTTTATGGATTCCTTATTATATAGCATTCTCTGCTTGGGCAAACTTAATTACTTGTTTGTTTATAGTTATATCTAATGTTGTTTCTATAATAAGATATGATATAAAAAAGAGCTAATTTTTAGCATAATTTAATAAAAAACTCTTGACAATATATTCACAAATATAATATATTGAATATGACGTTTTGCAAAGAATCTACATTTTTAATAAAAACAACTTTGACTACATATTAAATATGTGGTTTTTTGCGTTTCATTTTGTCAGGTTCTTTGCTATGGAAGGAGTTGATAAAATGTCATTCATCGAAGTTAAAAACATATCTAAAACATTTAAAGTTCCAATTAAACAAGGAATTTTAAAAGATTTCTTTAATAGGAAATATAGGTATATTAAAGCAATTGATAATATATCGTTTTCTATTAAGAAAGGAGAAATTGTCGGTTACATTGGACCAAATGGTGCCGGAAAATCAACAACAATTAAAATACTATCCGGTATTCTACATCCAGATTCTGGAAAAGTTGTAATTGATAAAAAAGTACCATATGAAGAAAGAATCAAATATGTTAAAGAAATTGGCGTAGTATTTGGTCAAAGAAGTCAACTATGGTGGGATGTACCAGCAATCGATTCATTTAATTTATTAAAAGAAATATATAAATTAGATGATAATGTATTTAAAGAAACTCTAAACGAATTAATCGAAATATTATCTCTAAAAGATATAATAAATATTCCAGTTAGACAATTAAGTTTAGGATCAAGAATGAAACTTGAAATAGCAGCATCACTAATCCACAAACCCAAAATACTATTTTTAGATGAACCAACCATTGGACTTGATGCCATCTCTAAAAAAGATGTAAGAGAATTTATTAAAAAAATAAATAAGAAAAATAATATAACAATTATTCTTACAACCCATGATATGAATGATATAGAAGCTCTTGCAAAAAGAATTATTTTAATCGGAAAAGGTAAGAAATTATACGATGGAACACTAAATGAACTCAAAAAAGATTACGGCTATATAAGAACAATAAGTGTTAAAACAAAAGATAAAATAAATATCAAAAAAAATTATATAGTCTCGCAAAAGAAAAATGATGATACCATAGAATTTAAAATTGATACCAGAAAAATTGAAATAAATAAGTTTATTAATAATTTAACAAACAATATCTCTATTATTGACTTAGAAATTGACGATAATAATATGGATGATATTGTAGTTAAATTATATAAGGATTTTAATATATGATAGCATATTTCAAAATGAAGTTTATAGTAGGACTTCAATATAGAGCATCAGCATTTGCAGCAATTTTAACACAAATATTTTTTGGCATTGTATATATATCAGTCTATTTAGCCTGTTATGAATCAGGAACAACATCTAATTTACCAATGCCACTTAATGAACTAGTTAGTTATCTCTGGCTAAATCAAATCTTTTTCGCACTTATTTATCTATGGTATAAAGATAATGAGATACTTACTTTAATTAAAACAGGAAATATCTCATATGAATTATGTAGACCACAAGACTTATATAATATGTGGTTTTCTAAAATACTAGGTGAAAGACTATCTAGTGTTACCCTTAGATTTCCCCTAGTATTAATACTAGCAATCTTACTTCCAAAACCATATAATTTAACAATTGACTTAAATTTAATAAAGATAATTGTATTTTTAATAACCTTTATACTCGGTATATTCCTGATGGTATCCTTTACAATGTTTTATCATACCATTTGCTTAATAACACTTGATGAAAAAGGAATTATAAATATTATAATGGTCCTTGCTGATATTTTATCAGGCTTAACATTACCAATTCCATTTTTTCCACTATTCTTAAGAAATATATGTAATATTTTACCATTTAGATATATAAGTGATTTGTCATTTCGATTACTCGTTGGTAATATTGCCATAAAAGAAGGATTAATAGGAATTATAATTCAAATAATATGGATTATTATGTTTATAATTGCCGGAAGATTAATTGTCAAAAAATCATTAAAGAAAGTAGTACTACAAGGAGGTTAAAATGAAATTATACTTTAAATTTATGAAAATGCATTTAAACTGTCAATTACAATATAAAATCTCATTTATTCTATCATTCATCTCTCAGTTTTTTGTTTTTTTCGGATACTATTTCACTATAATATGTTTATTTGATACCTTTTCAAGTGTTAAAGGATTTACCCTATATGAAGTCTTGTTAACATTTTCTATAATTCAATTTGGCTTTGCCTTTTGCGAAACTTTCTTTCGGGGCATAGATACATTTGATAAACTAATTATAAGTGGAAACTTTGATAAAATCTTATTAAGACCACGAAATATATTGCTCCAAACATTTGCTGAAGAAGTCAACTTTACTAAACTATCTCGTTTGTTACAAGCCTTTATTATACTAATTATTTCTATCATAAAAATAGATGTCAAATGGAATACATTAAAAGCTTTAACCCTTATATTTATGGTTATAAGTTCCATTATTATATTTTTAGGAGTATTTATCCTAGCAGCATCGTATTGCTTTTTTACAATCAAAGGCTTAGAAGTAAGAAACATCTTTACAGACGGAGGTAAACATATGGCTCAGTGGCCAATCGGTATATTTAAAAAAGGATTTGTCTTTATTTTTACATTTATAATACCATATGGCTTTGTTAATTATTATCCACTTTTATATCTATTAGATAAAGAAAAAAATAATTTATTCATTTTTTCACCACTAATAACAATAATCTATTTAATTCCTTGTATTTTACTTTTCTATAAAGGAATCAAAAAATATTCGAGCACAGGCTGATTTTTATTTACTTTATATTTCACATTTGCTATAATCTAAGTATAATGATGGAGGAAATATGAATAAAAAAATACTAATAAGCACTAATATTGCTATTTATATAGTTATAATATTTTTATCTTGCTACTTTATTATGATACCAAATATAAAAAAACTAAACGAAACAAATAAAACGAAGGTATATACTAATGAAGAAAGAGTTAATCTAATAAATGAAACAAATAGAAAATATGACGAATTAGAAAAACAAAAATCAAACGAATATATTGATAAAAAAACAGAAATACAAAATAAATATGATAAGCTTAATGAAGAAGTAAAAACAAAATATGATAGATTAATTAGTGAGATGAACTCTAAATATGATAAAAAATACAAAGAATACAGTAATAAAATGGCTAATGTTGAATCATCTAAAAATAGAGAGTTTTGGGCAAACGGATTCAGTAAAAGATTTTATGAACTAGACAATGAATATGTATCATTAGCGAAGGCAAGAGGAAAAATCGAAACTGAAAGAGCCGAAGAAAAAAGAAATTATGAAAGTGAAAAATATAATGAAACAGCTAGAAACAATGAATTATTAGAAGATGAAATTGCAAATAATTCAAAAGAAAGAGAAAAAGAATTAGATAGTCTTTATACACTTAGAACAAATGAATTAAATAAAATTAATTCAAACAATAGAAAAATAAGAGAATTAAAAAGAAGTTATATACTATGTATTATAATAAGTATAGTAATAATTGTTTTACCTCTAATATATGTTGTATTCATATATAACTATTTTACAAAACTATTAAATAATGTAAAAGAAAAATGGAGTCAAGTAGAAGTAATGCTAAAACAAAGAACTGATTTAATCCCAAATATTGTAGAAACAGTTAAAGGTTACTCTAATTATGAAAAAAAGACTCTAACAGAAGTAATTAATGCAAGAAATGAAGCCATAAAATCATCTAATAAAGAAGATGAAATTGAAACAAATAAAAAACTAGGTAACCTAGTTAAAAAAATGATTGTTTCATTTGAAAAATATCCAGAATTAAAAGCTGACAAAAACTTTATGGACTTACAAAACAACTTAGTTAATATAGAAAATAGTCTATCATTAGCACGAAGTCGTTACAATAGAGCAGTTTTAGCCTATAAAAACTCACTTGAAATGTTTCCATCAAATATGTTTGGCATAATATTTAATTTTAAACCAGAAATGTTTTTTGAAATGTCAAAAGATGAAGCTGAAACAATTAAAATAAAGTTTTAATCAAACTATGTTTATAAAGCATAGTTTTTTTAATATTTAAATTTGACTGATATTTGATAGTATGATACTATTTATATGTATTAAAAAAGGGGGAAAACTTATGAATACAAAATCTTTAATTATTAACGCAGGTAGTTCATCATTAAAGTTTAGTTTGTATGAAATGCCTGAAAAAAAAGAATTAATTAATGGTAATGTTGAAAAAATTGGTTTAGAAGATTCTTTCGTAACATTAAAACTAAATGGAGAAAAAATTAAGCACAAGTTTGTTGTAAAAGATCATAGTGATGCCGCTATGGTAATGATAAAAGAACTAATTGATAATAAAGTAATAGAAAATATCAATGATATTAATGATATAGGTCATCGTATTTTACACGGCGGTGAGTTCTATGCTGATTCAGTTGTAATTGATGAAGAAGTTCTAAATAATATTGTTTATTTAACTAAATTAGGACCTTTACATCATCCAGGTGAAATCGCAGTTATCAAAAAAATGATGGAACTTTTACCTAATACACCAAATGTTGCTGTATTTGATACAGCATTCCATCAAACAATGCCAAAAGAAAGTTATATTTATGCAGTTCCCTATGAATGGTATACAAAATATGGCGTAAGAAAATATGGTTTTCACGGAACAAGCCATAAGTATATTACAAGTGTAATGCAAGAAAAATTAAACAAAGAAGATGTCAATATAATTAGCTGTCATCTAGGTAGTGGTGCATCTATAGCTTGTATAAAAGATGGCAAAGTATATGATACAACAATGGGTATTACTCCTTTAGATGGAATTATTATGGGTACTAGATCTGGTTCAATCGATCCTTCAATTATTACTTATATGATGCAAGAATCAGGTAAAACAGCTTATGAAGTTATTGATGACTTAAATAAGAAAAGTGGTTTACTTGGTATTTGTTCTAAAAGTGACTTTAGAGATGTTGAAGATTTAATTAGTAAAAATGATCAAAATGCAATGCTTGCCTTTAAAAAGTTTAGAAACTCAGTAGCGCATGCAATTGCCAATTATTATGTTGATTTAGATGCTAATGTTGATGCAATTATTTTTACAGCCGGAATTGGTGAAAATGTAGAAAGTATCAGAGCAGCAATTATAAATATGCTTGCAAAAAGTTTGCATCTTGAACTAGATAAAATAGAAAATAGTAAAATAGCAAAATTCAAAGAAAAACACGAAGGAATTATTACAACAAGTAATTCAAGTATCCCTGTTTATGTTATTCCAACAGATGAAGAATCTATGATTCTAAATGATACTTATGAATTAGCCAATTCAAAAAAATTAAGTTTTAAGAAATAGGTGATTTTATGGATAGAGTATTAGAGTTTATTGATGATAATATAGCAAGTAGTATTTATGGAAGAAAAACAGTAAATGGTAGATATCATCATAATAGTAGTTATTCTTCTGCAAACAGTATTGTTAAACATGGTATTTTATCAATGAAAGATTTACATAATTCAGGTATAAATATTTATTCTTTAGATGCTTTAGAAAGAGCAAGTAATCATTTATCACACATTAATGGTAATGATGGTATTTCTTTAGCAGTTGTTGGATTAACTGATTTATATAAAGATGAAGATGAATATGATCCATATAAACTAGAATGTGTTGACTTTGTTGTTGATGATAGTATTAAAGCTTGCCGTTCAACTTTACATTACGGTAATGAATTCATTAGTTATAATTCAATTCCAAACGATAAAATAAATGCTGTTGATATCAGATTAAGAAAGTATTTAAGATTAGCATCTAATATAAATGATGTTAATAAAGCAATTAGATATTATGAAGACTTAAGAGAAATAGCAAGTGCCTTAAAAGAATGTTCACTTGATATTCCTTTAAGAGAAATGTCAAGCGATAATTATGTACTTGATATAGATAGGGTATCAAATATGCCTAAAATAAAGACTTTATTCAAATAAAGTCTTTTTATTATATTTGACAGTATATAATATAAATTGTATAATAAATCTAATTTTGAGTGAGGTTTTATGGAAAAGAATATAAATGATTTTTATAAGGAAATATTAAAAGGAAAAGATGTTAGTATTCCTAACATTAAAAGCTGGGAATTAATAAAAGAAAAAAATAAAAATAATTCGGATTTAATCGCATTAAGCGAAGCTGACAAAAAAATAACATATGGAGAAATGTTTGATAATTTTGAAAAAAATGCAAAAGCCTTTTCATCACTAGGAATAAATCGTCATAATAATTCAAGAGTGCTTGTATTGATGCCAAATGTTGCTGAAACTTGTTATATTGATTATGCCTTGGATATGACAGGAGCAGTATGCGATTTCATTGATCCAACATCTTCGTACGATAAGGTAAAAAAATATGTGGAAAATGAAAAAATAACAGATATTATTTCTCTTGATCTAATGTTTTTAAAAACACTATATAATAAAAGAAAAGAATTAAAAGAAAAGTATGGAATCAAGAATATGATAATATATCATAGTGATTTTATGACTAAGGTGTTACCAAGAAGCATAAGAATATATTCAGAACTTATAAATAAAGTAATTGATAAAAAAGTTCTAAAAATGGAAAATATTATTAATGATAGTAGATATGAAAATATTACATATGACCATTTAGATTCTAAAAATTTATCTCTAATCACTCATACATCTGGAACAACAACCGGAATAGGAAAACCAATTACCCTTACGGATTATAATCGAAATGCACTTGCTAAACAATATGAATTAGCCTGTTTTAATTATAAACCAGGTATGAAAATGATGCATTTTATTCCATACTTTGCAAGTTATGGTTCAGTAAATACAACTAATTTAGGATTAGTAGAAGGTATGGAATTAATGGAAATTCCTTTGTTTAGTCCAGATAAGTTTGCAGAAATATTATTAAAATTGAAACCTAATATCGTTTTAGCGAACACTCCTTGTTGGCTTAATTTGATTAAAAGTTCATATGCACAAAATGCTGATTTATCATTTCTTACTTATGCGTCAAGTGGTGGAATGAATACATCAGTTGAAGATGAGGAAAAAATAAATGATTTTCTTAAAAAACATAATGCTTCAGTTGCGCTTACGAAAGGTTATGGACTATCAGAACTTGGTGGATGTTCAGTTACAACTATCGATGGATTTAATAAAGTAGGAAGTCCTGGTGTACCTCTTCCTTTAGTTGATATTAAAATAAGAAATCTTGAAATAAATTGTTTTGAGAAACTATATGAAAAAGATGTTCAAGGAGAAGCATTTATTCATACTGAAACAATGACTAGTGGTATTTTAGATGATAAAAGAATAATTGATATTAAAGAAATTGACGGCAAGAATTATTTGCCAACAAAAGATGTTTTAAAAATATATAAAAATGGTTTTGTTGAATATATTGAAAGAATCGATAGAATGTTTCCAAGATATGATGGATACAATGTATACCCCAGACCAATTGAAGAATATATAAAAAAAGATAGTAGAGTAAATAATTGTGTCATTGTTCCATTATTTGATAGTGAAAAAAATGGAATGGTTCCTCGCGTATATATTGAAGAAAAAGAAATAATAGAAGATAAAAATAAATTTATTAAAAATATTATTGATAATTTCTTTATAAAAAGTATAGGTGAATATAAAGCTAATTTTAGAGACATTCCCCATAGTTGGGTTTTTGCCAACATTCCTAAAAATACAATGGGAAAAGATGATTATTACTCTTTAAAGAATGGACTTATTCAAGGGGAAGAATATAAAATTATTATTATTGAAAACAATATGAATGTAAAAAGTATAAGTGTACAAAGAGTAAATAATAGAATAAGCAAATGTTTGACTAAATCTATCATTTAAAATATAATATTTGTAATTAAAAGAAATGGAAGGAATAGTTTATGAATAAAACCGGATATGCATCGGTTGATAAACCGTGGTTAAATAAGAAAAAATATAATAATGTTGTACCAGATGTCAATATGACATTATATAATTTTTTATATGAATCAAACAAAAACAATTTAGATGATGTCGCCTTAATATATGATGCATCAGTTGATGTTGCTCCGACAAAAATAACATATAGAAAATTATTTGAAATGATTGATTTGTGTGCTAGAAGTTATGCTAGTATAGGTGTAAAAAAAGGAGATATTGTTACAGTTTCTCTTCCGAGCTCTATAGAAAATATCGTAAGCTTTTATGCTTTAAATAAAATAGGAGCAGTAACTAACCAAATACATCCCCAAGTAAGTCAAGATGAACTTGACTTTTATCTAGAAGAAGCAGAATCTAGTATCTTTGTTGGATACGGAAATATTAGAGAAAAAATAGATAAACTAAATTACAAAGGGTTAAAAAATGTTATAATTGTTGACTTAAAAGATAAAATTAAAGCAATAAGTAAAATTAAACTATTAATAAAATCATTAAAAACAAAAAAATTAAAAGAATTAAAAAAAGAAAAATTGAATAATGATATGTATATGTATTTTGATGATTTTATGAAACAAGGTTTAAAATACGAAGATTTAAATATTAACTATGATGGCACATTACTTGCGACACTTACTCATACAAGTGGAACATCAGGCAAATCAAAAGCAGTAATGACAGATTCAATTGCTTTTAATAGTTCAGTATGTTCAATAATGAAAGAAACGAATCTATTTAAAAGACACGATAAAGAATTACTTGCACTTCCACCATTTCCTCTTTATATATTAAATAATGTAGTTCATTTATCTTTATCAGTCGGAATTGAGCTTGTTGTTGTACCAAAAATAAATTATGATTGTTTAAGTGATTATTTTAAAAAGTATCAATTAAATCACATAAAAGGTATTCCGTTTATTATGCAAAAAATAGTTAATGATAAAGGATTTGACAACATTAAATTAAATAAGTTTAAGTTTTTAATATCAGGTGGTGGAAAACTTACAAATGAAACAGAAGTAAATGACTTTTTAAAAAATCACGGATGTAAATATAAAATCGCGAATGGTTATGGAATGTCAGAAGTAGGTGGATGTGCAACCTGTATGTTTGATAACACTTTTGAGTTTGGAACCGTTGGCCGACCATTAATAGGATATGATGCTAAAATAATGAATTTTGATGGAAATGAAGAAATTAAATATACATCAAACGAAAATGGTGAAATATGGCTTGGTGGTCCTGGTGTAATGCAAGGATATTATAAAAACGAAAACGAAACATCAAAAGTTATGGTAATTGATTCTGATAATAAAAGATGGATTAAAACAGGAGATTTAGGAAGAATAACTGATGAAGGAAACATAAAAGTCATTGGTAGAATAAAAAGAATGACCTTCATATTTGATTCTAGTACAAATACTGCATCAAAAGTAAGCCACGATTATGTTGAAAGTTATGAAAATGGAAATAGAGATAACCCTAAAATGAAGGTACTATATAAAAGGAAAGTAAAAGGAAATAGATATGATTAATAATTATGAAAAATATTATAGAAAAGAGCCAATAAAAGAATTCAATTTAAATCAAACCATGTATTCACTTGTAAAAAATGAAACTATTGGTAATGAAAAAGAATATGCAACAGGATTTATGGGTAATAATATGACATATGGTGAATTATTTAAGTTTGCCGATAATTTAGCAGCTGCTCTTTATAAAGAAGGAGTAAGAGAAGGAAAAACTGTAACAATATTAACAATAAATATGCCTGTAGTTCAAGAATGCTTATTAGCGCTTTCAAAACTAGGATGTACATCTTCTTGGATTGATTTAAGAGCAAAGGGAAAAGATTTAATAAAATATATCAATTCCACATCAAGTGAAATTTTGATCGTTTTTGAAGACTTTGTTCCAATTGTAAATGATATTATAAATGAAACAAATGTAAAAAAAGTAATAGTATGTTCACCGAAAGACTACTTGAATCCAGTTATAAAAGTACTTGCTAATATTAAAGATAAAAAAGAATGTAAAAAAATTATTTTACCTGATAAAAGATTCATAAAGATGAAGAACTTTATAAAGAACTGTGAAAATGTAAATGTTTTCCCAGCAAGTTTTGAAAAAGATAGACCATCTCAAATTGTTCAATCAAGTGGAAGTACAGGAAAACCAAAACAAATAGTGCATACAGAATACAATTTTAATTCAGCTGTTCAAAAAATGGCATATACAGATTTACCATTCTATAAAGGAAATGCAATGCATATTTCAGTACCGCCTTTTATAATATATGGACTTGGTAATTCAATATATGCAAGTATGGCATTCACAATGAAAGCAGAAATGAATCCATTTATTGATGAAAATACTGTATTTAATGATTTAGGAAAGTTTGATATTGCTTTAGCAGCACCACTTCATTATAGATATATTTATAATAAGTTATGTGATTTAGAAAAGGAAATATCCACAGAAGTAGATAAAAGAAAATTAGAAAGTAAAATCAAACAATACAAAAAAATATTAGAAGGTTTAAAAAGAGTTCAAGCATTTGTATCTGGCGGAGATAAAATAAGTGCTGAAGAAATAATAGAAATGCAACAAAAGTTTAATACAATACTTATAAATGGTTATGGCAATAATGAAGATTTAGGTGCCGCTTTAGTAACACCAATGTTTGCTGGTAAACCAGGAAGCATAGGTATTCCAATGAAAGGCATTGATATAAAGATAGTTAATGAAAAAAACGAAGAAGTTAGCCAAGGTGAGTTGGGTGAATTAAAAATATCATCAGATAATTTATTTGTAAAATATCTAAATAATCCAATAGAAACAGCAAAAATAAAAGAAAAAGATGAAAATGGTAAGGAATGGGTAAAATCAGGTGATCTATGTTATATAGATAGTGATGGGTTTGTATTTACTAAAGGAAGAACTAGAAGAATGATAAAGAAAGATGCCTTTAAAATATGTCCTGATACCATAGAAGAAGTAATTATGAATTTACCTTTTATAAAAGAGTGTGTTGTTGTTGGAGTTAATGATCAAAAATCAATAAGTGTACCAATGGCCTTTGTAGTAATAGATGAAAGTATTAATGATTTAGAAGAAATAAAAAGAATTATATTGGAAAAATGCACATTAGAGTTACCAGATTATGAAGTTCCAAGTTATGTGGAAGTTGTTTCTAAAATGCCATACACAAAGAATAATAAGTATAATTTTATAGAGCTTGAAAATATTGGTAATCAAATTGTAGAAAATAATGTAAAAAAAATATTAAAATAAAGTAAATGATGTACACATTTGCTTTTTTCGTGTTATACTTGATATATGAAGATGAGGGAGTAATATGGGTGCTAGTGGAACAATATTTTTAACTGTATCAGCGCTATTATACACTATGATAATAACATTTGTATTCTTTGGCAAAGAAAAAGAAAAGAAATTAGAAAATCAAATATTTGGTTGTTTATTGATATTAAGTATATTTTCAATGATAACTGAATTGTTGATAGTCTTTACATCAAACATAAAAATATATGGGACAATTATTCAAAAATTGTATTTAGTTTTTATTGTGTTATGGCTGTCCAGATTTTTAGATTATACATTTGTAATAACAATCTTTGAAAAATATAAAAAAGATGAAAAATTAGAACACTATAAGAAATACGTTTTTTTCTTTTCAATAATTAATATTATTTGTTCAATAATTATAATGAGCTTACCAATATATTTTAATGATGTGAATAATACTAAATATACTTTTGGACCGAGTGTAAATATGGTTTATGGAATAACAAGTGTGTATATCTTAATAATGATTATGGTAATAATAACCAATATAACAAAAATTAAAGAAAAAAACTTTATACCTGTAATTGTACTGGTTTGCTTGCTTATTTCAACTGCAATAATACAATCACAAATGCCACAACTATTATTAACAAATGCTGTTTTCGGTGTAATTGTATGCCTTATGTATCATACAATTGAAAATCCTGATCTAAAAATAATAGAAGAATTAAAGAAAAAT